>NZ_JBDPLV010000007.1:0-226558 GCF_039871605.1 Acrocarpospora sp. B8E8 | reverse complement strand
GCCGGACCACCAGCGCGGCCAGCTCGTCATACGACGGGCGGCGATCCGGGGTCTTCGGCACCCAAAGATCATCCCATCACCAGGGCGGTACTCACACCCAGATGATCAAGAACTGCTGAATGCATACGGCACGTCAGCGTCCAGCTCATACCGGAGATCGCGAGTTCGGTACCGGACGCTTACGAACAGGCCCGCAAGTACCTCACGCACTACCTGGACGGCTGGAACATCTCCATCTTCATTGGCACGGCCAGCCAATTCTGCGAAGAACTGCGAGGGCGGATGACATGACACCCGTGCGGCGCGCTGATGGACGGGCCGGCAATCCCTACGTGGGGATGCGCCCCTATTACCAGGACGATCACAACCTCTTCTTCGGCAGGGAAAGCGAGGCACGTGAGGTTGCGACGATGTGGCAGGCCACCGGCCTGAGCGTGCTGTACGGCGCCTCCGGCGTCGGCAAGACATCCCTCCTGCACGCCGGTGTCCTGCCACGGCTCGATCCGGAACGGGCCGACGCGCTGCCCGTGGGCAGAGTTTCACCGGGCCGGGTGCTCCATGCCTCCCAGCCGGGGAATCCCTATGTCCTGGCCCTGCTCGCCTCGTGGGCACCGGATATCCCCCTCTCCGGTTTCGCCGGCATGACGATCTCCGACTACCTGAGCCTTCGGCCGGAGAAGGTCGACCGCTATGGCGATCCCGTGCTGGTCCTGGCGGCCGTGGACCAGGCTGAGGAGATATTCCAGGGTCCGACGTTCAGGGAGAACGAGCGCGCCGAGTTTCTCGATCAACTGGCCGCGGCCATGCGCACGCACGAAGGTCTGCACTTGCTTCTCGCGTTGCGCGAGGAGTATCTGTACGCGGTCCTGCCGCATGAGCAGGTGCTCGGCCAGGGCACGCGATCAAGGTTGCACCTGAAGCCGCTCAGCCGCGAGGCCGCCCTGCAGGCCGTGGTCAACCCGCTGGAGGGTACGGGAAGGTCCTTCGTCTCCGGCGCCGCCGAGCTGCTGGTATCCGATCTCAGCACGGTTCTGTTCACCAACGACGACGGCGTTGAGACCATCCTCTCGCTGGACAGCGTTGAGCCGGTCCAGTTGCAGGTGGTGTGCTCCGCGCTCTGGACGTCGCTGCCCCCGGAGGTCGGCCGGATCACTCCGGAACACGCCAGGGCCTATGCCGACGTCGACAGATTCCTCGTGCGCTTCTGCAAGACGGTGATCGACGAGGTGGCCGAGGAGCACCGGGTGCTGGCCGGTGAGATCCTGCTCTGGCTGCGCAACACCTTCATCACCGAACACGGCACTCGCAGCACCGCTTACGAAGGGCTGCGCGAGACCGCTGGCATGCCCAATTCGATAGCCCGCGCGCTTGAGGACAGGCACGTGCTGAGGGCCGAGCATCGACTGGGCATTCGCTGGTACGAGCTCCAGCACGACCGGCTGATCGGCCCGATCAAGCAGCACGAAACACCTGCCGTCTACCTGCGGGAAGCCCGAGACGCCCTCGAGCGTGAGAGCTGGCCGACGGCTCGCGCCCTTGCGGGGGAGGCGATCCGAGTCGCGAGTGACCAGGGCAGCTGGATTCACGCGGAGGCCACCGAGATATACGGCGTGGTGGCCGCCGCCCAGGGGGATGTCGAAGCGGCCCATGCCCACTTCGACAAGGCGCTGGAGATGTTCGCCGTGCGACAGCAGTTCGGCGGCGTGGCGCGGGTTCTGACCGCCGACGGCAAGCTGCTCCTCGCGCAGGGGAAGGTCGAGGCGGCGATCGAGCGGCTGAAGACGGTCCAGGCGTGGGAGAGCAACAATGTCCAGGCCAAGCTCGCGCTCGGCGAGGCGTTGTGGGCGGCGGGACAGCCCGGCGCCGCGCTGTCCCATCTGAACGGCGCGCTGGCGTTGTCGGATCAGCCGCCGGTCGCGGCGCTGGCCCTTCGCGGCGAGATCCTCGCCGACATGGGACAGGCGGAGGCGGCGCTACGCGATCTCGATCGAACCGCGGTGCGGCGGAACCAGCAGCCGGGCACCCTGGCCGCCAGGGCCCTTGCCCTTGCCCTGGTCCGGCGATTCGACGCGGCGGAGCAGGAGATCCTCGACGCCACGGCTCCGGGTTCCGCCAACGGCCCTGTCCTGCATCGCGCCGCCCGCGTCTACGCGCTCCTTGGCCGTAACGGGATATCTCATGACTACGTCACCCAGGCTCTGCGTGCCACCGAACCCGGGCTGCCGTCGCACCTGCGCGAGCAGGCCTTGCTCCTGGCCCGAGAGCCCGCCTGATCTGGTCCGGCGTAGTCACCCCTTCACCGCGCCGATGATCACGCCCTTCGTGAAGTGTTTCTGGACGAAGGGGTAGATGATCAAAACGGGGATCAGGGCGACCACGATGATGGCCATCTTGATGGCCAGGTTCGGGGGGAGGGCGCCGGCGGCGGAGTCGTACGTGCGGGTGTTGGGGACCAGGTCCATGCCCTGTTGCACGTACTGGCGGAGGATGAGCTGGAGGGGCCATTTGGAGTTGTCGTTGATATAGAGGACGGCGTTGAAGAAGGCGTTCCAGTAGCCGACGGCGTAGAAGAGGCCGATGACGGCGGTGACGCCTTTGGACATGGGCAGGACGATGCGGCCCAGGATGCGGAAGTCGCCGGCGCCGTCGATGCGGGCGCTGTCGATGACCTCGCCGGGGATGTTCATAAAGAAGGCGCGCATCACGACCAGGTTGAAGGCGCTGATCGCGGACGGCAGGATCAGTGACCAGTAGCTGTCGATCAGGCCGAGCTCGCGGACCATCAGGTAGGTGGGGATCATGCCGGGGGTGAACAGGAAGGTCAGCAGGAACAGGAACAGCAGCGGGCGGTGGAACAGCGAGTTGGTGCGGGACAGGCCGTAGGCGGCCAGGATGGTGAGGCCCAGGCTGACGGCGGTGCCGACGAGGGTGACGCCGGTGCTGACCAGGACGGCGCGGGTGACCACGCCGCCGCCGAAGAGCTCGCGGTAGGCGTCCAGGGAGAGGTCGGTGGGCAGGGTCACCAGGCCGCCGGCCGCGGTGACGGCCGAAGCGGTGGACAGGCTGGTGAGGATCACCACGTAGATCGGGTAGATCATGACCAGCACGATGAGGGTCAGCGTGAAGCCTTTGAGCGTCAGCCCGAAGAGGGTGGGCCGCTCCTGCCAGGTCGGTCGGTTATTCATGATCGTTTGTAGATTCCCTGTTCGCCGAACCGGTGTGCCACCTTGTTGGCGATCACGATGAGGATGAGGCCGACGACGCCCTTGAACAGGCCCGCCGCGGCGCCGTAGCTCCACGCGCCGGTCATCAGGGTGCGCCAGTAGACGAAGGTGTCGAGGACCTCGGCCGCGTGCGAGCCGACCGCGTCGCGTTGCAGGAAGAACTGCTCGAAGCCGACGTTGAGCGCGTCGCCCAGACGCAGGATGAGCAGCAGCAGGATGACTGGCCGCAGGCCGGGCAGGGTGATGTGCCACATCCGCCGCCACCGGGACGCGCCGTCGACGGCGGCGGCCTCGTAGAGGTTCTGGTTGATGGCGGCCAGGGCGGCCAGGAAGATGATCGTCCCCCAGCCCGCGTCCTTCCAGACCGACTCGGCGGTGACCAGGACGATGAACGCGTCCGGGTTGGTCATGATGTCCCAGGGTTCGTGCCCGTGCTGCCGCAGCGTCTGGGCGAGCAGTCCGGCGCCGCCGAGGATCTGCTGGAAGAGGCTGACCACCAGCACCCAGGAGAAGAAGTGCGGCATGTAGACGATGCCCTGGATGAACAGGCGCAGCTTCCGGGAGAGCACGCTGTCCAGCAGGATCGCCAGCCCGATCGGGATGGGGAAGTAGAAGATCAGCTGGAATGTGGTGATCGTGACGGTGTTGCGGAGGGCCTGCCAGAACTCGGGGTCGGACAGCAGCCACTGGAAGTTGTACAGACCCACCCAGGGGCTGCCGCTGATCCCGTCGTACGGGGTGTAGTCCTGGAAGGCGATGACGTTGCCCAGGGTCGGCACGTAATGGAAGACCAGCACCAGGCCGAGGGCCGGGAGCGTCATCACCAGGAGCTGCCAGTCCCGCCGCAGCCGCGCGAGGAAGGGCATCTTTCCAGGGCGGGGGCCGGGGCCGGCGGGTGAGGTCAGGTCACCCGCCGGTCCCGAGTCGGTACGGCTCCGCGAGCGGCTCCTAAGCACGGCCATTGTCGGTGAGGACCTTCTGGTAGAACTCGCGGCCCGCGTCGCCGCCGCCCTTGCGCCACTCGTCGATGGCCTGGGACAGCGTGCTCACGTCGCGGCGGCCCCGGATGATGTCCGTCACCTTGTCCTCGAAGGGCTTCACGGCGGCGGTGAAGTCGCCGGGCTCCTGCACCCGGATGCCGTCGAACGGGTCCTGGTGCCGTACCTGGACGGCGGAGTTCCACCAGGTGGTGGCGGCCTGCACGTAGTTGGGGTGGGCCTGGGATTCGAAGATCGGGTCGACCCGGCCGCCGAGCCAGACGTAGCTGCCGACGATCTCCTTGGGGCCGAGTTCGGTCTGCTGCGGCGCGCCGGTCGCGTCCCGGGTGAAGTGCTTGCCCTCGACGCCGTTGTTGAACAGCAGCTGCTCCTGGGTGCCGAAGGGGGAGGAGAAGTAGTTGAACAGTCCCAGCAGCTCCTCGATCTTCTCCTTGGGGGTGCCCTTCTTGATGAAGGTGTAGCTCGGGTCCTGGTTGACCCGGTATTCGGGCTTCCCGCCGTCCCCGCCGAAGATCGGGACGGGCTCCATCCAGAAGTCGGGGTTCTCCTTGGACATCTGGATCAGTGTCTCGGCCCAGAAGCTGAAGCCATCCGAGGTCACCAGCATCTGACCGGACTTGAACAGCTCCTTGGCGTCGGCGGCCTGCTTGGCGGACAGCACGTTGGGGTGGACCAGACCGTTGTCGACGATCTTGCGCATCCACGCGACCGTGGCCTCGTACTCCGGCGTCTCGTACGCGTGGACGAGCTTGCCGCCGTCCTTACGCCACTTGCGCGGCACCCGGAAGATCTCCCGCATGATCTCGAAGATGTCGCCGAACGCCCAGCGCTTCTCCTTGGGGTCGGTGACCTGCTTGCCCATCTCGAACAGCTCGTCGGCGGACTTGGGGGCGGTCAGGCCGTACTTGTCCCAGAGGTCCTTGCGGTGGAAGAGCACCAGGCCGAACATGGGCGTCGGCCAGGCGGGGACCGCCTTGAGCTTGCCGCCGAAGACCGAGTACTGCCAGGCCAGCGTGGGAATCGCCGCCAAAGCCGGATATTTCGTAGAAATATCGCCCGCCAGGTACGGCGTGAGGTCCTCGAACAGCCCGTCCACGGCCTTGGAGTAGTCCGGCACGGCGGTGAGCGCCCACCCGGGCACGGTGGTCACGTCCGCGACGTCGCCTCCGGCCAGCAGGGTCGGCAGCTTCTCGTGGATGGTCATGCCGTCGAGGTAGTTGAAGTCGATGGTGGCGCCGATGTCGGTGTTGACGGCGTCGTAGTAGGAGTTGCTGCCCAGCGGCGGCGGCAAGGGGCTCCAGGTCGGCACCATGACCTTGTAGCTGCCGCCCTTGCCGGGCTTGGCGGTGATCGAGTCGACGAGCGTGGCCGGATACTTGAGGAAGCCGTCCCGGCCGAAGCCCGGCACGCTGCTGGTGATGTCGGGCTTGACGACCTGGAGCGGGACGTACTTGGGGATCAGGGCGGTGAGCTTGTCCATGGCCGCGGCGGTCGCCTTGGCCGCGCCCGGCTTGGGCCCGGCGGGGGCCGCGCAGGCGGATAGGGCGGTAAGGGCGACGAGCCCTAAGAACCCGCGCCTGGTGGGGGATTGCGTCACGACGCGCTCCCTTCCTTTAGGTTCGTACGTGCGAAGAGGGGTGTTGGAGAACGACATCCACGCGATAGAGTTAGTTCGTCTTTCGACCAAACAAATTAGTCCAGGGTGGCGGTTACCACAAGGTTTCGCCCCGGCGGGACCCCCGGGACCCGATCACAGATTGATGACAGAGGCCGGATCGGGGGCACATGAGGCATGATGAGCCCGAGCAGGAACGGGGCTGACTTTTGATCACACCGCAGACATCGCACCATGGGCCTCAGCCGGCCGACTTCACCGACGTCCGCGCCACCAACCTGGCCGTCGTCCTGCGGTTCGTCCGCGAGAACTCACCCTGTTCCCGCGCGGACATCGCCGCGTCCACCGGCCTGAACAAGGCTACGGTCTCCAGCCTCGTGGCCGATCTGATCGACCGGCGCCTGCTCCGCGAGACCGGCCTCACCGAGAACCGGGTGGGCCGCCCGGCGACCATGCTGGTGCTGGACGGCTCGCCGTACGCGGCGATCGGCATCGAGGTCAACGTGGACTACTTGACGGCGGTCGCGGTCGACCTGAAGGGCGAGGAGCTGCTGTCTTGGCGGCGATCCTTCTCGGGAGGCACGGCTTCCGCGGGCCAGGCGGTGGTCGGAATCGCCGCCATCGCCCGCCGCGTGGTGAGCCGGATGGCGAAGGAGGCCCGCCAGGTGCTCGGCCTCACGGTCGCGGTGCCGGGCCTGGTGGACGTGAACGGTTCAGTGCGGCTCGCCCCGAACCTCGGCTGGCGCGACGTCGATCTGTGCGGCGACCTGACCAAGGCGATGCGCGATCCGGGCTTTCCGGTGATGGTCGACAACGACGCCAATCTGGGCGCGCTGGCGGAGCTCCGCTTCGGCCCGCACGGCGGCGTGAACGACCTGGTCTACCTGACCGGCGAGGTCGGCGTCGGCGCTGGCGTGATCATGGATGGACGGCTGCGGCGCGGCGGCCAGGGCTATACCGGCGAGATCGGGCACATCGAGATCGACCCGAGCGGCCCGCTCTGCCAGTGCGGGCGGCACGGCTGCCTGGAGGCCATGGCCGGGATCGGCGCGGTGCTCGCGCCCGGAGTGTCGCCGTCGGAGCTGGAACCCGAGCTCGACGAGGTGCTGCGGCGGGCCCGCGCGGGTGACGCCGAGATCCTCGCTTTGCTCGACTCGGTCGGCCACAACCTCGGCAAGGGCGTGGCGATCGTGGCGAACACCCTGAATCCCGAGGTCATCGTGCTCGGGGGATATTTCGTGACGCTGGCCCCCTGGGTGCACAAGCGCGCGGAGGAGGAGATGTTCCGCCGCTCGATCGCGCCCGGAGGCGGCGGCTGCCGCCTGGTCGTCTCCACGCTCGGCCACGGCGCGGGCGCGCTCGGAGCCGCTGCTAGGGTCCTTGATTCAGTCGATTCGGGACGGCTACCCGCGCTGACCTAGCCGGGTTGCTCGCCGTTATCCGGCGCCGTTCACGTGCGTGATGGTTCTCGCCGCACCGGCGCCAAGACCGGCAGCTGCAGCCCGACAAATGGGTCTTGACCGGAAGTTCCTCAAGCGGGACCCTTCGGTTGTGAGGCCGATTTCATCCGGGTGAAACCTATCGAAGCGCTTCGACAGAAGCGCCTTCTTTTGCCCGTCCATCGAAGCGCTTCGACACATGAGGATGGTGGATCCACATGACCGAGCCGTTCCGCGATCCAGGCCTGCCCACGCGGACCCGGGTCAGCGACCTCGTCGCCCGGCTCACGCTGGCGGAGAAGATCGGCCTGCTGCACCAGTACCAGGCGCCGGTCGACCGGCTCGGGCTCAAGCCGTTCCGGACCGGCACCGAGGCGCTGCACGGCCTGGCCTGGCTCGGCCCCGCGACCGTGTTCCCGCAGGCGATCGGCCTGGCCAGCACCTGGAACCCGGAGCTGGTGCGCGGCGTGGGCGCGGCCACCGCGGACGAGGTGCTCGCCTTCCACCGCAAGGATCCGGCCGGGGCGGGCCGCAACGTGTGGGCTCCGGTGGTGAACCCGCTCCGCGATCCGCGCTGGGGGCGCAACGAGGAGGGCTACTCCGAGGATCCGTGGCTGACCGGCGTGCTGGGCACCGCGTACGCGACGGGCTTGCGCGGGGACGGGCCCGTGCTGAAGACCGCGCCGACGCTCAAGCACTTCCTGGCCTACAACAACGAGACCGACCGCTGCGTCAGCTCCAGCAACCTGCCACCCCGGGTGCTGCACGAATACGAGCTGCGCGCCTTCCGCCCCCCGATCGAGTCGGGCGCGGCGGTCGCCGTGATGCCCAGCTACAACCTGGTCAACGGCCGCCCGGCGCACCTGTCCCCGCTGATCAACGACGTCCTGCGCACGTGGACCGGCGAGGACGTCCTCGTGGTCAGCGACGCGTACGCCCCCGCGAACCTCTTCGGCATGCAGGCCTACCACGCCGACCCCGCCGAGGCGTACGCACACGCGCTCAAAGCGGGCCTGGACAGCTTCACCCAAGATGACGCGAACCCCGAAGCCACCCTGGGTCACCTCAGGACCGCCCTCGACCGCGGCCTGATCACCGAGGCCGACATCGACACCGCGGTCCGGCACGCGCTGTCCATCCGGACCAGGCTCGGCGAGTTCGACCCGGTGGAACCGCAGGAGGAGATCAGCGAGGAGGTCGTCAACTGCACCGAGCACCAGCGCCTGGCCCGGGAGGCGGCCCGCCAGTCGATCACGCTGCTCAAGAACGACGGCCTGCTGCCGCTCTGCGCGCCCAAGCGGGTGGCGGTGATCGGCCCGCTGGCCGACGTGCTGCTGGAGGACTGGTACAGCGGCACGTTGCCGTACCGGGTGACGGCCAGGAACGGCATCGCCGAGCGGTGCGAGACGGTCTACTGCGAGGGTGTGGACCGCATCACGCTGCGCGCCGAAGAGGGCTACGTCAGCGCCACCGCCGACTACACCGGCGGCCCGCTCGGCATCGGCGCCTCGGCCGAGTTCGACGTGTTCGACTGGGGCGGCGGGGCGTACGCGTTCCGCAGCGTCGCCAACGGCAGGCACGTCAGCGTGGGCCGGGACGGCGTGCTGGTCAACGACCAGCCGGGCCCGAACGGCTGGGAGGTCAGGCAGACCTTCCGGATGGAGGAGCGCTTCCGCGGCGTCGTGCTCCGCCACATCTCCACCGACCAGTACGTCACCGCCGATCGCGGCACGCTCCGCCTCACCGACGACCCGGACGCGGCCACCCTGCTCGTCGTGGACCTGGTCGAGAGCGGCGCCGCGCGGGCCGCACGGGCCGCCGCGGACGCGGACGTGGCCGTCGTCGTGGTGGGCGACCACCCGCTGGTCAACGGCAGGGAGACCGAGGACAGGGCCGACCTGGCCCTGCCGCAGGGGCAGGAGAAGCTGGTCAGGGCGGTCCACGAGGCGAACAGGGCGACCGTGCTGGTGGTCTCCAGCGGCTACCCGTTCGCGGTCACCTGGGCCGACGCGCACGTGCCCGCGATCCTGTGGTCCTCGCACGGCGGCCAGGAATACGGCCACGCCCTCGCCGACGTGCTGTTCGGCGACGCCGATCCGAGCGGCCGCCTCACCCAGACCTGGTATCGCTCGGCCGGGGAGCTGCCCGACCTGTTCGACTACGACATCATCGCCACCGACGCGACATATCTGTACTACCGAGGCACGCCCCTCTACCCGTTCGGCCACGGCCTCAGCTACACCCGCTTCACCTACTCCGACCTCAGTCTGTCCAGCGACGACCTGGCCCCCGACGACACTCTGACCGTCCAGGTCACGGTGACGAACTCCGGCTGGCGCGCGGGTGAGGAGGTCGTGCAGGTCTACACCCACCAGCAGCGCTCCCGCGTCAAGCAGCCGGTCCGCGCCTTGCGCGGCTTCCGGAAGGTACGGCTCGCACCGGGCGAGAGCCGTACCGTCGAGATCGGTGTCCCGATCGAGGACCTGGCGTTCTGGGACGTCACCCGGGGGCGCTTCGCGATCGAGGACGCCTCCCACAAGGTGCACGTCGGCTCCTCCAGCCGGGACATCCGGCTGTGCGCGCCCTTCACCGTGAAGGGCGAACGCGTGCCGCCCCGGGACCTGCGCGCACTGGACGCGGCCGACCATGACGAGTACGACGGAATAGTGCTGTGTGACGCCGCCAGGGAGCGGGGAGACGCCGTGCGCTCGGCCGGGCCAGGCGCCTGGATCGTGTTCCGCGACGCCGACCTGGACGGCAAGCCGGAGCAGGCCGTGCTGAGCGCCGCCAGCACCGAGGGCGGCGTGCTCACCCTGCGCCTGGACGATCCCCTGCACGGCGAGGTCCTCGGCACGGTCACGGTCAGGCCGACGGCGGGCGGTCACGACTTCGTCGAGGCGGCCACGGCTCTTTCGCCCGCGACCGGCGTGCGCGATCTTTATGTGGTGTTCGAGAACGAGGGAGTCACGGTGCGCACGCTCGGGTTCGGCCGGTGAGGAAGGTGCGTACGGTGACCATCGCCGACGTCGCCAGGCACGCGGGAGTCGCGGTCAGCACCGTGTCGTACGTGTTGAGCGGCAAACGGGCGATATCCGCGACCACCCGGCAGCGCGTGCTGGAGAGCGTGCGCGCGCTGGGATACCACCCCAACGCCGGGGCGCGGGCGCTGGCCAGCAAGCGGGCGAACGTGATCGCGCTGGTGCTGCCGCTGCGGGCGGGCATGAACCTGCCGGTGCTGATGCAGTTCGCCACCTCGGTGGTGGCCACCGCCCGGCAGTTCGACCACGACGTGCTGCTGATGACCGCCGACGAGGGCCCGGAAGGTCTGCAGCGGGTGGCGGCGAGCGCCCTGGTGGACGGGCTGCTGCTGATGGACGTGGAGGTCCGCGATCCGCGCGTGCCGCTGCTGCGCGAGCTGGGCGAGCCGAGCGTGCTGATCGGGTTCCCGGCCGACGCGGAGGGGCTGACCTGCGTGGACCTGGACTTCGCGCGGGCGGGGGCGCTGTGCGCCGAACATCTGGCGGCGGGCGGGCATCGCGAGATCGCGCTGCTGGGCGCGCCGCGCGTGGTCTACGAGCGGGGCACGGGTTTCGCCGAGCGCACGCTGGCCGGGTTCACGGCCGCGGCGAAGGACCTGAAATCGGTCGCGGTGCCGTGCGAGGAGACCTACGACGAGGTCGCCGAGACCGTGAAGATCCTCTTCGACCAGCATCCCGGATTGACCGGTCTGGTGGTGCACAACGAGGCGGCGGTCGGGCACGTCCTGGCCGCGTTGCGCGAGCTCGGCCGATCGGTCCCGGAGGACGTGTCGGTGGTGGCGATCTGCCCGGATGACGTCGCGGAACGGGCGAGTCCCGCGCTCACCTCCGTGCTCATTCCGGCCGAGGATGTCGGGCATCAGGCGGTTAGGCTGCTGATGGCCAAGCTCGACGGCCTTCCTGCGGATTCGATGCTGCTGGAACCACGACTCACGATCAGGGAGAGCACACGTTGACCGTTGCTTCCGGCAATCCCATGCCGACTTCTGGGATCGCTGTGTCCAGCAATCCCATGCCGACTTCTGGGATCGCGACCTTCCCCCAAGGATTCGTATGGGGTGCGGCCACCGCGTCGTACCAGATCGAAGGAGCGGTGCGTGAGGACGGCCGGGGACCATCCATCTGGGACGTGTTCAGCCACACACCGGGGAAGGTGGCCGACGGGCACACCGGGGACGTCGCCTGCGACCACTACCACCGGTATCGCGAGGACGTCGCGATCATGGAAGACCTGGGGCTGCACGCCTACCGGTTCTCGGTGTCCTGGCCGCGCGTGCTGCCCGGCGGCACATTCAACGCCGCCGGCCTGGACTTCTACGACCGGCTTGTGGACGAGTTGCTGGCGCGCCGCATCTCGCCCATCGCCACCCTCTACCACTGGGACCTCCCCGCCGAACTCGACTGGCGGAACCCGGACACAGCGGCGAAGTTCGCCGACTACACGGAGATCGTCCACCACCGCCTGGGGGACCGGGTCGCCACCTGGACCACCCTCAACGAACCATGGGTCTCGGCCTTCGTCGGGTACGGCTCCGGCCGCCATGCCCCCGGGGTGACCGATCCGGCCGCCGCGTTCACGGCCGCGCACCACCTGCTGCGCGCGCACGCGCTGGGGGCGCAGGTCCTGCGCGCGGGCGGCGCGGGCGAGGTCAGCGTGACGCTCAACCTCACGCCGACGGTCGGCGACCCCGAGGTGACCACGCTCATCGACGGCCTGGCCAACCGCCTCTTCCTGGACCCGGTCCTGCGCGGCACCTACCCCGACGACATCCGCGCCCATATCGCGAAATTTACTGATCTGGATTTGGACGATCTGCCGTTCGAGCCGATCGACGTGCTCGGCGTGAACTACTACACGATCGCCCGGCTGGCCGCCGACCCCGCCTCGCCCGGGCACGAGGAGTATCCCGGCAGCGAGGGCATCGCCTGGCTGCCCCCGCACGGCGTGCCCACCGAGATGGGCTGGGAGGTCATCCCCTCCGGCCTGGAGGAGCTGCTGCTGCGGATCACCCGCGACTACCCCGGCACCCCGCTGATGATCACCGAGAACGGCGCGGCCTACGCCGACGTGGTCAAGGACGGCCGGGTGCCCGACACCGACCGCATCGCCTTCCTCGACGGCCATTTCCGGGCCGCCCACAACGCGATCCAGCGGGGTGCCGACCTGCGCGGCTACCTGGTCTGGTCGCTGCTGGACAACTTCGAGTGGGCCCGCGGCTACCACAAGCGTTTCGGTCTGGTACGCGTCGACTACGAGTCCCTGGAACGACTCCCCAAGGACAGTGCCCACTGGTACCGCGAGGTCATCGCCAGAAACGGCCTGGACTAGGTACGGACCCGGGCCTGCCGGCCCGGGTACTCGCGCACCACCACGTCCCTGGGCGTGATCCGCAGCACCTCGTTGTCGGCGATCGCCACCCCGGTCACCTCCGCCCAGAACCGCGGATCGCCGACGAAGATGGCCACCCGGGGGTCGCGCTCCACCGCCTCCCACGCCTCCTCGCCCGCGATCACCCGCAGCTCGCCCGACCGGCTCACCGACGTCACCGCGCTCACCGCGATCGACCGGGGGCCGTCCGGGCCGGTGTAGGAGAGCACCACGCTGCGCGAGAAGGTGACCGCGTGCCTGACCTCGTCGGTCAGGTCCGAGGACGGGCTGATGTCCCCCGTCGGCAGCTCGACCCGGGTCAGCGCGACCCGCCACGGCCCGGGCGTGCCCCGCCACCTGGCCCGGACCGCCCGCGCGCAGAACGCCACCGCCACGGCCAGCAGCGCCAGCCAGGCCCCCTGCCAGGCCCTGGCCATCGCCGGGACGACGCCCGCCACCGCCAGGCAGATCGCCGACGCCACCAGGAAGCCCAGCGCCCCCACCAGCCAGCGGTCTCGCCGGACCACCCCGCGCAGGTTGGCCTTGCGCCCGACCAGCACCATCGCCACCGGCACCGCCAGCGCGGCCAGCGCGATCCAGGGGACCGGCAGCACCGACAAGACCAGCAGCCCCCACCAGGCCCGCCCCGCGATGATCCACAACGCCACGTCCATGTTCCGCCGGGCCACCCGCGAGCTGGAGGCCAGGGCGAACTCGGTCAGCGCCTGCACCGGCCGTCCCCGCCACGCCTCCACGAGCAGCCAGAGCAGCCCCACGGCCACGGGGTTGAACAGGACCAGCCCGAGCGCCCCGGACCACGCCCAGCTGACCGTGTCCGGTTCGGGGAGGGTGGCCAGGCCGACCACGTACGCGGCGATCACGAAGAACGCCACGGAAAGCGCGACGCTCAGCCACAGATCCCGGCCGAGCATGGCGGGGACGTGCGACCAGATCCGGATTTTTCCGGCCTGCCGGAGCGTCACCGCGAGGACGCCGCCCAGCACGACAGCGCCGCCGATCTGCGCTTGCAGGTGCAGGTCGAAGCCCAGCGCGGCCACGGCGACGGCCGTCATGGCGATCGCCAACAGCCCCCTGACCTGCCAGGACCAGACCTGCAACGCCCTTCTCGCCTGGCCGGTCTCGGCCGGGTCGACCTCCCAGGCCGGGTCGTGGTGGACGTCCGGGGCTTCCCAGCCGAGAAAGGTGAGGCCCAGGTTCACCCGGGCCCCGACATGGTCGTGATCGCGGCGCAGTACCGCCCGATACGCGGCGGCCGCCCGCCTGTGGTCGCCTCGCGCCAGTGCGAGATCCCCGGAGAGGGAATGCGGGCCGGGTTCCTCAGGGGCGTACCTGACGGCCTTCTGGGCCTCCGCCCACGCCTCGCGCCAGCGGCCCGGAAGGTGCCGCAGCGCGCCGGCGAGGCGCAGCCGCGCGGCCCAGGAGCCCGGCGCCAGCCGCACCGCCTCCTGGGCCGAGTCGACTGCCTCCCGCGCGCGGCCCAGGCGCTCCAGGGCGAGGCTCGCCAGGCGGTGCCCCCACTCGCCGTGCGGTTCACGATCCACCGCCTGACGAGCGGCCTCCAGCGCCGCCTCTGGTTGGTCGCGGCCGAGCCTGGTAGCCGCAACCGCGCACCAGGACCGAGGGTCGGCACTGTCTTTCGGGGCCGAGTCCTCGGAACCGGTTTCGCGCCGGGCACGCGCGGATGACTCCTCGGCATCGTTCCCCACCCAACGCATGATCCGCCGCCTGTCCCTGATTGCCTAGGTGTCGGACATATACCTATATCTCTCTAGAGAGGTTCTCAGGTGTCAAGCGGGGAGCGAGCCACTTGACGGCCAGGACGTACCGATGTTCAAGGTTGCTGTGCGTGCCGTCGAAGAGTTCGAACACGACGTCCTCGGCGGGCACGCCGGCGGCCTGGACGGCGCGGTGGAAGGCCGTCGCGCCCAGGTCGAGGAAGTATTCGTCGCTCTTGCCCGCGTCGATCCAGATCGAGTGCAGGCCGCGCAGCGCCTCGGGGCGCACCGTCGCCATGGTCACGGGATCATATTCCCGCCATCTGTCCCAGACCTCGGGAAGCAGGTGGCCGAGGTCGTCGAACGGGATGTCAACCGTGCCGTCGGGGTTGGAGGAGTAGGAGGCGGCGTTGCCGTACAGGAGGATCATGTCGTGGCCCGGGCAGCGGCCGCCGGTGGCGAAGAAACGGTCCAGGAAGTTCGTCCAGGAGCCGTCGTACTCGTCCCGGAGGGTGCGGGCGGCTTTGGGGAAGTCGCGCAGGTAGAGGACGTCGAAGAGGGCGTCTCCCGCGTGGGTGGCGAGCGCGCCGAACAGGCCGGGGCGGAGCATGGGGGTGATCATCGCGCCGTAGCCGCCGCTGGACTTGCCGGTGATCGCGCGGTGTTGTTTGCCGGGGAGAGTGCGGTAGCGGGCGTCCACGTACGGGACGATCTCCTCGCACAGGTAGGAGTGGTAGCGGCCGTGGCCGGGGGAGTCGACGTACTGGCTGCCGCCGAGCCGGGTCCAGGCGTCGACAAAGACGACGATCGCGGGCGGCGTCTCGCCCGAGGCGAACAGCTCGTCCAGGAGTTCCGGGTAGTTGCGCCGCCACGCCGACCGGTTGCCCCACATCGTCACCTGCCCCGAGTAGCCCTGGAGCACGTAGATCGACGGGTAGCGGGCGTCGGTGTCGTCGTAGCCTGGGGGCAGGTAGATCCAGAGCGGCCGTTCGTACGGATCGCCGAGGGCGTTGCCGCGCAGCTGCTCGCTGACGATCGTGACCTTCTCCACGCGTCCGGACATTTCAGGACTCCAAGGCATCATGGCCTCACGATATGTGGCCAATCTCGTCCATAAATGTGTGACTTGACTGTTTGCCGGAACGCCTGAGGATCCTTCGGCTATCACCTAAGCTGCCACGCATGTCCACCCGGGCTATGACCCCCTGAGCGACCTATGATTATTTTTGGGCGCGAAATCGGCGGGGCCGGGCGGCGCGCGAACCGGTGGTCGGTCCTGGCGCTGCTCTGCTTCAGCCTCCTGCTCGTCGCCGTAGACGCCACCGTGCTGCACATCGCGGTGCCCGCGCTGACCGCCGCGCTGGAGCCCTCCGCGGTCCAGCTGCTGTGGATCATCGACATCTACTCCCTGGTCGTGGCCCCCCTCCTGGTCACTTTCGGCACCCTCGGCGACCGGTACGGCAGGCGCGCCTTCGTCCTCGGCGGCTACGTCGTGTTCGGCGTGGCCTCGCTGGCCGCCGCGTTCGCCGCCACCCCGATCGCCCTGATCCTGGCCCGGGCCTGCCTCGGCGTCGGCGGCGCGATGATCATGCCCGCCACCCTGTCCATCATCCGGCAGGTCTTCACCGACCGCAGGGAACGCGCGATCGCCCTGGGCGTGTGGGGCGCGGTCGCGGCCGGCGGCGCGGCGGTCGGCCCGATGCTCGGCGGCGTGCTGGTCGAGCACTTCTGGTGGGGCGCGGTCTTCCTCATCAACGTGCCGCTGCTGCTGGTCGCCCTCCCGCTGGCGATCCGCCTGCTGCCCCCGACCACGAGGCGCGCCCACCCGTGGGACGCCCTCAGCGCCGCTCTCTCGGTGGCCGGGCTGCTCGCCCTCGCCTTCGGCCTCAAGGAGGCCGGGTACGGCCACACGATCGGGCGCGGCCCCGCCCTGCTGGTCTTCGCGCTCGGCGTCGCCCTGCTGGTGTGGTTCACCAGGCGGCAGCGCCGCCTGGCCGCGCCGCTGCTGGACATCGGCCTGTTCACCCAGCGCGGCTTCGCCACCGGCGTGGCCTGCGTGCTGCTGGCCATCTTCGCGATGGTGGGCCTGGAACTGATGCTCGCCCAGTACCTGCAGCTGGTGCTCGGCCTGTCGCCGCTGGGCGCGGCCCTGCGGATGGTGCCGCTCATGGTCGCGGCCATCGTGGGCGGCCTGACCGCGGCCCGGCTGCTGGACCGGATCGGCCTGCGCGCCACCATGAGCGGCGGCCTGGCGCTCACCGCGCTGGCCCTGATGCCGGTGCTGAACTGGGGAGTCGAGGACCACCCGGTGACGCTCGCGCTGTGCTTCGTCGGGATCGGCTTCGGCGTCGAGGTGGCCCTGCTGGCCGCCTCCGACACGATCATGGCCTCGGTCCCGGAGTCCCGGGCGGGCGGCGCGGCGGCGATCGAGGAGACCGCCTACGAGCTCGGCGCGGGCCTGGGCATCGCCGTGCTCGGCACCATCACCACGATCGTCTACGCGCCCGCGCTGCTGGTTCCGGCCGAGCTGCCGCCCGATCTGGCCGTGCTGGCGCGCGAGTCGCTGGCCGCCGCCGCCCACGTGGCGACCGAGCTCGGCGGCCCGGCCGGGGCGTCGCTGCTGGCCGAGGCGCGGCTGGCCTTCGTCTCCGGGCTGCACGCGGCCGTGCTCGTGAGCGTGCTGTTCCTGCTGGTCACGGCCGTCTCGGTGGCGGTGCTGCTGCCCCGGCGGCAGGCCGCGCGAGCCGCGGCGCGGGAGCGTGAACGCGTCGCCGCCTGACATGACCGTGCCGGTTATGGGGAGAAATGCATAGGAAGCGTCCCCGAGGAGCTCCAGAATGGTCCCCGTGAACAGAACACTCCACGACCTCGCCTCGCTGGCGGCCCGGATGGGCGTCGGCGGGATCTTCTTCGCCCAGGGCTGGCAGAAGCTGGAGGCCGGCCTGATCGAGACCGGCGGCCAGTTCGCCCAGCTGGGCGCGCCCGCCCCCCGGTTATGGGCGGGCGCCACGATGCTCATCGAGCTGGTCGGCGGCACCCTGCTCATCGCCGGCCTCGCCGTCTCCTTCGTCGGCATGCTGCTGTTCGCCGAGGCGCTCGCGGTGTTCATCCTGACCGCCGGCGACGCCGGGCTGCCGCTCACCGGCGGCGACATCAACCTCATCGTCGGCCTCGGCGCGGCCTCCGTGCTGCTGTCGGTGAACGGCGGCGGGCGGCTCTCGGTGGACCACATGGTGGTCATCAAGCGGCGCGACGCCGAGGAGGCGGACGACCTCGCGGCCGAGGCCGAGGCTGACGCGGTGATCAACGCCCTGCGCGAGCCACGCGCCAAGACCGACCCCGACCCGAAGGGCCCGGTCACGTTCCCCGCGTCCGCGAGCACCTCCGAGGAGGTCACCGAGGCGCTGCCGAAGCCGAGAACGGCCCGGCGGTCCAAGCGGGCCGAGGAGACCACGGAGAGCAAGACCGAGGCTCCGGTGGAGGTCTCCCGCCCGACCGGCGGCGAATCGGGCGACACGCTGGTGGCCGGCCGCCGCACCGGAAAGGCGGATTAGGGCTGCTCTTTCCGCAAGGCGGCGATGGTTGTCAGCGCGCTCACATCACGGCTATGCGTCCAACAGGATGGCAGGTCGTCGGCTTGCTCGCCGTTATCCGGCGCCGTGCAGGCGGGTGATGGCTCGCACCGCACCGGCGCCAAGAGCGGCACCAGCATCAGGCGTTCCAAGCGGCTTGGTCAGGGACCTGGGGGTCGTGGTGGAGACGCCGAGGCGGCACCGGCATTGGGCGTTCTAGGCGGCCACGGAAGGCGGCAGCTGGTGGTCGAAGCGGAGAGAATGGCGTGATGGGTAGCGAACTGCCGGTTATTGATGTTTCGCCGCTGCTTGCAGGGGAGTCTGCCGCGACTGTCGCTCGGCAGATTGAGGCGGCTTGCGTGGATAGTGGCTTCTTTTACATCAGCGGCCATGGGGTGCCGGCCGATCTGATCGCCCGGATGGACGCGAGTGCCCGGCGGTTCTTCGAGTTGCCGCTGGACGCCAAGATGAAGATCTCGATGGCGCATGGAGGGCGGGCCTGGCGGGGGTTCTTCCCGGTGGGCGGGGAGCTCACCTCGGGGCGGCCCGATCTCAAGGAAGGTATCTATTTCGGAGCGGAGCGGGAGCCTGACGGGCGTCCGCTGAGTGGCCGGAATCTCTTCCCTGACGAGGTGCCCGAGTTGGGTGCGTCGGTGCTGCGCTACCTGGACGTGATGACTGAGGTGGCCCAGGCGGTCATGCGGGGAGTCGCGCTGAGCCTGGGGCTGGACGAGGACTACTTCGCGACGGGCTACACGGCCGACCCGACCATCCTGTTCCGGATATTTCACTATCCGCCCGCTTCGGCGGACGACGGGTGGGGCGTCGGCGAGCACACCGACTACGGGCTGCTCACCCTGCTCCTCCAGGACGACAACGCGGGACTCCAGGTGCACAGCGCGCGCGGCTGGATCGACGCGCCGCCGATCCCCGGCACCTTCGTCTGCAACATCGGCGACATGCTCGACAAGCTCACCGGCGGCCACTACCGCTCCACCCCGCACCGGGTGCGCAACGCCAGCGGCCGGGAGCGGCTGTCCTTCCCGTTCTTTTTTGATCCCGGCTGGGACAGCGAAGTGCCACCCCTGCCGTCCCGCCCCCGGCTGGACGGGGGCAGGGCCCGCTGGGACGGACAGGATCTCAGGGCTTTCACCGGCACATATGGCGATTACCTTCTGTCCAAGGTCGCCAAGGTATTTCCGCAACTCCGGGCCGACGTGCTGGACTGACGGATTCGGGGCAGCGGAGAAGACGCGCCGAAACTCGCTGGGGCGTCCATTCGGCGCTTCGGTGCGATATAACCGGGGGCGGACCGGGGAGGCGTCATGCGGGAGGATGGCCGGGCCCGTCCCACGGGACGCGCGGCAGCACGGGACCTGTTCGAACAGGTGCGACTTCGCTATTTCCACCTCCCGCCGTTCGCCAGACGGGCGGTCTTCATCGGCGGGCTGATCGGCGCGCTCGCTCTGGCGGTCGCCTTCGGGTGGTCGCTGTGGAGCACGTTTTTCGTCACCGTCATCCTGCTGGCCTTCCTCGCGCTGGCGCTGCGCTTCCCGCGCGCCGCCGCGACCACGCTGGTGGTGGCCGGGTGGACCGCCGTGTCCCCCCTGGCGCTGCACGCGCTCAGCGGCCAGGGCGCGACCCCCTACGTGCTGTTCATGCTCCTCCTGCTGGGCATCCTCGTGGCGGCGGCGGCGCATCTGATCCGCTGGGTGCCGCCCTGGCTGACCGCGCTCGCCGCGCTGGCACCCGCCGCCGTCGTGTGCTTCGCGATCTCCTCGATCTCCTTCGCCGCCGCCATCTGGGGTGCGTACGGCATCTCGGCGGTCGCCCTGGTGTTCAGGTTCGTCCAAGCCCGGCGCGTGAAGGCGGAACTGCCGGCGGAGGAGCAGCCGGTCCAGCAGCGCGGCCGGGCGGGCGGATTCCAACCCGCTCCCCGCGACCGGGGGCCGAAGGCGCCGCCGCCCATCACCGTCGAGCAGGCGCTCGGCGAGCTGGAAGGCATGATCGGCCTGACCCCGGTCAAGGAGCAGGTGCGCTCGATCGCGGCCTCCATCGAAGCGTCCCGCCTGCGCAAGGAGGCGGGCTACAACACCGAACCGCCAATGGGCCATTTCGTCTTCGTCGGCCCGCCCGGCACCGGCAAGACCAGCGTGGCCCGCAGCCTCGCCAAGATCTTCTACTCGTTCGGGCTGCTGGAGACGCCGTTCGTGGTCGAGGCGCAGCGCGCGGACCTGGTGGGCGAGTATCTCGGGGCCACCGCCATCAAGACCAACGAGCTGATCGACCGCGCCCTGGGCGGCGTGCTGTTCATCGACGAGGCGTACGGGCTGATCAACTCCGGGGACGGGCAGCCGGACCGGTTCGGCCAGGAGGCCGTGCAGACGCTGCTGAAACGGGCCGAGGACGACCGGGACCGGCTCATCATCATCCTGGCGGGATACGAGAAGGAGATGGCCACGTTCCTGGGCTCCAACCCGGGGCTGTCCAGCCGCTTCTCCAGCCGGGTGAGGTTCCCCAGCTACGACGCCGACGAGCTGCTGGCGATCACCGAGTCGCTCCAGGCCGGGCGCGGCGACCGGCTCGCCCCCGAGGCGCGGCCGGTGCTGCGCGGCCTGTTCGAGGATGTGCACCGGCGCGGCCTGGTCGACGAGCTGGGCAACGCGCGGTTCGCCCGCAGCGTCGCCGAGGCGGCCTCGCAGGCCAGGGACGTCCGGGTGGTCAGCGCCGGGGGCGCGCCCCGGGGCGAGGACCTGGTCACCACCACGGCGGCCGACGTGACCAAGGCGTTCCACGAGATCACCGCGCGCTTCCGCGGCTACCAGGCCACGCCGACGCTGGAGGACGCGCTGCGCGACCTGGACCGGATGGCCGGGCTCGAACCGGTCAAGCGGCAGGTGCACGCCATCACCGCGCAGCTGCGGGTGGCCCGGATGCGGGAGGAGCAGGGGCTGCCGGTGCAGTCGCAGATGCGGCACTTCATCTTCGCCGGGCCGCCGGGCACCGGGAAGACGACGGTGGCCCGCATCCTGGGGCGGATCTTCTCGGCGCTCGGGCTGCTGGCCAAGTCCGACGTGGTCGAGGCGTCCCGGGCCGACCTGGTCGGGCAGCACCTGGGGGCGACCGCGATCAAGACCAACGAGCTGGTGGATCGGGCCATCGGCGGGGTGCTGTTCGTGGACGAGGCCTACAGCCTGGCCAACACCGGATACTCGGGTGGTGACGCGTTCGGCCAGGAGGCCGTACAGACGCTGCTGAAGCGGGCCGAGGACGACCGGGACCGGCTGGTGATCATTTTGGCGGGTTACGAGCGGGAGATGGACGGCTTCCTGGCCACCAATCCCGGGCTGGCCAGCCGGTTCAACCAGCGGGTGGCGTTCCCTTCGTACTCGCCGGACGAGCTGGCCGAGATCGCGGCGATGACCGCCGCGACGGCGGGGGACCGGTTCGACCTGGCGGCCACCCGGGACCTGGCCGACGTGTTCGCGTGGGTCTGCCAGGAGCGGCTGATCGACGGGCTCGGGAACGGGCGGTTCGCCCGCTCGCTCTACGAGCGGGCCGCGTTGCGGCGCGACGTGCGGCTGGCCGAGCAGAGCAGCGCCAGCGCGGCGGAGCTCGTCACCATCACCAGCCAGGACGTTCGCTCGGCGGTCGACGAGCTGTCCTGAACAGAGTTTTGCCTGTTCATGGCATTACCGCTCCACACCGGATCACACTATTGATCCCGGGGGGTGGGCTCGGTGAAGATCCGCGACGGCATGGCGCTCGCGACGGTCCTGATATTCGTGGGGACGGCCTGCGGCCCCGGCGTCGCTCCCGGCGACGGCTCGGTCCCGGTGCGGGGCGGCACGCTCAAGGTCATCGGGTCGGGGGATGTGGACCATCTCGACCCGGCCTCCTCGTATACGACCGTGGCCTACACCCTGAACCGGACCTGGACCCGGCAGCTGGTGACGTATCCGGCGAGCAATGAATTCAACAAGGCCACCACGATCGTGCCGGATGTGGCCGAGGCGCTGCCGGAGATCAGCGCGGACGGTCGCACGTACACGTTCAAGATCCGCGACGGGGTGCGCTGGAACACCACGCCGGCCCGGCAGGTGACCGCGGCCGACTTCGTACGCGGGCTCAAGCGGCTGGCCAACCCGGTGCAGCCGTCCGGCGGGATCTCGTACTACACCGGGACGATCGAGGGGATGCAGGAGTTCTTCACCGCGTTCCAGAAGGCGCCCAAGACCGCGGCCGGCATCGCGCAGTTCATGGCGCGCAACCAGATCAAGGGCGTGCGCGCGGTCGACCCGGAGACCCTGGAGATCAGGCTCACCACGAAGGCGAGCGACTTCCTGAACATCCTGGCGCTGCCGTTCGCGTCACCCGCTCCGGTGGAGTACGAGAAGTACGTGCCCGACGGGCCGGACTTCCGGCAGAACACGATCTCGCTGGGGCCGTACCAGATCACCACCTATCAGGCCGGGCGGGCGATCCTGCTGAACCGCAGCCCCGCCTGGAAGCAGGAGGCCGACCCGGTCCGGCGCCAGCACGTCGAGCGTATCCAGATCATGCTCGGGCAGGAGAGCGCCGATGTCGTGCAGCAGCAGCTGGAGGCGGGGACCGCGGACCTGTCCTGGGACCAGCCGGTGCCGACGTCGGCGATCCAGCGGATGAACGGCGACCCGGAGTTCCACGTGTTCGAGGGCTCCTCGCTCAATCCCTTCCTGGTGTTCAACCTGCAGAGCCCGAACAACAACCGGGCGCTCGCCAACGCGAAGGTGCGGCAGGCGATCAACTTCGCGATCAACAAGGTGGCGATCGCGCAGATCTACGGCGGGCCCAGGCTGAACACGGTGCTGGACGGCGCCATCCCGCCGGGCAGCATCGGCTTCGACGTCGACGTCAAGCCGTATACGACGCCCGGGCACGTCGGCGATCCCGCCAGGTGCCGGGCGATGCTGGCCGAGGCCGGAGCGTCGGGCCTGACGTTCCAGTTTCCCTACCGGACCACCGGCAACCACCCGAAGGTGGCGCAGGCGATCGCGGCCGATCTCACCAAGTGCGGGATCGCGACCACGCTGATCGCCACCTCGCCGGACGACTTCTACGGGCGGTACCTGTCCAGCGTGGCCAAGAGCCGCGAGGGCAAATGGGATATCGGCGGGCCTTCGTGGCTGCCCGACTGGTACGGCAACAACGGCAGGTCGATCGTCGTGCCGCTGTTCTACGGGGCCAACTACGCGGAGGGCTCCACCAACTACGGCGCCTACAACAACCCCGCGGTCAACGCGACCATCGCGAAAGCCCTGACGGCCGCGTCGGCGAGCGCGGCGGAGACGTCCTGGAAACAGGCCAACGCCATGATCATGGCCGACGCCCCGATCGTGCCGCTGATCTCCCAGAACGTGCCGACCTTCCACTCCAGCCGGGTGCAGAACGCGCTCTACTCGCCGATATCGCAGCAGTTCGACTACACGCAGCTGTGGCTGGGCTGATGGCGCTCCTGGAGGTGTCCCGGCTCACCGTGTCGTTCCCGACCCCGGACGGCGCGGTGCAGGCCGTACGCGGACTGAGCTTCGACGTCGAGCGGGGGCGCACGCTGGGGATCGTCGGCGAATCCGGGTCGGGCAAGAGCGTCAGCACGCAGGCGCTGATGGGCCTGATCCGGGGGGCCGAGGTCGCCGGATCGGCGCTGTTCGAAGGGCGCCAGCTGATCGGCATGCCGGAGGAGGAGCTGCGGCGGCTGCGCGGGGCCGAGATCTCGATGATCTTCCAGGATCCGCTGTCGAGCCTGCATCCGCTCTACACGGTGGGGTGGCAGATCGTGGAGCTGATCCGGATTCACGAGCCCTTCGTGGGGAAAGCGCAGGCGCGCAAGCGGGCGGCCGAGCTGCTGGGGCTGGTCGGGATTCCGCAGCCGGAGCGGCGGGTGGACGACTATCCGCACCAGTTCTCCGGCGGTATGCGGCAGCGGGCGATGATCGCGATGGCGCTGGCGCTCAACCCGAAGCTGATCATCGCCGACGAGCCCACGACGGCGCTCGACGCGACCGTGCAGGCGCAGATCCTGGATCTGATGATGCGGCTGCAGAAGGAGTTCGACACCGCGCTCATCATGATCACCCACGATCTGGGGGTGATCGCCGACATCGCCGACGAGGTGCTCGTCATGTACGCGGGCAAGCCGGTCGAGCGGGCCGGGCGGCGGGATCTCTACTACCGGCCGCACCACCCCTACACGGTGGGGCTGCTGGAGTCGGTGCCCAGCACCACCGGCGCCAAGGAGCGGCTCAAGCCGGTGCCCGGCCAGCCGCCGAGCCTGCTCCGGCCGCCGAGCGGCTGCACTTTCCATCCGCGCTGTCCGTACGTGATGAGCCGGTGCCGGCGGGAGGAACCGCCCTTGATGGGAGAACCCGGTCATCAGTCGGCCTGCTGGCTGCCCCTGGACGTGGTCGGGCTCGGTCCCGAGGCCGCGCGGCGGCGGGAGGAGGAGTCCTCATGAGGCCGCTGCTGCGGGTTACCGATGTGCGGAAGTATTTCCCGATCCGGGAGGGGCTGTTCGTCAAGAAGGAGGTCGGGCGGGTTCACGCCGTGGACGGGGTGAGCCTGGAGGTGCGCGCGGGGGAGACACTCGGCATCGTGGGCGAGTCCGGGTGCGGCAAGTCCACGCTGGCCAGGTGCATCACCGGGTTGTATCCGGTGACGTCGGGGTCCATCGAGTTCGATGGGGATCCGCGCCGCGAGGTTCAGATGATTTTTCAGGATCCGTACGGGTCGTTGAATCCGCGGCGGCGGATCGGGTCGATCATCGCGGATCCGCTGGTCATCCATCGCGTGGGGACCAAGGCGGAACGACGCCGGCGGGTTCAGGAGCTGATGGAGCTGGTGGGGCTCAATCCCGAGCATTTCAACCGGTTCCCCGCCGAGTTCTCCGGGGGGCAGCGGCAGCGGATCGGGATCGCGCGGGCGCTCGCGCTGCGGCCCCGGCTGGTGGTCTGCGACGAGCCGGTGTCCGCGCTGGACGTGTCGATCCAGGCCCAGGTCATCAACCTGCTGAAGGACCTGCAGGCGGAGCTGGGGCTGACCTACGTGTTCATCGCTCATGATCTGTCGGTCGTGCGGTATGTGAGCGATCAGGTGGCGGTGATGTATCTCGGGCGGATCGTGGAGACGGCGGCGGGGGAGGATCTGTACAAGCTGCCGCGGCATCCGTACACGAACGCCCTGCTGTCGGCCGCGTCCGTGGCGGACCCCGACCTGTCGGCCCGGCGCGAGCGGATCGTCCTGACCGGGGATGTGCCGTCCCCGATCGCGCCCCCATCGGGCTGCCGGTTCCATCCGCGCTGCCCGAAAGCGATGCCGAAGTGCGTGACCGATGATCCGCGGCTGCTCGCGCAAGGGCGTCCCGAAGGCGGGCATTTCGCCGCTTGTCATTTTCCGGTGGAACCGGGCGAGCGTCTCGGCTCGGAGAAGGCCCAGATCGAGCAGGTATCCACCGAGCCGCATCTGGAGAAAGGGGGTGGAGCATGAGCCTGACCGAGGCGTCGGCTGAGGCCGAGCACATTCCCGAGCAGGCGGAGGCGGTCCGCGGCAAAGGGCCCTGGCAGCTGGCCTGGGAACGGCTGACCCGGGACCGCGCGGCCATGGTGTCGCTGGGGGTGATCGCCGTGATCGTGCTGCTGGCGCTGCTCGCCCCGGTCTTCGCCGCCATCACCGGGCACGGCCCGCAGGAGGCGTTCCCGGCGGCCGGGCTCACCCCGGAAGGGCTGCCCGTCGGGCCCGGCTCCGGGTTCTGGCTGGGAGCCGACAGCCTCGGCCGGGACCTGTTCGTCCGGATCCTGTACGGCGCGCGCATCTCGCTGCTGGTCGGGCTGCTGTCCACCCTGCTGGCGACCCTCTTCGGGGTGGTGGTCGGCATCGTGGCCGGGTTCTACGGCGGCTGGGTGGACGGGGTGCTGGCCCGGGTGCTCGATGTGGTGCTCAGCTTCCCGTACCTGCTGGTGGCGATCGTGCTGGTGGCGGTGCTGGGCGCCAGCGTGCCGCTGATGATCCTCGTGATCGCGTTCTTCTCGTTCGCGGCGATGGCCCGGGTCGTACGGGGGCAGACCATCACCTACAAGGAACGGGAGTTCATCGAGGCCGCCCGATCGATGGGCGCGAGCAAGCCCCGCACGATGTTCGTGGACGTGGTCCCGAACCTGATCGCGCCGGTCACCGTGCTGGCCACCCTGCTGATCCCGACCTCGATCGTGTTCGAGGCCACCCTGTCCTTCCTGGGACTGGGGGTGGATCCGCGCACGCCGAGCTGGGGCGCGATCCTGTCCGACTCGGTGGACTACTACCGGGTCGCGCCGGGACTGCTGATCTTCCCTGCCGTCATGCTGCTGCTGACCACGCTGGCCTTCAACCTGCTGGGCGACGGGATCCGCGACGCCCTCGACCCGCGCGGAGAGGGCAGCCGCTGATGTCACGCCTTTTGCTGCTAACCACGCTGGCTTTCAATCTGCTCGGTAGTGACGCCCTTGATCCGCGTGGGGAAGGTGGCCGCTGATGTCGCGTTTCCTTCTGCGCCGAGTGTTGTTTGGCGTGCTCGTGCTCTGGCTGGTTGCCACTACGGTCTTCTTGCTCTTCTTCGCCGGGCCCGCCGACACCGTCGCCCGGCGGCTGGCCGGGCCGCGCGCCCCGATCGAGGTGATCGACCAGATCAGGAACACACTGGGGCTCGACCGGCCGTTGTGGGATCAGTACCTGTCCTTTCTGGGCAAGCTGCTCCACGGTGACCTGGGGGTCTCCTTCATCAGCCAGACTCCGGTGACCACGCTGATCGCGCAGAGCCTGCCCGGCACGCTCTGGCTGGTCTTCGGGGCGGCGGTGTTGTGGATGACCGCCGGGATCACTGGGGGAGTGCTCAGCGCGACCAAGCCGCGCGGGCTGCGGGATCGGGTCACGACCGTGCTGGTGCTGGCCGGGATCTCGCTGCCGACGTTCGTGCTCGGCATGCTGATGATCTATCTGGCCCTGTCGGTGTTCCCGTGGTCAGGGCTCCAGCCAGGGCCGTACGTGTCGCCGCTCTGGGATTTCGCCGGGTTCCTGCAGGTCATGATCATGCCGTGGATCTGCCTGGCCGTCGTGCAGGCCGCCGTCTACGTCCGGCTCACCCGGGGATCCATGCTCGACACGCTCGGCGAGGACTACATTCGCACCGCCCGGGCCAAGGGCGCGCCGGAGCGGCGGGTCACCTACCGGCATGGGCTGCGCGCCGCGCTGACCCCGGTCGTCACGCAGTTCGGCGTGGACATCGGCACCCTGCTCGGCGGCGTCGTCGTCACCGAGTCGGTCTTCGGCCTGCAGGGACTCGGCCAGCTCATGATCCGTTCGGTCCGGAACGGGGACCTGCCGGTGATCATCGGGGCGGCGATCCTGGCGTCGGCGTTCATCGTGATCGCCAACATCCTGGTGGACGTCGCCTACTCGTTCCTCGATCCGCGGGTCCGGCTGGCCTGAAACTGTCACTCAGAGTCGCTAGTCTGTTGCGCACTGTTGATTTCTTTCGGTGGTGGGAGGCGATTCGGTGGCGGGGTTCCTGGCCCGGCGGCTGATCGGGTATGTGGTGCTGGTGGCGGTCGCCACCAGCATGGCCTACCTGCTGGCCGCCGCCGCGCTGAACCCGCGCGCCAACTACGCCGAGCGTATGCCGCGCCCGCCCGAGACGGCGGTCGACGCGCAGCTCGCCGCCTACAACCTCAACGACAAAGAACCTTTGGCCGCCCGCTACCTCACCTGGGCCGCGGGAGTGCTGCACGGCGATTTCGGGCGCGCCTGGAACGGCTCGTCCGTGAACGAGGACCTCGGCCGCCGGGCCGGGGTGACGTTGCGCCTGGTCGTGGCGGGTCTGCTGCTCGGGGCGATCGCCGGCGTCGCGGTGGGCGCGTGCGCGGCGGTGGGGCAATACGGCTGGTTTGACCGCCTGTCGACCGTCGCGTCCTTCGGGGTGCTGGCGGTGCCTACCGTGGTCCTGGCCAACATGCTGATCATCGGCGCCGTCTGGTTCAACGAGCTGGCCGGCGTAAAGATCTTCCTGGTCAGCGGCGAGGCCACCCCTGGCGTCGAGTCGACCCTCGACCGCGTCCAGCACCTGGCCCTGCCCACCCTCACCCTCGCCCTCGGCATGGCCGCCGTCTTCTCCCGCTACCAGCGCAACATGC
Source organism: Acrocarpospora sp. B8E8 (assembly GCF_039871605.1). Lineage (NCBI taxonomy): Bacteria > Bacillati > Actinomycetota > Actinomycetes > Streptosporangiales > Streptosporangiaceae > Acrocarpospora > Acrocarpospora sp. B8E8. The sequence goes on along the minus strand of NZ_JBDPLV010000007.1, from coordinate 198,372 downwards.
TCCTGGACGTTCTAGGCTCCGACTTCGTCCGCACCGCCCGCGCCAAAGGCCTCCCCCGCCACACCGCCTACACCCGCCACGCCCTGCGCGTCGCGCTGATCCCCGTGGTCACCTACTTCGCATTCACCTTCGGCGCTCTCCTCGTCGGAACCACCATCACCGAAACCATTTTCGGGTGGTACGGCCTGGGCCACCAACTGGTGGCCTCCATCCGCACGAACGATGTCAACACCGTCGCCGCGATCAGCTGCCTGGCCGCCCTGGCCCTGCTGGTTGCCGCCGTTGCCGCCGACCTCCTGCAGGCGGCGCTTGATCCACGTGTGAGGACGACATGATGTCGGACGCGGTCACGGGAACCGCGTCTACAGCGCCGGGTTCGGGTGGCGATGGGCGGCCGGGGCCGGAAGTAGGTCCGGGGACTGTGCCCGCTGCGCCGGATCCGCATGGCGACGGACGGTCGAGGCCTGAGATGGGTCCGGGGATCGCGTCCACAGTGCCGGATCCGTCTGGAGATGGGTGCGTGAGGTGGGGAGCCGAGACTGGGGCGTTGCCTTTTGGCCCGGGCTCTGTGGGGGAGACTCGGGCGTCCCACGCGCGCGGCGATGGTCGCGTGACTTCGGAGGGTGGCCCTCACGGTTTCGCGGGTGGCGAGGTCGAGTGCCGGGAGGAATCCGGTCCCCTTGTGCTTTCGCGGTGGCGGGTTGTTTGTGGGCGGTTTGTGGGGTCTTGGGGTGGGCGGGTTGGGGTTTTGTTGGTGGGGGGGTTGTTTCTGCTGGCCTTTGTGGGGCCGGTTGTTGGGGATTGGTCGTATAAGGACAAGGACTTTCTGGCGTTTCTGCAGGGGCCTTCGGGGGCGCATTGGTGGGGGACCACGCAGACCGGGGGTGATGTCTTCGCGTTGACGTTGCGGGGGATGCAGAAGTCGTTGCTGATCGGGTTGCTGGTCGCGGTGGTTTCCACGGCGGTGGCGGCCGTGGTGGGGGCGTTTGCTGGTTATTACTTGGGGTGGACCGGTCGGGTGCTCGGCTGGGTCACGGACCTGTTGCTGGTGTTGCCGGCATTCCTGATCGTGGCGGTGTTGTCACCGGCGCTGGGGCCGGGGGCGTGGCCGGCGCTGGTGGTGTTGCTGGCGGCGTTCATGTGGATGGTCACCTCGAAGGTGGTCCGCGGGATGACCATCTCGATCAAGGAACGGGAGTACGTGCTGGCGGCCCGATTCATGGGCGTGCCCGGCTACAAAATCATCTTCCGGCATGTGATTCCGAACATGGCGTCACTGCTGATCGTTGACGCGACGCTCAACGTCAGCGCGGCCATCCTGACCGAGACATCGCTGTCCTATTTCGGGTTCGGTGTGCAGCCGCCGGACGTGTCCCTCGGCGGGTTGATCGCGGACGGCGCCAGAACGGCGCTCTACGCGCCCTGGACGTTCTGGTTCGCTGCCGGGCTGCTCGTACTCATGATCCTCGCGGTCAACCTGATCGGCGACGCGTTGCGGGACGCCTTCGACCCCACCTCGAACGGGGGGCGGCGGTGACGGTGCTGGAAGTGCGCGAGTTGGCGGTTCGCTTCGGGGATGTTCTGGCCGTCCAGGGCGTCGAGTTCGATGTCGCGCGCGGGGAAGTGCTCGGGATCGTCGGGGAGTCGGGGTCCGGGAAATCGGTGAGCGCATTGGCCGTGCTCGGGCTGTTGCCGCCTCGGGCCGTGGTGACCGGGTCGGTCCGGTTGCATGGGCGCGAGTTGCTAGGCGCGCCGGAGAAAGAGCTCGCCGCGCTGCGTGGCAAGGCGATGGCGATGGTCTTCCAGGATCCCCTCGCCGGGCTGACGCCGGTGTATCGGGTCGGGGATCAGGTCGCCGAAGCGATCCGGGCGCATCAGGACGTGTCCCGGAAGAACGCCCGAGCGCGTGCCGTCGAATTGCTCGACCTGGTCGGCATCCCTGACCCCAGGCGGCGGGCACGCGCATTCCCGCACGAGTTCTCCGGCGGCATGCGCCAGCGCGTGATGATCGCGATGGCCATCGCCAACCACCCCGACCTGATCATCTGCGACGAGCCGACCACCGCCCTCGACGTCACAGTCCAGGCCCAGATCCTCGACGTGCTCAGAACCGCCCGCCACGAGACCGGCGCCGCCATCGTCTTCGTCACCCACGACCTCGGCATCGTGGCCGGACTCGCCGATCGCGTCCTGGTGATGCGCTCCGGCCACGTAGTGGAAACCGGACCTGTCGACGACCTGTTCTACCGGCCACGCACGCCCTACACCCGAACCCTGCTCGCGGCCGTACCCCGAATCGACGACCCAGCCCGGCAGACGCGTCCCCATCCCGGCCATCCCGAGCGCCCCGGCCATCCCGAGCGCCCCGGCCATCCCGAGCGCCCCGGCCATCCCGAGCGCCCCGGCCATCCCGAGCGCCCCGACTATCCCGAGCGCCCCGACTATCCCGAGCGCCCCGACTATCCCGAGCGCCCCGACTATCCCGAGCGCCCCGGACGGCATGCTCGGCAGCAGCCGCTCGCTCAATCCGCTCGCCTCAGCCGGTCCGAGCCGCGGCATGCCGTTCAGCCTGGTGGTGCCGGGCGGCTTGTTCAGGCCGTTCAGCCTTTCGAGCCCGGGCAGGGTGGGTTTGCTCCGGGAGTGGCTGAGCGGTCGGGGGAGCTGGTGTTGGAGGTGGAGGGGCTGGTCAAGCGGTATAGGCGGGGTGTGGCGGTGGTGGATGGGGTCAGTTTTGAGGTGCGGGCCGGGGAGACGCTGGGGCTGGTGGGGGAGTCGGGGTGTGGGAAGACGACGTTGTTGATGGAGTTGCTTGCGCTGGGGCCGCCGCAGGGAGGGCGGGTCGTGGTGCTGGGGCGGGATACGGCGGAGCTGACGGGGCGGGAGCGGCTGGCGCTTCGGCGGGATGTGCAGGTGGTGTTTCAGGATCCGATGGCGTCGTTGGATCCGCGGATGACGGTGCATGACATCGTCGCCGAGCCGCTGCGCACGCATGGGTTGCCGATTGGGCAGGTGGCGGAGTTGTTACGGCTGGTGGGGTTGGAGGCCGGGCATGCCGCGCGTTATCCGCATGATTTTTCCGGGGGGCAGCGGCAGCGGATCGCTATCGCCCGGGCGTTGGCGTTGGCGCCGCGGTTGCTGGTGCTCGATGAGCCGGTGTCGGCGCTGGATGTGTCGATCCGGGCGGAGATCATCGAGTTGCTGGTGGAGTTGAAGGCGCGGCTGGGGATTTCGTACCTGTTCGTCGCGCATGATCTGGCTGTTGTGCGGAGGATCGCCGATCGGGTCGCGGTGATGTATTCGGGGCGGATTGTGGAGATCGGGCCGGTCGAGCGGATTTTCGCGGAGCCTCGGCATCCGTACACGCGGGCCTTGCTTGCGGCGGTGCCGGTGCCCGATCCGGTGCGGGAGCGAGCCCGGTCGCGCGTGCCGCTCAGCGGGGATCCGCCCGGAGATGATCCGCTCCGGTCGGTCAGCGGGCCGGTTAGACGGCCGACCGGAGGGCCGGTCGGGGCGGCGGTCAGAGGGCCGGTCGGAGGGCCGGTCGGCTGCCGGTTCCGGAGTCGCTGCCCCGTGTACGCGGGGCTGTCCGGCGCGCTGGGATCCCGGTGCGTGAGCGAGGAGCCCGAGCTTGGCGGGGCGGATGGGGCCGCCTGCCACCACCCTTCTGGAGGAACACGTTGAAAGCACGATGGATCGGGGCTGTGCTGCCAGGGCTGCTGCCGGGGCTGCTGCTGGTGGTGACGGCCTGTGGGGGTCCGCCGAACGCGACGATGCGGGCGGGGGACGCGGTCAAGGCGTACGACATCAATCCGGTCGCGCGGGATCGGGTGAGTGACGGCGGGACGCTGCGGTGGGGGCTGACGGAGTATCCGGTGCAGTGGAACCAGCACCATATCGACGGGAACCACGCGGACGTGAAGACCGTGATGGACGCGTTGCTGCCGCATGCGTTCCGGTCGGACGAGCGGGCGAATATCCGGGTCGACCGGGACTATGTGATCTCGGCTGAGGTCACGGCCACCACGCCGCGGCAGGTCGTCACGTACACGCTGAATCCGGCGGCGAAGTGGTCGGACGGGAAGCCGATCACGTATGCCGATTATGTCGCGCAGTGGCAGGCGCTGCGGGGGGTCAACACCGCCTATCGGGTGGCCACTGTCACTGGATATCAGGACATCACCGGCATCGCGAAAGGCAAGAACGCCTACCAGGTGATCGTGACCTTCGCGCGGCCCTTCGGGGACTGGCGGTCGCTGTTCTCCCCGCTCTACCCGGCCTCGGCCAATGCCACGCCGGAGGCGTTCAACAGCGCCTGGACCAGCAGGATCCCGGTGACGGCCGGCCCGTTCAAGTTCGCCGCCTTCGACCACACCGCGAAGACTGTCACGATCGCCAGGGACAATGCCTGGTGGGGTGATCGGGCCAAGCTCGACAAGATCATCTTCAGAGGGCTGGAGTCCGACGCGCGGATCGGGGCCTTCGCCAACGGGGAACTCGACGTGTTCGACATCGGGCCCTCGGCGCCTGACTACGCGCGCGCCAGGAGCACCCAGGGCGGTGTCGTACGCCAAGCGGCCGCGCCCGATTTCCGACATCTCACCTTCAATGGGGAAAGCCCGATGCTGTCCGACGTGCGGGTTCGGCAGGCGATCGCGCTCAGTGTGGACCGCAGGGTGATCGCGCAGTCCGATCTGCAGGGGCTGAACTGGCCGGCGACGCTGCTGGACAACCACTTCCTGATGAACAGCCAGGAGGGGTACCAGGCGAACGCGGGCAGTCTCGGCAAGCAGGATCCGGCGCGGGCGGCCCGGCTGCTCGATGAGGCGGGCTGGAAGATGACCGGCGCGACCAGGGCCCGCAACGGCAGGGAGCTCGCGATCCGGTTCGTCATCCCGTCCGGCCTGCAGCTGGCGAAGTCCGAGGGGGAACTCGTTCAGGCGATGCTGCGCCCGCTGGGCGTACGGATCACCCTGCAAACAGTCCCGAGCGGCGACTTCTTCACCAAATACGTCATCCCCGGCAACTATGACATCGCGCCCTTCTCATACGTAGGCACGCCATTTCCTGTTTCGTCGGCTTATGGGACCTATGCGAATGGGGTCATCGGCCCCGGGGACGACATCGTGTGGAACGCCAACCTGGGCCGTAGCGGCAGTCGTGAGATCGACGCCGCGCTGCGCCAGGCGGCGGCCGAACTCGATCCCGTCCGGGCCAGGGCGCACCTGAACGCCGCCGATCTGCTGGTCTGGCAGAAGGTCAACGTGCTCACCCTCTACCAGCGCCCGCAGAACGTGGCCGTGCGCGCCAACCTGGCCAACGTCGGCGCCAGGGGCTTCCGGGACCTGGACTACGCGGACATCGGTTTCGTCGGCGGCCATTCCTGAGCCGCGGTGAGGCGGAAGCGGATCCGGGTCCCGGGGCGGCACTGGGCGACGGCCGGCAGGTCCGAGCTCCGGACGACCCCGATGACCGGATAGCCGCCCGTCGGCGGATGGTCGGCCAGGAAGACGATCGGCTGGCCGTTCGGGGGGACCTGGATCGCGCCCGACACCATGCCCTCGCTCGGCAGTTCCCCCTGGCGGCTCCGGGTCAGGGGGCGACCGGACAGGCGAAGCCCGACCCGGTTGCTCTCCGAGGTCACCTCATAGGGTTCGGCGCACAGGTCACGGAGGGCATCCGGCGTGAACCAGTCGTCCCGCGGCCCTCTGATCACCCCGACGACCGGCTGCCGGGCGAACGGCGCGACCGGCGCGAGATCGACCGACAACGTCGCGCCGGTCTCGCCCACCGGGAGAACCGTTCCCCGCTGCAGTGGCCGGGGCCCCAACCCCGAAAGCGAATCCGTGGAACGGCTCCCCAGAACGGGTTCCACGGTGATCCCACCCCTGACCCCCACATAGGTACGCAAACCGCAAGAAGGCATGCCAATCCTGAGCTCAGCATTGGCGGGCACCCAAACCGGCCCCGACATCCCCTCCGTCCGCCCGTCAACCTCGACGGGACAGAATGCACCGGTGATGGCTACCCAGACCCCCCGCGCGAACCGGAGGACCGCCCCTCCGAAGGTGAGCTCGATCACGGCGGCGGATTCCGGATTCCCAACCAGCCGGTTCGCCAGCGCCGCACTACGCGAATCCGCCGCCCCCGATCGGGGCACCCCCAGATGCGCATACCCCGGCCTCCCCAGATCCTGAACGGTGGCGTACGGCCCCGGCTCCACGACTTCGATCACACCGGAACCATCCATGTCTGCATCCCCGGCCGCCCCAGATCCCGAACGATCGCGTATGGCCCCAGCTCCACGACTTCGATCACGCCGAAACCGTCCATACCCGCGTTTCCGGCCGCTCTTGATCCTGAACGGTGGCGTATGGGCCTCGGCTCCACGACTTCGATCACGCCGGAACCATCCGCACTCGCGTTTCCGGCCGTTCTAGATCCTGAACGGTGGCGTATGGGCCTCGGCTCCACGACTTCGATCACGCCGGAATCATCCGCACTCGCGTCCCCGGCTGCAACAACGACGGTGGCTCGGCGTGTTCGTCCCAGACCCGCATCCGGGTACGGCCCAGAAGCCGCCAGCCACCCGGCGATGCCGCCGGATATATCGCCGAATAACCCCCTGCGATCGCCACCGACCCGGCCGGGACCGATGTGCGCGGAACCTCCAGCCGAGGCACCTCCAAAGCCGGATCAAGCCCCACCAGATAGGCGAACCCCGGCGCGAACCCCAGCCACCCCACCACGAACGGCGACCCGCAGTGCCGTGCGATCACCTCATCCACCCGCAACCCCGTTAACTCCGCGACCACCTCTAAATCCACCCCGTCGTACTCGACTTCGACAACCACCTCGGCCGCTCCGGGCACACCGGCCTGACCCCGCGTGCCCCGCTCCGAGACCGCCTCTTCAATTTGCTCCCAAATCTCCCCAAAACTCCCACCAGAAGCCACGACGAGCACACTCTCCGGGCCCGGAACGATCTCCTCCACCGCCGCGAGCCGCCGGCCTCGCAGTACGGCGTCCAGCCGGTGCGACTCCGCCAGCGAACCCGTCTCCACCAGCAGCGCGTCCTCCCCGACCCGCCGCATCGCGCCGGTCATGCGAAGGGCCCGATCTCGATCCCGGCGTCGGTCAACGCGCTTCGCACGCCCTGGGCGAGGGCCACCGCGCCGGGAGTGTCGCCGTGCACGCAGATAGAGCGCGCCCGCATGGCGAGTTCGCCGCCGTCGACGGTCACGACCGTGCCGTCCGTGGCCATGCGCACCGCGCGGGCGGCCACCTCGGCGGGGTCATGCAGGACCGAGCCGGGCTCGCGCCGGGAGGTCAGCGTGCCGGACGGGGTGTAGGTGCGATCGGCGAAGAATTCCGTGACCGTCGGGACCTCGTAACGAGGAGCGATGTCGAGGATGACCGAGCCGGGAAGGGTGAGCACGGGCAGCGGCGCGGGCGCCGGGTATTCGGCGACGGCGGCCAGCAGGGCTTCGGCCTGCCGCTCGTCGTGCACGGCGCGGTTGTAGAGCGCGCCGTGGGGCTTGACGTAGGAGACCCGCCCGCCGACCGCCCGGGCGATGCCGTCGACGGCGGCCACCTGATAGAGGATCTCGGCGCGCAACTCGTCCGGCGGCACGTCCATGTCGCGCCGGCCGAACCCGGCCAGGTCGCGGTAGGAGACCTGGGCGCCGATGGCGACCCCCCGGGCCACCGCGGCCACGCACGTGGCGCGGATCGTGACCGGATCGCCGGCGTGAAAGCCGCAGGCGACGTTCGCGCTGGTCACGACGGACAGCAGGGCGGCGTCGTCGCCGAGTTTCCAGACGCCGAACCCTTCGCCGAGGTCGGCGTTGAGATCGATCATCGTCACATCATGCCCGCCGCGGGAGCTCGCCGCCCTCAGGAACTCCCCAGGCTTTGTACCCGGCACGGTGATGTTCCGTCAGGTCGGAGGCTCGTCCGGGATGTCCGCGATGTCGTCCAGGGCGGCGGCGAGCTCGTCGGGATGGTCGCCGATGCGCTCGGCGATCTCGATGAGTACGTGCAGGACGTCGTGGCGGTCGTGGCCGAGGTCGATCAGGCGCTGGGCCGCCTCCCACATCTGCGGCGGGTCGCCGTTCCAGAGCCGCCCGGCGATCTCCTGGTGCCAGGCGAGGTGCTCGGCGAAGTCCGGCCGGTCGAACTCGCTGGCGTGGTCGATCTCCAGCAGGATCCGGCGGTCGGCCTCGTCGGCGGGGTTCAGGGCGTCCAGGTCGATGTCGCCGTGCTTGCCCTGCAACATCGGGAACACGAACGCCCGGCGGGCCAGCGCCGACAGGTCGCCGTCCGGGAGCAGGCGTTCGACCAGCGAACGGTCCAGCCCGAAGGTGGTCGGGTCGCGGTAGGCCTCGGTGAAACGGCCGGTGGCCTCCCAGACCGCGTCGAGCGTCGCCCGTACCGCGTGTTCGGACAGGCCGATGCGGTAACCGGCGAAACGCACCCAGGCGGACAGCACGTGCGGCATCGCGTCCTGCTCGGCGGGGCTCAGCATGACCTTGCGCGGCAGCCAGTCGAGCAGGAACGTCTCGCACTTGGTCGGGCTGACCCGCCGCGGCCGGCCGAAGTCCTGGTCGCAGCCGTAGTCGATGATGTGGTCGGCGCAGCGGGAGGCCGCCGACGGGTCGGACAGGTTCTCGGCCGCGTCCGAGCTGAGGAACTCGGCGGCCAGCATGGCCCGCCGCTCCCGGGTGTACGGGGCCTCGCTGTGCGGCGGCGCCGGGCGCTTGCGGCCGGGCGGTAACGCCTTGATCCTGGACCGGGCGAACGCGTGGTAGGCGCTGTAGCTGTCGCTGACCAGTTTGGGGGCCTTCCGGTCGTACGCCTCCTTGGTCGCCTTCATCGCGAACTCCAGCAGCGCCCTGGCCTGCTGCGGCTCGATCTCCTCGAAGCGCAGCATCGGATTGCCGGCCGCCTCCAGGCCCGCCTGCTCCAGCAGCTTGTCGACCTGGGTGGACACCCAGGCGTCCCGGGCCATCCCGCGCATGTTGTAGTCCACGACCATCACCAGCGCGTGGGTGTCCTCGCCGTTGTACGCGAACGTGCACACCACGGTGTCCTGGTCGCCGTAGATGTCGCGCGAGACGAAGCAGCCCGCGGGTTTGACCGCGCCGACCCGCTCGGCCCAGCCCGGCCTGGCCACGTCGGACTCCATCAGCGCCAGCGCCGCGCCCTCGGCTTTGGCCGCCTGGCGCGCCGTGCCCAGGTAGGCCACCGAGATCAGCAGGGTGAGCGCGGCCGGGCTGCCCGCCTTGGCGGCGTAGTCGACCAGCCCTTCGCCGAGGATCTGCTCGACGTCGCCGCCGCGCAGGCGTTTCCCCCACCAGGCGCCCAGCATGTCGGACACCATGAGTTCGGCGTCCAGCGGGCTCCTTACGGCGAGCAGTTCGCGCGCCGCCAGCAGCATCTCCGCGAAAACGTCGTCGGGCGGATTCTCACGGGGATCTCGTCGCCGTCTTCGACTCACGGGGGCTCCTCGGTCCGCCCGTCGTTCCCCGCGTCACGACTGCCGTTCCAGTCGGCTCGCTCGTTCCGCTCACTCACGCCTCTACCTTCTCGCATTATGGCGCGAAACGGCATCCGGAACGCGGGCTGGTGACTACCCCGTTATCTGCTGCTCGGCGGGGCAGAGTTGATCATCGCGAGGAGGTGCTCGCGAGCGATCCGTTCGATAATAGCTGTTGTCACCTCAACTCCAAGGTGTTCCGCACAAGCCAGCACATCCGCGACACATCGCTCGACGGTCGGGCGGGGCACGGCAGTGAATTCGGCCGCGAGCACGGCGCTGACCGGCTGCGTCAGCCGCTGCTCCGACCTCCCCGAAACGCCGGAAATATCGGTTTTGCCGGGAATGTCGGGAATGCTGGGATTATTGGGACTGCGTGGGGCGAGAACCGGCATGGGTAGATGCACTCCTCGCTGGTTGGGGCTCTATGGCCGACAGGCGCTCGATTTCCGAAGATGTCCGAAATTTCGCACGGGGCACTGTCATCAACGAGAAACCCGTCCCGCAGCCAGCCGCAGGGCCGCGGCTGTCCAGATCGCAACTTTCTCATTGATATGGGGGGTCGTGCGTCTCTCATTCCATAACTTTCCGCGCTGGTGTCAAGCCTCATTGTGGTCTGGTTCTGACCGGATTAAGGGTGATCTTTCCCCACGATCGGCCGTCCTCGCTCCCCGGCGGCCCGTCGCGTGCGAAGCTGGACCCATGCGCATCCAGCTCGCCCAGCAGCCGGACGCCGACGCGCTGCTCGGTCGCAGCCCGCTGGCGTTGCTCCTCGGCATGCTGCTTGACCAGCAGATTCCGATGGAGTGGGCGTTCGCGGGGCCGTACACGATCGAGGCGCGGATGGGCCGCGATCTGGACGCGGCCGCGATCGCCTCCTACGAGCCGTCGGAGTTCGAGGCCCTGCTGGCCGCCAAGCCCGCGGTGCACCGTTATCCCCGCGCGATGGCCGGTCGCATCCAACTGCTGGCGGCCTATCTGGTCGAGCACTACGATGGCTCCGCCGACGGGATCTGGACCGATGTCGACGACGGCGCCGAGCTGTTGCGCCGCCTGCTGGCGCTGCCCGGGTTCGGTAAGCAGAAGGCACAGATCTTCCTGGCTTTACTGGGCAAGCAGCTCGGGGTCCGTCCCCGGGGCTGGCGCGAGGCGGCCGGGCCGTACGGTGAGGAGGGGGTGCACCGGTCGGTGGCCGACGTGGTCGACCCCGACAGCCTGGCGAAAGTGCGCGAGGCGAAGCAGGAAGCGAAGCGAGCTGCCAAGTAGTCGTGGGGTAAGCCGTCAGATCTTGCTGCGCGAGGTGGCGCTTTTTTGACAGGATGCGTTGACCGCATGCCGGGCGGGGCTTCCGTCCGCGCATGCCCATCGCCGATGATGTAGGGCAGACCTGCGCTACTCAACACAGTTATGGAGATGTGCCTCGTGGGAGACCCTGGCACGCGACGGAGGTGCCGACCATGAGCGCCGAAACCTCCGTGCCCCGTCCCCGGGAGTCGGGTTTGGACATCTCAGACTCTGGCCTCTTTCAAGGCCTTATGTCGGAGGCGCCGTTCGCCTTCGCGTTTTTCGACCCGTCTGGTCGGTTCGTCCGTGTCAACTCAACCTTTACCGAGCTGACCGGGCACCCTGTCGAGCGGCATATTGATCGTATTCCCGCTGATCTTCTGTCGGCGGATCTGGCCACGTTGATCGACTCCGCGCTGCGCAGGATCGCGGAGGAGGGGCTCCCGGTCACCGACCAGCGGCTCAGAACCCGCGCGGAGAACGGCGACACCCGGCACTGGACCGTCGCCTTCTTCCCCATGCGCGATGAGGAGGGCGCGCCGCTGGGCGCCGCCCTGTTCGGCGTGGACGTGACCGAGCGCCAGCTCACCGAGGAGGACCTGCGCCGCAGCGAGGAGCGCTACCGCTCCCTGGTGGAATCCCAGCAGCAGCTGGTCTGGATCACCTCGCCCAGCGGCGCCGTGATCGAGGACGCGCCGCAGTGGCGCGCCATCACCGGCCAGGGCCTGGAGGAATACCTCGCGCACGGCTGGCTGGACGCGGTCCATCCCGACGACCGCCCGGCCGCCGAGGAGGCCTGGCGGGAGGCGCTGCGCGGCCGGACCATGTTCGAGTGGAGCTACCGGGTCCGCACCCGGGCCAGCGGCTACCGGCACTTCGAGGTCAGGGCAGTCCCGATCATCCGGCACGGCCGGGTGGTGGAGTGGGTCGGCGCCAACTCCGACGTCACGCCGCAGCGCGAGGCCGAGGAGATGCGCGGCCGCCTCACCGACCAGCTCGGCGCCGCGGCGCTGCGCACCGCCCGCCTCCAGGGCGCCACGGCCATGCTGGCCGAGGCGCTGACCGTGGAGCAGGTCGTCCAGGTCATCATCGACGTGGGGCGTACGGCACTGGCCGCCGACCACTCTGCGGTGGCCCTGCTCGACCAGGAACGCGCCAGCCTGAAAGTGATCAACAGCGGCGGCATCCCGGACGTGCCGAGCGCGCCGGGCGAGGACATCCTGCTGTCCAGGTCCAGCGTGATGACCATGGCGGTGAACAGCCGCCGCCCGGTCTTCGCCGAGTCGCCGGACAGCCTGCGCACCCAGCTCACCGACGCCGGCGGCGAGGCGGCCCAGATCAACGGGTTCCTCTCGCACACCGAGGAGCGGGCCTGGGTGGGCCTGCCGCTGCTGGCCGCCGGGCGAGCCCTCGGCGCGCTGCGGTTCTCCTTCACCCGGCCGCAGAAGATCTCCCAGGAGGACGGCGTCTTCCTGGAGGCCCTGGCCGGGCAGTGCGCGCTCGCCGTGGAGCGGGCCACCCTGTTCGAGCGGGAGCACAAGACCGCCGAAACGCTCCAGCGCAGCCTGCTGCCGGACCGGCTGCCGGTGGTGCGCGGCCTGGTGCTGGCCCAGCGTTTCCGGTCGGGTTCCCGGCACGTGCAGGTCGGCGGCGACTGGTATGACGCGTTCGTCCTGCAGGACGGGCGGGTCGCGGCCGTGGTCGGCGACGTCATGGGCAAGGGCGTCAAGGCGGCGGCCGGGATGGGCCGGATCCGCAACGCCATGCGCGCCCTGGCGCTGACCAACCCGCCGCCCGCGGCGGTCCTCACCGGCCTGGACCGGGTGTTCGAGGCCACCGAGGAGGAAGAGCAGGTCACCACCCTGGCGTACATGGTGGTCGAGCCCGGCACCGGGGAGGGCACGCTGGCGCTGGCCGGTCACCCGCCGCCCCTGCTGGTCTCCCCGCAAGGTACGGCGATTCTTTACGAAACCGAGCCCGGCACGCCGCTGGGCTGGGCGACCAGCCGCAAGCAGTTCCGCTTCGCCGTGCCGCCCGGGCACACGGCGGTGCTCTACTCCGACGGTCTGGTGGAGAACCGCAAGCGCGGACTCGACGCCGGACTCAGGGAACTAACGGCCGTCGTGGCCGAAGCCCCCGAAGAAGTTGTGACAAGTCCGCATATGTTGCTGGATTTCCTGGTGGACAGGATGTTGTCCGGGTATGAGCAGGATGACGACGTGACGGTGCTCGCGGTCCACGTTCCCGCAGCCACGAAGAGTGACTGAATGAAACAGTCATAACGGTTGCTTTCGGGTATCGGTGACCGACTTCCGTACGCACTACTGTCTCGGTCGGCCTAGGGTGGAGAGCAACCGGCCGGAGGTGGCCGTACGGGCAGTCGTGGCGTGCCAGAATGGCATGTCGCGGTCCGCGCGGCCACGCCATCGGAAAAGAAGCAACCACCTGGGTCCATTCTCGCCATGCGTTCGTTCGAGAGGTGTTCGTGTCGCCTGCAAGTTCGACTCGCTCGAAGCCGTCGGAGCTGAACGAGCCAGTGATTCAGCAGCTCCTCGAGCGTGGGCGCTCGCAGGGTTTCCTCGAATCTGAGGATGTCCGCCGGGCCGTCGAGGAAGCGGATATCCCGCTGCCGCAAGTCGCCGGAATCCTGCGCAGCCTCAGCAAAGAGGGCATCATCGTGAGGCTCACGGCTGAGGACTCCGCAGCGCCCAAGAAGGCCAAGGGCCCGGCGAAGAGCCGCGCCAAGGCCGCGCCCGTCAAGAAGACCACCAAGGCCGCCGCCGCCAAGGAGTCGCACCCGGAGACCGTCACCGCTGTGGTGAACGATCCGGTGTCCGACGCTCCGCCGACGGCGAAGAAGCCGGTGGGCAAGAAGGCCGTCCCGGCCAAGAAGCCGGTTCCGGCCAAGCCGAAGGCCGAGACCGCCGCCGTGCCGAAGCCCGGCCCGCCGAAGCCCGGCCCGCCGAAGCCGACGGCGCCGGTGGCGCCCAAGGCGGCGGGGGCTGCCAAGGCCGAGCCCAAGCCCAAGTCGGCCGACCTGCCCGAGGACGAGGACGACATCGAGATCGAGGATGTCGAGATCGAGGACTTCGACATCGAGGATGTCGAGATCGAAGTCGAGGTAGAGGCGGAGGCCGACGCGGACGCGGAGGTCGAGGAGGAGCCCAAGCCGGAGGCCGTCGCCAAGGTCGAGGAAGAGGTGCTGATCCTCACCGACGACGATGACGACGCGCCCGTGGCCCAGGTGGCCGCGGCCGGCGCCACCGCCGACCCGGTCAAGGACTACCTCAAGCAGATCGGCAAGGTCCCGCTGCTCAACGCCGAGCAGGAGGTCGAGCTCGCCAAGCGCATCGAGGCCGGCCTGTTCGCCGAGGAGCAGCTCGGCACCGACGGCGAGCAGCTGCCGGTGGACGTCCGCGCCGAGCTGGAGTGGATCGCCGAGGACGGCCGCCGGGCCAAGAACCACCTGCTGGAGGCCAACCTCCGCCTGGTGGTCTCGCTGGCCAAGCGCTACACCGGGCGCGGCATGCTGTTCCTGGACCTGATCCAGGAGGGCAACCTCGGCCTGATCCGCGCCGTGGAGAAGTTCGACTACACCAAGGGCTACAAGTTCTCGACGTATGCCACCTGGTGGATCCGGCAGGCGATCACCCGGGCCATGGCCGACCAGGCGCGGACCATCCGCATCCCGGTCCACATGGTCGAAGTGATCAACAAGCTGGCCCGCGTCCAGCGGCAGATGCTGCAGGACCTGGGCCGCGAGCCCACGCCGGAGGAGCTGGCCCGCGAGCTGGACATGACCCCCGAGAAGGTCATCGAAGTCCAGAAGTACGGCCGCGAGCCGATCTCCCTGCACACCCCCCTCGGCGAGGAGGGCGACAGCGAGTTCGGCGACCTGATCGAGGACTCCGAGGCCATCGTCCCGGCCGACGCCGTCAGCTTCACGCTGCTCCAGGAGCAGCTGCACAGCGTTCTGGACACCTTGTCCGAGCGCGAGGCCGGCGTCGTGTCCATGCGGTTCGGCCTCACCGACGGCCAGCCGAAGACGCTGGACGAGATCGGCAAGGTCTACGGCGTGACCCGGGAGCGGATCCGCCAGATCGAGTCCAAGACCATGTCGAAGCTCCGCCACCCGTCGCGTTCCCAGGTCCTCCGGGATTACCTGGACTAACAGGAATTACCTGGGCAAAGCGTTTTACGGCCTCACTTTTCGATTTGGCGAAAGTGGGGCCGTTAACGTGTGCGTAACGTGGTTTTAGCGCCAGAAGCACGGGGAGGGCCTAGGCTCCGCCCCGTGGGAGTTATCGAAGTGGATCGGGCACGTGCTCGGGGGCCACGAGTGATCCCGGACCGCCCTTGGGCGGACATCATGCTGGATGAGACGGTAACCGCCGTCCATCGTCGAAATCTCGAAGCGGGCTTGCCCGCGCTGGCGGCCACCCGGGGTGATCCCGAAGTCCGGGCGCTCCGGGTGGAGGCGCTCGCCCGCGCGGCCGTGGGGATGAGCAAGGGCATCGAGAGCCTGATCGTCAGAGACCAGACCAACGCCGACCTGTGGCTGTGGCTGGGCCGCACCAGGATAGAGGAAGCCTGGGAGATAAAACCGGAGGTGAAGGCGAGGGCGGTGCAGGCGCACCGGCTGGAGGCCTATCACGCGGCGATGGAGCAGGCCAGGCAGCCGCTGCTGACGGCGGCGGGGCTCGCGCCGAACGATCCGGTGCCCTGGGAGTCGATGTTGTGGCTGGCGCTGGGGCTTGAGCGGCCCAGGGCCGACAAGGATTCGGTGTGGTTCGAGTGCGCGCGGCGGTGGCCGACGCTGTATTCGGCGAATGTGGCGAGGCTTGTCACGCTTTCCCCGGGCTGGGGCGGCACCGCGCAGGAGATGTTTGAATTCGCCAGGACCACCGCGTCCCGAGCGCCGGAGGGGAGCCCGCTGCCGGCGCTGCTGCCGCTGGCGCATTTCGAGAATGTCGCCGCGGAACGCACGCCGATGTCCAGGGGCGGCTGGTTTTCCTTTGATGTGCAGCGGGAGATCGTGTCGGCGGCCGGTCAGTGGTCGGAACGCCGGATCGGGCCCCCGCACCCGCGTTCGATCGAGGCGCACAACGCCTTCGGCGCGGCCTTCTACGTCGCCGATCTCCGGCGGCCCGCGCGCGGTCACCTGGTCAGGACCAGCGGGCGTTACAGCCGGGTGCCCTGGGCCCATCTCGGGGATCCGGAGAGCCAGTTCCAGCGGGCCTGCGGCAAGCTGAACGTGATCACGAACTGATGATGATGTCGAGGCGTCCAGGCGCGAGTTCGGCGCGGTAGCCGAGTCCGGTCAGCACCTGGGCGAGTTGCTCCGGCGTGGCCGGAGCTTTGGTGTTCTCGACCAGCGAGCGCGCGACCGCGCCGCGCGTCGCCTTCGCCATGTGGCTGACCACCGTGCGTTTCCCGTCCGCCTCCTGGAGCACCCGGACCGCGATCACGCGCTGCCTGGCGTCGCGCCGGGGTTTCCACGCCGCGCCGTACGTCGCCGAGCGCAGGTCCACGATCAAGCCGGGCTCCGCGTCCAGGACGGGGCTGAGAGCCGGTCGCCAGTACGCGGCGAGCCCGCCCATCGGCGGCAGCCGGACCCCCATCGAGAGCCGGTACGGCGGAACGCGGTCGGTCAGCCGGAGCGCCCCCCACAGACCTGACATGATCACGATGCGCTGCGTGGCCCTGCGCCGGGCACCGGCGGGCAGGCTCGCCAGTCCCAGATGGTCGTAGAGCACCCCCGAGTACAGCTTTCCCGCCGCCAGCGTGGGCGCCGTCCGCAGGCCGCGGTTCCTGGTGATCTCTCCGGCCAGCCCGTCGGTCAGGTCGAGGACCTGCTGGGCCGCCGGGGTGTGGCAGAGCTGCACGAGCGCGTCGAGCACTTTCTCGCGGTGGCAGGTCAGCTCGGGGAAGCTGAGGCCCGCCAGGTCCAGCGCGGGCCCGCGCTTGGCGGCGGACTTGCCCTCGGAGGGCGGCAGCAGGATCAGCACGCGCTCACCCTATCGCCAGGGAACCCGCAGGCCGGAGGGGTTAAAGTCCCGGAATGGGTACCTTCAGCGGGGAAGACCAGATATTCGATCGGCTGGTCCATGAGGCTTGGCCCGCGCCAGAGCAGGTGTCCGCCGGCTCCTGGATCTATCGCTACGCGGCCGGGGTGACGAAGCGCGCCAATTCCGTCCTCCCGCTCGGCGGGACGGGCTCCTGGAGCCGCGTGGACGACGCTGAGCGCTTCTACCGCGGCCTCGGGCGGCCCAGCGTGTTTGCGATCGGTCCCGGGGCGGAGAAGGGCCTGGACGCCGAACTGGAGGCGCGTGGCTACCAGGTGGTCGATCCGACGCTGATCATGACGGCGGAGATCTCGCCGGCGGCGGGAGCGCAGATCGCGGACGCTCCGTCAGAGGAGTGGCTGAGCACCTGGTGGGACGTGGACGGCGGCCGCCATCCGGATATTCCCGACGCCCGGGAATGGGGCCGGCGCATCCTGACCGGGGTTCCGGCCGGGTACGCCTCCGCCGGGCCTGACGCCGTGGGAAGAGGCGTGCTCCAGGGGGACTGGCTGGGGATCTACTGCATGGCAGTACGGCCGTCCGCGCGCCGCAAGGGCAACGGGACGGCCGTACTCCATGGATTGCTCGGATGGGGACACGAGAACGGTGCCCGGCGCGCCTATCTGGTCGTCACCATGGCCAACACCGCGGCGCGGACCATGTATGAACAAGCCGGATTCGTCGTCTCAGGCCGGTACCACTATCGCGTGGCCTCATAAAGATATGGACAACGGCGCGATCGGGTGTGAACCCGGTCGCGCCGTTGCGTATGATCAACGTTCGTCGGCCATCGCCGTCGCAGGGGTTTCAGAGAGTCGTGCTGACTCGTCCTGGATCTCGGCACCTTTGTCGCGCAGGACGGCCACGTGCTGACGCCCATGGTGGGCGCAGAACAGAAGTTCCGCACCAACCTGCAGCGTCGCGCGAATGTAGGCCTGAGCGCCACACCGGTCACACCGGTCCAGAGCGGTCAGCGGCTTAGCGGGGGCGAGAGCTCCAGTCACGTATCGCCTTTCGGGTCACCCCGTCTGAGCGGGGATGTTGGCGTCACAGTCACTTGGGACAACATCTAACCCGATGAGGGCGTTCCCAATCACCCCCTGGCTACGCCGAGAGCGGAATGTTCCGAAAAGTGATGGGGATCACACGCGAGGTAACGTGCATGCCGGGATCCCTGGCAAGCTATGTAGTCGGGAAATCGTGACGCACGCTAAGCTGCGTACGCGTGTTCGACTCGTGAGCGTGGGAGCTGGTGTGACGGTAGCGGAGACGGGTTACACAGCTCGTCACCTGTCGGTGCTGGAGGGGCTTGAGGCCGTCCGCAAGCGTCCGGGTATGTACATCGGGTCCACGGACAGCCGGGGGCTCATGCACTGCCTCTGGGAGATCGTGGACAACGGGGTGGACGAGGCGCTGGCCGGGTTCTGCTCCCGCATCGAGGTCGAGCTGTATGCGGACGGCTCCATCGAGGTCCGCGACAACGGTCGCGGCATTCCGGTGGACGTGGAGCCCAAGAGCGGTCTGGCCGGGGTCGAACTCGTCTATACGAAGCTGCACGCCGGTGGGAAGTTCGGCGGCGGGTCTTACGGCGCTTCCGGCGGTCTGCACGGGGTTGGCGCTTCCGTGGTGAACGCGCTGTCCTCGCGGCTGGACGTCGAGGTCGACCGGGACGGGCGGGTGCACGAGATCAGCTTCCGCCGCGGCGTGCCCGGGGTGTTCGAGGGCGACGGGCCGACTGCGAAATTTCGGAAGAAGTCAGGCCTGCGGGATGGCGGGCGCCTGACCAAGAAGATCACCGGGACCCGGGTGCGCTGGTGGGTGGACCACCAGATCTTCCTGCCCGAGGCCGAGGTGTCGCTGGACGAGATCCACGTGCGGCTGCGGCAGACCGCCTTCCTGGTGCCCGGTCTTACGCTGATGGTGCGCGACAGCCGTACCGAGGAGGTGACCGAGGAGACCTTCCACTTCGACGGCGGGATCTCCGAGTTCACCGAGTTCCTGGCCAGGGACGAGGCGTTGTGCGAGGTGTTACGCCTGCAGGGGGTCGGGCACTTCCGGGAGACCGTGCCGGTGCTCGACGAGCAGGGGCACATGACGCCCACCGACGTCGAGCGCGAGCTGACCGTGGACGTGGCGGTGCGCTGGGGCAAGGGCTATGACACGACCGTGCGGTCGTTCGTGAACGTGATCGCCACCCCCAAGGGCGGCACCCATGTGGCCGGGTTCGACCGGGCCCTGGTGCGTACGGTGAATGAGCAGTTGCGGGAGACGCGGCTGCTCAAGAACGGGGATGATCCGGTCACCAAGGAGGACATCCTCGAAGGTCTGACGGCCGTGGTGACCGTGCGGGTGCCGGAGCCGCAGTTCGAGGGGCAGACCAAGGAGGTGCTCGGCACCTCGGCGGCGACCAGGATCGTCTCGCACGTGGTCTCGCGCGAGCTGAAGGAGCTGTTCGCCACTCCGAAGCGGGCGCAGAAGCAGGCCATGCGGTCGGTGCTGGAGAAGGTCGTCGCGGCGGCCAAGGCGCGGATCGCGGCCCGGGAGCACCGGGACAACCAGCGGCGCAAGAGCGTGCTGGAGAACTCCGCGCTGCCGGCCAAGCTGGTCGACTGCCGCAGCGACGACGTGGACCGCAGCGAGCTGTTCATCGTCGAGGGAGACTCGGCGCTCGGGACGGCCAAGCTGGCCCGGGATTCAGAGTTCCAGGCGCTGCTGCCGATCCGGGGGAAGATCCTCAACGTGCAGAAGGCGTCGGTGAGCGACATGCTCAAGAACGCCGAATGCGCCGCGATCATCCAGGTGGTCGGCGCGGGCTCCGGCCGGTCCTTCGATCTGGACGCGGCCCGGTATGGCAAGGTCATCCTGATGGCCGACGCCGACGTGGACGGCGCGCACATCCGGTGCCTGTTGCTGACCCTGTTCCATCGGTATATGCGGCCGATGGTGGAGGCCGGGCGGGTGTTCGCGGCCGTGCCGCCGCTGCATCGGGTCGAGCTGACCAATCCTGGGCGGGGGCAGGAGAAGTACGTCTACTGCTACTCCGACGCGGAGCTGCACAAGGTGCTCGAAGGGCTGCGGAAGAAGGGCAAGCGCTGGAAGGAGCCGCCGCAGCGCTACAAGGGCCTGGGCGAGATGGACGCCGACCAGCTGGCCGAGACGACCATGGATCCGCGCCACCGGGTGCTGCGGCGGGTCAGGATCGAGGACGTCGAGGCTGGGGAGCGTATTTTCGACCTGCTGATGGGCAGTGACGTGGCGCCCCGCCGCGAGTTCATCGTGAGCAGCGCGGCCGAGGTCGACCGCGACCACATCGACGCCTGACCGACGCCTTCGGCCTGCTGATGGGCAGTGGTGTGGTGTCCTGCGGCGGGTTCATGTGAGCAGCGCTGCTCGGCGGCTCCTAATCGGTGGCTTGGTCGACCCTAGGGGAGTTCGACCGGCTGCAGCTTGCCGGTGTGCACGTCGTAGATCGCGCCGCCGATGGCGAGTTCCTCAATAAGGAACGGGCTGGCCTTGATTCGCGTCAGGTCGTGGCGTAGCGCCGCGTCCTGATCCGGTACGGTGCGGAACTCCAGGCTGCGGGTGTCGATGTCGTGCGCCCGGGCCAGCGCGTGCACGTCCTCGTCGGTGACCTTCGCCATCCCGCAGTCGGTGTGCGGCATCACCAGCACCCGGGTGACGCCGAGCAGGAATACGGCCAGCACGAGCGTGCGCAGGACGTCGTCGGTGACCCGGGCGCCCGCGTTCCGCAGGATCTTGGCGTCGCCGGGTTGGAGGCCGAGGAGCCCGAGCGGGTCGATTCTGGAGTCCATGCAGGTCACGACCGCCAGGCCACGGGCGGCCCGGCCGGTCAGCTGGGAGCCGGTGAAGGTGCTCGCGAACGTGGTGTTGGCGGCTAGCAGGTCATCGAACGCACCAGTCATGACCCCAATGTTCCCTTACGGCGATTTCATTGGCCTTTCTGGGGGCTACCAATACGCCGAAGATCGCACGATCACTGGTTACCTTGGGTGATGATGTCGTGACCCAAAGTGCAAGATCGGTGACTGTACGCCACGACGGTGGTGTTTTACCGAGTCCCAAGGAGAAAATCATGACCACCACCGAGACGCTGGCCGACCACCTCCGCACCCAGGCCCGCCGCCGCCTCGACCGCGTCGACCCCCGCGACGAGGGCCACAACGCCCGCCTGGCCCTCGCCCTCCTCGACGCCGCCTGCTACGTGGAATCCCTCCCCACGGACGACCCCCTCCCTGACTTGCCCGAAATCGAGGAGGTTCTCCGCCACTGGCCTTGGGGGGAGCCATCCAACCTCCTCCAGCTTCTCACCGAGGCGTGATCCGGTGGGTGGCGTGGCTCTCCCACCCACCCTGCCCGTTGTTTTCCCTCGGGCTCCGCCCGACCCCGTCAGGGCCGTGGTTGCGCAGACGAACGACAGCCACGGCACGGTGGTTCTCCCACCCATGGAGACAAGCCATCGGGGGATGGCTGGGCAGTTCCAGGTCAGAGCTTATGTCTAGGCTCTGACCTGGGGATATGCGGAGTAGATGGGGTGAAGGGTGTCTCACTAGTACCCGTTGGTAGCCGCTGTGGCTCACTATTCGCGGGCCATACACGAGCCAGATCGGGCGGGCATATTGCCTGTTCACGCGCCGATCTCGAAAGGGAGTCGTTCACGAGAGGCTCATCGCGGGCCGGTCCGCTCATTGTCTGCGCTCTTGGCTCGGATCCTCGGATACCGCGTGTGTGGTGGCTTGCGCCACACTGCTGCCTGCTCCCGCTAGCTGCCTGGGTCCGGGGCCTTTCGGGCGGGTTCCGTCAAGCGCGGCTTCGCGTGTCACTTCGCCGGTGACCTTCCACCGTTAACGGTTGTCCTACCGGCACAGCCGCGCTTGATGGGTTCCGCCTGACCCCGGATAATCGGGCGGCGGGTGCAGGGGTTACGGCGAGAACCCCGCTGCCCTTGAGATCAGCTGAGATCAGCAACATGTGGCTGTCTTCCGGTCCTAGACACTGGTGGTGGTCCGCATAAGGGGCTCTGCCCCCTCCTTGGGTTACTTTGCGCCCAGGCGCACCGTGGTGTACTCGGTAAAGTCTCGGCTGGTCGCCGAGGGTCCGCGCGCGGCCAATTCCGAGCGGAACGTCCGCAGCAGATGCTTCGCGCGTTCGGTGTCCACGTGATCCGCGAGCAGGTCCACCACATGCCGGGCGGTCGCGCAGCCCTCGTCCAGTCGGCCGCACCGGAGCTGTGCGGTGGCCACGCGCCCCAGCCAGGTCGCCCGGTCGCGGGGGTATCGTTCCCCGCAGGCGGTGGTCGCGGCCGTAAGCTCTCGCTCGGCGCCTTCGTAATCGCCCATGTCGTAGAGCGCGCGGCCCAACTGTGCGGCAATCCTGGGCTCGTCTACCCAGTACGCCCAGGGTGGCGCGTCACCGGTCACTGCTCGGTTGAGCAGTCCGGTCGCGCGATCTAGCGCTGCCCGTGCGGTGTCCTGGTTGCCTACCTTGGCGTAAGCCCTGCCCACCCGGGCCCACGCCATCGCCTGTACGGCCTGCGGCGTCCGGGCTGACTCTGTGGCTGCTAGATCCATGAGCCGGGTGGCGTCGTCCAGGCGGCCGGTCGCGTATGCCTGCGTGCCCATGAAGCCCACGATGTTCACGCCAATGGCCCGATCGCCGGTAGCGGCCGTGGCCCGGAGCGCGGCCAGGTAGTACTTCTGACCGGCGGCGTGTCGCCCGCTGTCCGCGGCGGCCCATCCGGCGAGGCGGGCTATCTCGGCGGCGGCACCGTACAATCCACGCCCGACGTCCTTGCTGTAGCTGCCGTTCTTGATCAAGTCGGCCACGTATCGGAAGTCGGCGTGCAACGCATCCAGGAGCATGGCACCGCCGCGCTCATCGTCCATACGGCGACGAGCGGCGATCAGGTTGTCCAACTCGTCGAGCAGCGCGTGACCAACGTGACGCCCGCCCTGCTGGGCGGCAATCCAAGGCTCGGGGTTGGAACGCCATTCGTATGCCGGGAGCAGGAGTTCCGCGCCGGCGAGGATGAGGAATTCTCGGCGATCCATGGCGGCCCTCTCTGCGACGGTATCGAGTGCTCTGACTGTGCCGTCGCGGTCCCACCTCTCCGTGACCCACGAGTCTGTCCCTGTGGGGAGCCAGTTCGGCCAGGTGGTCCGTACATCGTGGGGAATCTCGAACAGGGCGCGTAGTACCTGTTGAGCGGCGGCATCTGGGGTGGTGCCACGCTCCCAGCGCGTCACCGTTTTGCGGGTGGTGCCAAGTCCCCTGCCGCGCATGAGCATGGCCAGGGCTTCCTGTGACCATCCTCGCTGTTGCCGAGCGGCGACGAGCGGGTGCCGTGCGGGTTCGGTCATGGATGACCCCTCCTGACCCCTTACCTGACCCTGCTGTCCCTCGTGGTGACCCCCCGCTGACCTCTGGCGTCACATGGTCGTTCTGCCTGTCACTAGTGGTGTGACGGTCCTGAGCGGCACGCAGCGTGTGTACACAACACGACGCATTGTATTCGACCAGAGCAAAGGGCCCATGCCGGAAAGGAGGGTCCGCGTGACGCGGCAAACGATTGGCTGTTCACCTGGGAGGGCGGCTCGGTGTGGGCCGCTCACGGCGCGGCGGAGGCAGTCATGGGGGGCGGGCGTGGTCGCGGTGAATGCGGTGATGCTTGCCGATGCCTCGGTGGGGAACGGGGGCCGATGATGGAGCCTACCGCGATGCCCCGGCGAACCCGGGCGGGCTCGGCCGTGCCGGAGGATGGCGCGAGGTTGGAGGGGGGACGGCAGCAGTACCTGCATCTGGTGCGGCTGGCCTGGGATCTACGCGCTCTGGGGGTGAGCACGGTTGTGGAGGTCGGCCCTGGGCGGGTGCCTGCGGTGCGGATCGCCCGGGCTCGTGGTCCGGTGCGGGTGATGGCCTGGGCCATCGATGGAGCGATGTGGGTTTTCACTTGGGGCCACAGCCGGGACAAGCGTGTCGGGGTGTTTGATGCGAGCGCGGCGGCGCGGATCGCGAGGCTGGCCGATGACTGAGCTGTTTCCCGAACCTGCGGTCAGGTGGGGCGTGAACGACGGACAGGATGGGCCGGGCTGGCCGGGCTGGGGGGCACGCCGGAGGTGAACCGGGACGGCCCGGATCCGCTATACATGCAGATCGCCGATGTCGTGGCGGGCCTGATCAGCGGCGGAAGCCTGGGGTCGGGGGAGGCGGTTCCCTCCGAGGCCGAGTTGCGGCGCAGGTATCGGATCGCGGCGGTGACCGCGCGGCGGGTGCATCGGGAGTTGCGGGAACGCGGCCTGGTGTTCACGGTGGCGGGGGAGGGAACCTTCGTCGGAAGGCAGGACGACACGCTCCCCGCCTCCCATCTGACACCGAGGTATCAGGTGATCGCCCAGGACCTGGCCGCGCGGATTCGGGCGGGTGAGATCGCGCCCGGCCGCAGGATCTCCAGTCAGGTCGCGCTCCGCAAGCGGTACGGGGTCGGTTTGGGCACGGTCCGGCACGCGATGAGCATGCTGCGGGAAGCGGGCTGGGTGTCTGCCCGTGGGGCGAAGGGAACCTTTGCCGCGGCCACTGATCAGTGGCCTGATCCCGAGGTGTGGCACAAGATGATCGCGGTCACCTTCGGTGCGGGCGTGGTGGAGGACGCTCCCGGGGATGGGCCGCCGGATGTGCGGGCGGGGATGACCCAGCGGGCGGTGCCGCGGTGAGCGGCTTGGGGGTGCTGGGGGTCGTTGAGCTGCCCGGTGAGGCCGCGTCGGTGGTGCGAGCGCGGGTCTTCGTCCGGGGGCTGCTGGAGCGGGCGGGCGTCGGTGAGGCGTCGGATGGTCCTCCAGCCTGACGCTCTCGCCTTCTGCATTCGTGTGACACAGACTGGCCGTATGACTGACGAAGCCACAGGTCATCTCCTCGGCCGCTTTGTCCAGGCGGTGCAGTCGGTTGTGCCTGTCGTCGCCGTGTGGGCGCATGGATCACTCGCGGGCGGGGACTATCGGCCGGGCCGCAGCGATCTCGATCTCATCGCGATTCTCGGACGAGCATGCTCCTCCGAGGATGAGCAACGGTTAGAGGGGATGCACCGGCAGTTGAGCGAGTCGACCACCCTTGCATCTGAACTGCACTGCTCCTATCTCGTCCTGGCTGAAGTCGCTGACCTTGCGGGTGTACATCTCCGCTGGGCGCATGAGGAGCTGATGCGCAAGCCCGTCACGCCGGTGACGAGGCGTGAGCTTTATGAGTTCGGCTTGATTCTCTACGGCGAAGGACCGCGAGCGATCCTGCCGCCGGTGACCGACGAGCAACTCTTGGACTTTGTGGTCGAAGATCTTGAGACCTTCTGGCGTCCGTCGCTCGACCATCCGGAGTGGTGGCTCCGCGATATATGGGTTGACCTGGGCCTTCTAACGCTTGCCAGGGCAACAGTGACGTTGTGCACGGGCAAGTTGATCACCAAGGGAGAAGCCTTGGATGTTCTCGATCAATTGGGGGCACCGTCAGAGGTCGTGGAGGACATCAGGCGACGCCGGTATCGGGACGCACTTCCAGCCTCGGACCAATGGCTAGCCCGCAGAGCGGAACTGGTCCTCGCTTTTCTCGGGCCCGCGATCGAAGAGACGATAAAGAGACGGTTCTGAGGTGGTACCGATTACCGCTAGATGTGCGGGAAACGTGCGACTCGACCTGAAAGGAAATCATGCCGTGTGGTTGTAGAAGGGCAATCATCCATCGCTAGGTTTCGCCCACCAGGCGGAAGATAGTCGCTGAGCAGACCCATGTTCTCCGGAGTGTGGGTGGCTGCTCAACCGTCACTCTGGCGACCCAATCAGCCGTATCAGCATGGAACGCTGCCTCTCCCGGGTGGAACGTCCGCGGCGCCGTGGTTCTCCCACCCCTTTTCGTTCTGCCGAGGGTCCGTCCTCGCGTGGCCGTGGTGTAGGAGGCCGAGCGTGAGCGTCCCAAGAGGTGGGTGGGCGGGAGAACCCACGATGCCGTGGCTGTTTGTACGTCCGGGCAGCCACGGCGCTGGCGGGGGCGGGCGGAGCCCGCGGGAAACAAAGGGAGGGTGGGTGGGGGAACCCCCGGTTCGGGTTCATCCGCGAGCACGCCTGACTGTTACTCGGGCTCGTTGCCGGGCTTCCATTTGATGCCGCAGCCGAGGCTGGGGTTCTGGTTGGGGATGGTTTGGCCGGAGAGCATGGCGTCGGTGGCGGTGCGGAGGGAGGCGCCGGTGACGGGTTCGTCGTTGCGGGGGCGGGCGCTGTCGAATTCGCCTCGGTAGGCCAGGCGGTGGTCGGCGTCGTACAGGAAGAAGTCGGGGGTGCAGGCCGCTCGGTAGGCGCGGGCCACGTCCTGGGTTTCGTCGATCAGGTACGGGAAGCCGAAGCCGGCCCGCTTGGCCTGCTCGATCAGGTGTTCCGTGTCGTCGTCGGGGTAGTTGACGACGTCGTTGCTGGAGATCGCCACGGTGGTCACGCGGCCGAGGTAGTCGGTGGCGTACGGGCCGAGGCCGCTCTCGATGCGGCGGACGTAGGGGCAGTGGTTGGACAGGAACACCACCAGGACGGGGGAGCCCTTCAGGCTGCTGAGGGCGAGGCGGCCGCCGCTGATCGTGGGGAGGTCGAAATCGGGTGCGGCGGATCCGAGCGGAACCATGAACGAGTTGACGGCCACGTTTTCCCTATCTGTTTTAACGGGATCTGGGTCAGGAAAGAGTGCTTCCCGCTTCCGTCTAATTCAATACCGATGAGCACTGGCGGGCGTCAACGACACCGGTATACGCTCTTCGATGGTTACACACTGAGGAGGGAATCATGGCCATCGGAACACTCAGCGAGGTCGTGCTCGACTGTCCGGACCCGGTCGCGCTGGGCGACTTCTACGCCCAGATCCTGGGTTGGAAGGTCGTGCACGAGGCTGACGACTGGGTGGCGATCAACGGCGACGACGGAGAGATCAAGCTGGCCTTCCAGCTCGCCCCCGACTACAAGCCCCCGGTCTGGCCGGACGCCGAGCACCCGCAGCAGTTTCATCTCGACATCCGGGTCCCCGACCTGGCTAAGGGCACGGCCGACGTGCTCGCCCTGGGCGCGGTCAAGCACCACCACCAGCCAGGCCAGGAAGATGGTTTCATCGTCTTCCTCGACCCGGTCGGCCACCCGTTCTGCCTCGTCGACTAAAGAGCGACTGGAATTGCCGAGTTGCTCGCCGTTGTCCGGCGCCGTTTACGGCCCGTGTGGTTCTCGCCGCACCGGCGCCAAGGATCGGGGGGACCGGCTTGCCGACGGCGGAGACCGCGCGGGCGGGGTAGACGAAGCCGAACCAGATCACGCGGGCTCCGGTTCCGGCCTGGAGCCCGCCATTCCTCCACGGTGGGAAAATGGCCGCGAGTGCCGCGATCAAGCAGGTCCTTGGTCGCGGTCCCGTTCAGGCCGTACCGGCCGAGGCTCACGATTGTGAGGCTATGTGCCGCGAGCGGCGGTGAGTATGGCGCCGAGCTGGGCGCCGACCAATCGCGGGAGGGGGACCGGCGTGCCCTTCGCGTCGGCCTCGGCTTCGTCGGCCCAAGAATCGAACACGTCGTTGAGCGCCCGACAGGCCGTTCGGATGGCGGGGGAGTGGTTGCCGACGGCGAGTTCTCCTTCGACAAGCCGCAAGGCGGTGCCGCAGGTGCGCAGGCGCAATGTGTGGGCGGTCTGGCAGGCCGCGAATCGCTCAGCGACGGTTGCCCCTACCTCGCCAGCCCGTTCCGCCTGATTCCGGTAGGCGGCGCTCAACCCAGCCGTAGTCCGCCGAAGGTCGTTCAGGGAGCGGACGAATGGCGAATCGGGCACATAGAGCGTGTCCAGGGCCGGGTCGATGAATGCGCCGACGCGCGGGGAGATGTCGCCAAGCATCGTCGCCGTGTCGCGGAGCAGTTCGGCCTTGCGCTGACCGCAGTCGGTGTCCTCCCCGCTGCGGGGGTCGGACCACATCGGGACCTCGATGATGAGGGAATAGGTGCCATGGCGGCCGGCGTAGTGCACGCTTGACGCGCCGATCACGGCACCTTCTTCGCCTTCCTCGGCCACGGCCTGGGCGATGACGTCCGCCGGCGGCACAACGAACACTCCTGGCCCGCTCCGCCTCGCACCGGGGATGTCCGGATCACCGGTGTGCACAGGGATCCCGGTATGGTGGGACAGGTCAGCGAGCGCCTCCGCCATGCCGGCCCGTTCCTCGCTGACGTAGTAGTAAACGCCGCCGAACTCGGCGTTGTGCAGTGAGCACATCAGGGCTGGACGCACCGTGTCGATCACGTCCGCGAGAGCCCTCGTCTCGGGCATGCTCGGGTGAGACTCCCGCCAGTCGCCGTGGCGTGGAAAGGTCCACTCCACCTGCTCGCCGAACGGTGGCCGGTAGTGCCAGCGCGTGTAGTTCCGCCGCGTCAGCGGACCTGAGAACCAGCTTTCGTTGAGGCGCGCACCGTCCGGATCCACGCATCCGATGAAATGCCAGGTGTAGCCGAGTCGGTCGCGCAACTCGTCATCGTTGCTGAGCAATTCGGCCAAGTAGGACACCGTGAGGAAGCCAACGGGCTCATTGGGGTGCGGCCCAGCGAACACGAGCGCGTCCCTGTGACCGGAGCCGATGCTGACCAGGTGAATGGGCTCGCCCAGCCGGGAGGACCCGACGCGTTGGCGGCGCGCCAGACCTGGATTGCGGGCAACGAGCGCGGCCAGGCGTTTCTCCACCTCGTCGGGTCCTGGGAAGTAGTCCTCGCTCGGAATTCTGCGCAGTATCGTGGCGATCTCCGGCACCATGGACACGACCCTATTCGAGGAGTTCACCAGCTACTGCGCAATACCCTCCTTTTCCTGGAGTCACCATTGCCGCCCGGAAATGTAAGGCGGAATTGAGCTGGCCGATCAAAGGTTACTGATATTCGTAACACCCGCGTACAAGAGCATAGGAAACTGCCTGTTCCAGTGCATACCATGAGGCCTCAATAATGTTCTCGGCCACGCCGACCGTAGCCCATTCACCGGAATCGTCCCTGGACGTGATCAGGACCCGGGTGATCGCGTCCGTGCCGTGCTCACCTTCCAGAATGCGGACTCTGTAATCCATCAACTCCAGCTTCGCAAGCTCCGGGTAGAGCTTCTCCAGGCCGAGCCGTACCGCCTTGTCCAGGGCGTTGACCGGGCCGTTGCCTTCTCCGGTGGCGACGATGCGCTCGCCCTTGGCCTCCAGCTTGACGGTGGCCTCGCTGACCACCTCGCCGTAACGCGTTCGCTCGACGGTCACCCGCCAGGACTCGACGTCGAAGTGGCGGCGCTCACCGTGGATCGTGTCGCGCAGCAGCAGCTCGAAGGAGGCGTCGGCCGCCTCGAAGGTGAAGCCCTTGGCCTCCAGGTCCTTGACGCGGTCAACGAGCGTCCTGGCGTGCTCGGGGCCGAGGTCATAGCCCAGCTCGCGGCCCTTCAGTTCGACCGAGGCGCGGCCGGCCATGTCGGAGACCAGCATCCGCATGCCGTTGCCGACCTGGGCCGGGTCGATGTGCTGGTACAGGTTGGGATCCACCTTGATGGCCGAGGCGTGCAGGCCGGCCTTGTGCGCGAAGGCCGACATGCCGACGTACGGCGCGTGGGAGTCCGGGGTGACGCTGGTGACCTCGGTGATCGCGTGCGCGATCCGGGTCAGCTCCGCCAGCGACGGCACCAGGTCGAAGCCCCGCTTGAGCTGCAGGTTGGCCACCACGGTGAACAGGTTGGCGTTGCCGGACCGCTCGCCGTACCCATTGGCGCAGCCCTGCACGTGGGTGCTGCCGGCGCGGACGGCGGCGAGGGTGTTGGCGACGGCGCAGCCGGTGTCGTCGTGGCAGTGGATGCCGATCCGCGCGCCCAGCGACACCGCGTGGTGCACCACGTCGGCGAGTTCGTCGGGGAGCATGCCCCCGTTGGTGTCGCACAACGCGATCACCGAGGCGCCCGCCTCGGCGGCCACCCGGATGACCTCCAGCGCGTACGCCGGGTTGGATTTGTAGCCGTCGAAGAAGTGCTCGGCGTCCAGGAAGACGCGCTGGCCCTCCGCGCGCAGGTGCGAGACCGTGTCGCGGATCATCGCGAGGTTCTCCGCCAGGGTCGTGCGGAGGGCCAGTTCCACATGCCGGTCGTGACTCTTGGCGACCAGGGTCACGACGGGCGCCCCGGATTCGCGCAGCGCGGCCACCAACGGGTCGTCGGCCGCCTGCACACCCGCCCGGCGGGTCGCGCCGAACGCTGCGAGCTGCGCATGCTTCAGGTCGAGCTCTGTTCGAGCCCTTCTGAAGAATTCGGTGTCCTTGGGGATGGCTCCCGGCCAGCCGCCCTCGATGAAGCCGACGCCCAGTCCGTCCAGGTGCCGCGCGATGGCCAGCTTGTCGGCCACCGTCAGGTTGAGGCCCTCCTGCTGGGCTCCGTCGCGGAGCGTCGTGTCGTACACATGGAACCGGTCGCTGGCCATGCAAACTCCTCACCGTGTGTCCGGCACGTCCTAGACGAGTTCTTCGCCACGGGCGAGATTGCCTTTGGGGAGCGAGGTGAACACCACCGCCGCGCTCAGTACGGCCAGCACGCCACCGACGAGCATGGAGGTGTGCATCCCGTTCACGAACGCGTCACGGCCGATCTCCAGGAACCTGTCGGCCTGATCTCGATCCAGCAGCGCGGCGGCTTCGGTCAGTGAGTTCACCGATTCCGATGCCTTGTCGACCACGTCGGCGGGGAAGGCGGACAGCAGGGTGCCGGTCAGGTTGCCGGCATATACGGAGGCCAGCACGCTGCCCAGGACGGCCACGCCCAGCGCGCCGCCGATCTGCCTGGCCGAGTTGCCGACGGCGCTACCGACGCCGGCCAGGGCCGGGGGGACCTGGCTGAGGCTGGTGGCGATCGCCTGGCCCACGGTGAGCCCCGCCCCGAGCCCCGTGAAGCCCAGGCTCACGCCGACGAGCGAGTAGGTGGTGTCCGTGCCGGCGGCGACCAGGATGAACATGCCCACGCCGATCAGCAGCAGCCCGGTCGCGATGACGCCCCGGCTGCCGATCTTGGCCGCCATCGGCCCGGCGATGATGCTGGCCAGGGTGAAGAGCAGCGCGAGCGGCACCAGGCCGAGGCCCGCGTTGAGGGGTTCGTACCGCAGCACGCCCTGCAGGTACTGGGTGAGCACGAACATGATGCCGGTGAAGACGAAGAAGCTGAGCGACGCCGCCATGGATCCCACCACGAAGGTGCGCACGCGCAGGAGCCCGAGGTCCAGGACGGGCGCGGACGCCCTGCGCTGCCAGGCCAGGAACACGGTCAGGAGGATGACGCCGGCCAGCGCGGAGCCGATGGTGCCCGGCGTGGCCCAGCCCAGGCGGGGCCCTTCGATGATGGCGAAGAGCAAGGTTCCGGTGCCGAGCGCGGACAGCAGCACGCCCGGCACGTCCAGCCCCCGCCCGCCGGCGCCCGCAGGCGGCTTGATCAGTAGCTGCGCGCTGACCATCGTCACCAGGACCAGCGGAATGTTGATCAGGAAGACCGACCCCCACCAGAAGTGGTTGAGCAGCCAGCCGCCCAGCACCGGGCCGAGGGGGAGGCCCAGCACGGTCATGGCGCTCCAGATGCCGAACGCCTTGGGCCGCTCCTCCTTGGGAAAGCTGATCGTGACCAGGGCCAGCGAGGCCGGGAGGATCCCGGCCCCGCCCACGCCGAGGAGCGCTCGCCAGGCGAGCAGCTGCCCCGTCGAGGTGGCCAGCACACACAGGAGCGACGCGACCCCGAAGATCATCAAGCTGGCTTGGAGGAGCCGCTTGTGCCCGTACTGGTCACCGAGGCGGCCGCCGATGAGCATGAAGGCCGCGAAGGTGAGGATGTACGCGTCGCTGATCCAGGCGAGGTCGCTGCTGGAAGCCGAGAGGTCTGCCGCCATCGACGGCAGGGCGACATTGACGACGGTGGCGTCGACCTCCACCACGGTGACCACCAGGCACAGGACGGCCAGCACCCACCACCGTTGCGGATTCGGCGGTTCGGACGTTACCCGCTCGTCCGTGCCCAACTGCGTCGTCTCCTCGGACTTCTTTTCGGACACCGATTACTCCTGTTTTCTCGGGTGGAATCTCACCAGGTGACGGGCAGGTCCCAGACCCCGTAGAGACCGGCATCGTGTTTGAACGCGATCTCGTCGAAAGGTACGGCGGGCCGCAGGCTGGGCAGCCGATCGATCAGCGTCCCGAAAGCGACTTCGAGCTCAATCGTGACGAGGTGCTGCCCCAGGCACTGATGAATGCCATGGCCGAAGGTGAGATGGTTGCGGGGATTTCTTGTGACGTCGAACTTCGTGGCTTCGGGATAGGCGGAATCATCGTGGTTGGCC
The DNA here is from genome assembly GCF_039871605.1 of Acrocarpospora sp. B8E8. Taxonomy (NCBI): domain Bacteria; kingdom Bacillati; phylum Actinomycetota; class Actinomycetes; order Streptosporangiales; family Streptosporangiaceae; genus Acrocarpospora; species Acrocarpospora sp. B8E8. The sequence goes on along the minus strand of NZ_JBDPLV010000007.1, from coordinate 166,098 downwards.
GCCGCGATGAGGGTCATCACGCCCTCTCCCGCCTTGATGAGCGCACCACCCAGCTCGACATCCTCGTCGGCCACTCTGGCGACGCCGATATCGGAAATGGACAGGTAGCGCAGCATCTCGGCGACCGCGCTGGGCACGAGCTTCGGGTTGGCCTGCAGTTCCGCCATCTGGTCGGGGTATTGGAACAACATGAGCACGCCGAGCGTGATCATGTTCGAGGTGGTCTCGTAGCCGTCCACGAGCAACACGACGACCGTGGCGACCAGCTCGTCGTGGGTCAGCGCCTGCGTTTCCGCGTTGTTGGCGACGAGCTTGCCCAGCAGGCCGTCGCCAGGGCTGCGCTCCTCCTCGAGCAGGCGCCTGTCGACGTAGTCGAACAACGCGTCAAGCGCGCCCTTCACCTCGTCGACCTGGGTGGTGCGGTTGGTGAGCACCTGGCTGAACTTCTGCAGGAAACCCTGGTCGTCGTACGGCACGCCCAGCATGTCGCAGATGACCCGCGCGGGCACCGGGAGCGAGAAATTCGTGACCAGGTCCAACGGCGGAGCCTGCTTCACCAAGTCGTCAAGAAGCGCGTCGACATGCCGCTGGATGGCGGGCCGCATGTTCTCGATCGACCGCGAGGTGAACGGCTTGACGAACAGCCGCCGGTAGGCGGTGTGCTCTGGCAGGTCGAGCCGGTTCATCATGCGCACCTTCTGCATCAGGTGCCGGTGCGGCATGAGAATGGGGAATCCGGGCTTCCTGCTGTCCGCGCTGAAACGCTTGTCGGTCAGTACGGTACGGGCGTCGTCGAAGCGGGTGACGATCCAGCAGGTGCTCCCGTCGGGCAGGCGTACCTTGGAGACCGGTTCGTTTTCGCGGAGCCGCGCATACTCGCTGGGGGGATCCAGCGGGTTCTCGCGCCGCAGCGGGAAATTCATTAAGGTCTGCTCAATCGACATGATTTGTCCTCTCCAGGGTTCTCTTGGTATTGACCGATAGCCCGTTCGAAGCTGATCCCGGCCATTAGTTCTGGCCCATTCGCCCGACCAGGGTTCGTGGCCTCAGGTCGGTCCAGTGCTCATTGATGTAGTCGACGCAGGCGGCGCGGCTGGCTCTTTCTTTGACTACCTCCCAGCCGTTCGGCACGTCCACGAAGATCGGCCACAGTGAGTGTTGCCCCTCGTTGTTGCGAAGAACCAAGAATTCAGCGGTCTCGTCGTCAAACGGATTCGCCATGGAAAGCCCCCTTTCCGGATTAGTTGCGCTCTCGGATCTTGTTGATTTCCTGGGACACGGCCCGGCCGATCTCGGCCGCTGGGCCGGGGCTCATCATTTCTCCGTGCGTGCAGGCGACCTGCACGTCTTTGATTTCCCCGGCTACATGTGGTGCCCAGCCGTCCAATGTCGGTGAATCGGCGGTTCGTCCTTCGGTGGCCACGAAGAAGAGCAGGTCACCGTCGAACCGAGCCGGGTCGAACGTCCGGACCAGCTCGATGTTGTTGATCCAGGTGTCGATGAGATTCGAGACCTGCTCGGGCGTGAGGAAGCGCAGGGAGTCCACTTTCTCGTCGACGATCCGCATGAATTCCTCGCGGTTCATCGTCGGCCGGTCTCCTTCGGCGACCGAGCAGCCGAGGTCGCCCAGGATCAGCGTGAGCGCTTCGTTCTCCGGCACCTGTTCTTCGTCTATGTGGTACTCGCTGCCCGGGTAGGAGTCGAGGATCGCGAGCAGCGCGATCTCCTCGTTCTGGCGACGCAACTCCGTCGCCATCGCGTAAGCGACAAGCCCACCGAAGGACCAGCCCAGCAGGTGGTACGGGCCGGTTGGCTGGACCGCCCGAATTCGCGCGACGTAGTCGCGGGCCATCGCGTCCACGCTCGGCGGGCACAGTTTGGGGTTGGTCAGGCTGCGCGCTTGCAAGGCGTACAGCGGTCGCCCGCTCTCGACGGAGCCGAGCAGATTCACATACGACCAGGCGAATCCCATGCCCGGGTGAATGCAGAACAGCGGCGGCAGCTCTCCGGAGGTGCGGAGGGGAAGCAGCACATCGAGGGGATTCCGGTCGCTTCCCGCAGTCGTGACGGCCTTGGCCAGAGCCGCCACTGTGGGGCTTTCGAACAGGTCGCGAACGGTCAGGTCCGCACGCAGCACGTCGCGGACGCGGCTGATCAGTCGGGTGGCCAGCAGTGAGTGTCCGCCCAGGTCGAAGAAGTTGTCATGCATCCCCACAGCGGAGAGTTGGAGCACTTCGGCGAACAGGCCGGCGAGGATTTCTTCGGTGGGGGTACGGCTGGCGGTGTGTTCGGGTGAGGTTTGGTAGGTGGGTGCGGGGAGGGCTGCCCGGTCGATCTTGCCGTTGCCGGTCAGCGGGAACGCATCGAGCGTCACGATCGCTGCGGGGATCATGAAGGCGGGTAGGTGAGCGGATAGTTCGGCGCGTAGTTGAGCGCCGTCTGTCTGATGTCCTGATGCCGGGATCACGTAGCCGACCAGTTGTTTGCCGGTGTGGTCCTCGCGGGTGACGACCACCGATTGGGCGATGTCTGGCAGCCGGTCCAGGGCTGCTTCGATTTCGCCGAGTTCGATTCGGAATCCGCGGATTTTGACTTGGTCGTCGGTGCGGCCGATGAATTCGAGTTCGCCGTTGGTGGTCCATCGCACGAGGTCGCCGGTGCGGTACATGCGTTCGCCGGGTCGGCCGAAGGTGTCGGCGACGAATCGTTCGGCGGTCAGGTCGGGGCGGGCGTAGTAGCCGCGTGCCAGCCCGGTCCCGGCCAGATACAGCTCGCCGGGCACGCCGGGCGGCAGGAGCCTCAGTCGCTGGTCTAGGACATAGGCACGCATGCCGTCCATAGGTCGGCCGATGGGGATCGTGGCCGCCTCAGCCGGGATGGGCCGAGACACGGGGGTGTAGGAGGCGAAGGTAGTGGTCTCGGTGGGGCCGTAAACGTGCACGATCTGGGTGTCTGGGAAGGCATTGGAGACGGTGCGCATGGCCGAGGGGGAGACGAATTCGCCTCCGGTCCAGATCTCCGCCAGGCCTTCCAGTCCGGGCGGGCGCTCGTCGGCCAGGTGGTTGAACAGGGCGGTGGTCAGGAATACCGCAGTGACGTCGTGCTGGGAGATGATCTCGGCCAGCCGGGTGGGCTCAAGTATTCCGGGGGGTGCGACGACGATGCGTCCGCCGTTGAGCAGGGGGACCCAGATTTCGTAGGTGGAGGCGTCGAAGGCGTGCGGGGAGTGCATGAGCACGCGGGTGTGCGCGTTGGTGTGCCAGGCGCGGTCGGTGGCCAGCGCGACTACGTCCGCGTGGGTTACCGCCACGCCTTTGGGTAGTCCGGTCGATCCGGAGGTGAACATCACATACGCGAGCCGATCCCCTCGGCCACCAACTGTGGCGTCGCCTTCTGCGGTCCGTGCGTCTGCCTGACCGGCTGTGGCGCCGCTTTGTGCGGTCCGTGCGTCTATCTGACCGGCTGTGGTCTGACCGTCCCGTCCGTCCGCATCCGAAGCGTCCCTGACCTGATCCTCACTGTCCTGGTCGTCGTCGACCACCAGGAGCGGGAGATCCAGCTCCGCGGCTCGTTCTCGCATCGCCGTGTCGGTTAGGAGGATGGGTGTGTTGGTGTGCTCGGCGACCCAGCGCATTCGTTCAGTCGGGAAGCTTGGATGCAACGGCACGTACGCGCCGCCGGCTTTCAGCACCGCGAGGGAGGCCGCGATCACCTGAGGTGAGCGTTCCAGCAGCATCGCCACCGGTGTCTCCGCGCTTACCCCGGCGGCCGTCAGCCGACCCGCCAGCGCCTCGGCTCGTGCGTTCAGTTCGGTGTAGGTCCAGGTCATCCCGTCGCCGCTGACCGCCACCGCGTCCGGCGACTCTCGTACCCACTCGTCGAACACCTCCACAACGGAGCGATCGGTGTGAATGTTGGATGGCTGTGCTATCGCTGCCTGGAGGATGTCTTGCTGTTCGCCGGGCGTGAGGATGTCGAGGTCGGCGATGAGCAGGTCGGGGTCGGCGATGACTGTTTCGACGATCTGGCACAGCCGCTGCGTCGTTGTGGTGGCGGTGTGCTGGGTGAACAGGTCGGTGTTGAACTCCAGGGATCCTTGGATGCCGTCGGCCTGGCGATCGGAGTTGAAATGCTCGACTACTTCGAAGGTGAGGTCGAACTTGGCCGTACCTGAATGGACTGGGCGAACCCGCGTCTCCAGCCCGTTCAACCGCATATCGGCTTCGAACGCGGTTCGGTAGGTCAGCATCACATGCGCCAGGGGATGTATGCCCAGGGCGCGGGCGGGGTTGAGGTCTTCGACCAGGCGGTCGAAGGGGAGGTCCTGATTGCTGTAGGCGGCCAGGTCGGTTCCCCGAACTCGACTGAGGATCTCGCGGAAGGAAGGGCTGCCGGAGACGTCCACGCGCAGGACGAGGGTGTTGACGAAGAAGCCGACGAGGTCGTCGAGCGACTCATCGACCCGGCCGGCGACCACGCTGCCCACGGGGATGTCGGTTCCGGCGCCGAGCCGGTGGAGCAGGGTGACCAGCGCGGCGTGGATGACCATGAAGACGCTCACGTCGTGCTGGCGGGCGAGTTGCTGGATGTGGGCGTGCGTCTTAGGGTCGATCCGGAACTCGACCGTGTCGCCCCGCCCGGTCGGATGTGCGGGTCGGGGGCGGTCGAAGGGCAGGTCGAGCTGTTCGGGGGCACCGCGCAGCGTCTCCCGCCAGAAGGTCAGCTGCTGATCCAGCAAAGCGCCTTTCAGCAGCTCACGCTGCCAAAGCACGTAGTCCCCATAAGAGACTGGCAACGGCTCCCACTTCGGTGCCTCTCCTCGGCACCGAGCCGTATAGGCCTCACCCAGGTCCCGCGCCAGAGGCCCCAGCGACCAACCGTCGGCGGCAATATGGTGGATCACCAGCAACAACGTCCACCGCTGCGAGCCCGAGGCGAACAACCACGCCCGCACCGGCAGATCCTGATCCAACACAAATGGCGTGGAGGCCGCCTCGATTAGCCTCTGTCGCAAATCTTCAGAAGCAGGATCGCTGAGCTGAAGAGCTATCCGCACTTGATCGACACCCAGTACTCGCTGGTAGGGGTGTCCCTGGCGAGACTCGAACACGGTGCGAAGCGGCTCGTGCCGGGCGACCACATCCCCGAGCGCCTGCTCCAAGGCGGTCACGTTCAGCGGGCCGGAGATGTCCACGGCAAGGGGGATGTTGTAGGCCGCGCCCGTTTCCTGCATCTGATCGAGGAACCAGAGCCGCTGCTGCGCGAACGACAGTGGCAGTTCCGGGGACTGGTGTTCGCGGGCGTGGACGGCTGGTCTTACTGGGCCGTCATCCAGTCGAGCTGCCAGCGTCTCCACCGTTGGTGCTTCGAACAGATCTCGTACCGACAACTCGGACCGCAATACGCTGCGCACCCGGCTGATCAGTCGGGTGGCCAGCAGTGAATGCCCGCCCAGATCGAAGAAGTTGTCATGCACCCCCACGGCGGGGAGTTGGAGCACTTCGGCGAACAGCCCGGCGAGGATCTCCTGCATGACGGTGCGAGCCAGGGTGTGGTCACCGTCGGAGTAGGTTGGGGCGGGAAGCGCACTGCGGTCGATCTTCCCATTTGGGGTTAGAGGCAACGTCTTAAGCGTCACGATCGCTGCGGGAACCATGAACGCGGGCAGGTGAGCGGACAGTTCGGCGCGTAGTTGAGCGCCGTCTATTCGATGTCCTGATGCCGGGATCACGTAGCCGACCAGTTGTTTGCCGGTGCGGTCTTCGCGGGCGACGACCGTCGACTGGGCTATGTGCGGCAGCCGATCGAGTGCTGCTTCGATTTCGCCGAGTTCGATTCGGAATCCGCGGATTTTGACTTGGTCGTCGGTGCGGCCGATGAATTCGAGTTCGCCGTTGGTGGTCCATCGCACGAGGTCGCCGGTGCGGTACATGCGTTCGCCGGGTCGGCCGAAGGTGTCGGCGATGAATCGTTCGGCGGTTTGGTCGGGGCGGGCGTAGTAGCCGCGTGCCAGTCCGGTCCCGGCCAGGTACAGCTCGCCGGGCACGCCGGGAGGCAGGAGCCGCAATCGTTGGTCCAGGACGTAGGCGCGCATGCCGTCCATGGGTCGGCCGATGGGGATGGTGGCCGCCTCAGCCGGGATCGGTCGAGGTATGGGGGTGTAGGTGGCGAAAGTGGTCGTCTCGGTGGGGCCGTAAACGTGCACGATCCGCGTGTGCGGGAGGGCGTCGGAGGCGGTGCGCATGGCCGAGGGGGAGACGAATTCGCCTCCGGTCCAGATCTCGGCCAGGTCTTCCAGTCCAGGTGGGTGTTCCTCGGCGAGGTGGTTGAACAGGGCGGTGGTCAGGAATACCGCAGTGACTTTCTGCTGGGAGACGATCTCAGCCAGCCGGGCGGGCTCGAGTATTCCGGGAGGTGCCACGATGACGCGTCCGCCGTTGAGCAGGGGGACCCAGATTTCGTAGGTGGAGGCGTCGAAGGCGTGGGGGGAGTGCATGAGCACGCGGGTGTGCGCGTTGGTGTCCCAGGCTCGATCAATGGCCAGCGCGACCACGTCGGCGTGGGTTACCGCCACGCCTTTGGGCAGTCCGGTCGATCCGGAGGTGAACATCACATACGCGAGCCGATCCCCCCGGCCACCAGCCGAGTTTTCTGCGGTCCGTGCGTCTACGCGAGCAGCTGTGGTGCCGCTTTCTGCGGTCCGTGCGTCTACGCGAGCAGCTGTGGTGCCGCTTTCTGCGGTCCGTGCGTCTACGCGAGCAGCTGTGGTGCCGCTTTCTGCGGTCCGTGCGTCTACCTGACCAGCTGTGGTCTGACCGTCCCGTCCGTGCGCATCCCAAGCGTCCCTGACCTGACCATCACGGACCTGATCCTCGCCGGGCTGGTCGTCATCGACCACCAGGAGCGGGAGATCCAGCTCCGCGGCTCGTTCTCGCATCGCCGTGTCGGTTAGGAGGATGGGCGTGTTGGTGTGCTCGGCGACCCAGCGCATTCGCTCGGTCGGGAAGCTTGGATGCAACGGCACGTACGCGCCGCCGGCTTTCAGCACCGCGAGGGAGGCCGCGATCACCTGAGGTGAGCGTTCCAGCAGCATCGCCACCGGCGTTTCCGCGCCCACCCCGGCGGCCGTCAGCCGACCCGCCAGCACTTCCGCCCGCGCGTCCAGCTCCGCGTACGTCCACGTCACTCCCGCACCGGACACCGCCACCGCATCCGGCGACACCCGCACCCACTCATCGAACACCTCGACCACCGAGGTGTCGGCCTTCGCGGCGCTCGGTTCTGCTGTCGCTGCCGCCACGAGCTGCTGCTTCTCGCTCGGCGTGAGAATGTCAAGGTCGTCGACCGGCAGGTCAGGATCGGCGACGACTGTTTCGACGATCTGGCACAGCCGCTGCGTCAGCGCGGTGGCGGTGTGCTGGGTGAACAGGTCGGTGTTGAACTCGAGGCTTCCCTGAATGCCGTCAGCCCGCTTGTCCTCGTCGAAGTGCTCGATGACCTCGAAGGTGAGGTCGAACTTAGCCGTACCTGAATGAACCGGCCGCACGCGTGTCTCTAGGCCGTTCAACCGCATATCCGCTTCGAACGCGGTTCGGTAGGCCAGCATCACATGCGCCAGCGGATGTATGCCCAGAGCGCGGGCGGGGTTGAGTTCTTCGACCAGGCGGTCGAAGGGGAGGTCCTGGTTGCTGTAGGCGGCGAGGTCGGTTTCGCGGACGCGGTGGAGGAGTTCGCGGAAGGAGGGGTTGCCGGAGATGTCCACGCGCAGGACGAGGGTGTTGACGAAGAAGCCGACGAGGTCGTCGAGTGCTTCATCGACGCGGCCGGCGACGACGCTGCCCAGGGGGATGTCGGTCCCGGCGCCGAGCCGGTGCAGGAGGGTGACCAATGCGGCGTGGATGACCATGAAGGTGCTCACGCCATGGTCACGTGCCACCTTTTGGATGTGGGTGTGCGTTTGCGGGTCGATCCGGAACTCAACCGTGTCGCCCCGTCCGCTCGGGTGCGCGGGTCGGGGGCGGTCGAAGGGCAGGTCGAGCTGTTCGGGGGCACCGCGCAGCGTCTCCCGCCAGAAGGCCAGTTGTTTGTCCAGCAGCTCACCTTCGAGCAGATCGTGCTGCCACCGCACGTAGTCCCGGAACGAGACCGGCAACGGCTCCCACTTCGGTGCCTCTCCTCGGCATCGGGCCGTGTACGCATCAGCCAGGTCTCGCGCTAGCGGTCCCAGCGACCACCCGTCGGCGGCGATGTGGTGGATCACCAGCAGCAACGTCCACTGCTGCGCACCGGTGGCGAACAGCCACGCTCGCACCGGCACTTCTCCGTCCAGCAGGAACGGTGCGCCGGCAGCGTCAGCGAGCGCTAACTCCAATCCATCGAAGCCTGGGTCGATCACCTGCATGAGCACTTGGTCGACTTCCAGCACTCGCTGGTAGGGCCGCCCCTCACGCGCCAGAAACACGGTGCGAAGCGGGTCATGCCGGGCGACCACGTCTCCGAGCGCTTGTTCCAGGGCGGTCACGTTGAGCGGGCCGGAGATGTCGACGGCAAGGGGGATGTTGTAGGCCGCGCCCGTTTCCTGCATCTGATCGAGGAACCAGAGCCGCTGCTGCGCGAACGACAGTGGCAATTCTGGGGGCGCGTGCTCGTGGGCGCGGATGGCGGGTCTTACTGGGCCGTCTCCCAGTCGCGCTGCCAGCGTCTCCACCGTTGGTGCTTCGAACAGATCTCGTACCGACAACTCAGATCGCAATACGCTGCGCACCCGGCTGATCAGTCGGGTGGCCAGCAGTGAGTGTCCGCCCAGATCGAAGAAGCTGTCGCGCATGCCGACAGCGGGGAGTTGCAGCACTTCCGCGAACAGCCCGGCGAGAATTTCCTGCATGACGGTGCGAGCCAGGGTGCGACCGCTGTCGGAGTACGTTGGGGCGGGAAGCGCACCGCGGTCGATCTTCCCGTTCGGGGTCAGCGGCAACGCCTCCAGTACAACGACCGCTGCGGGAACCATGAACGCGGGCAGGTGAGCGGACAGTTCGGCGCGCAGTTGAACGCCGTCCACCTGAAGTCCTGACGCCGGGACCACGTAGCCGACCAGCTGCTTGCCCGCATGGTCTTCGCGGGCGACCACCACCGACTGGGCCACGTGCGGCAGCCGGTCCAGCGCTGCTTCGACCTCGCCGAGTTCGATCCGGAATCCGCGGATCTTGACTTGGTCGTCGGAGCGGCCGACGAACTTCAGCTCGCCCTCGGCGGTCCACCGCACCACGTCACCGGTGCGATACATCCGCTCACCCGGTTCGCCGAACACATCAGCGACGAACCGCTCCGCGGTCAGGTCGGGGCGACCGGAATAGCCACGGGCCAGGCCCACACCCGCGATGTACAGTTCGCCGGGCACGCTGGGCGGTACAGGCTGAAGCCGTTCATCCAGCACGTAGGTCCGCATCCCATTGATGGGCCCGCCGATGCCCGGGCTAGCCGCCGAAGACAGCGGCGCGCTCATCGTGGCGCACACCGTTGTCTCCGTCGGGCCGTACGCGTTGATCATCTGGCGGCCGGTGGACCAGGCGGCGACCACCTCGGCGGGGCAGGATTCACCGGCGACCACGAGGGTCGTGACGCTGGGAAGGTCGTACTCCGTGAGCTGGGTCAGCGCCGATGGCGGCAGCGTGACGTGCGTAACCGCGTGCTTGGCGACCAGCCCGGCGAGCGTTTCGCCCGGCAGTAACTCCTCGGTCCGGGCGACCACGAGGGTGGCACCCGTCAGCAGGGACATGCAGAATTCCCAGAACATCGCGTCAAAGCTCGGCGAAGCGAACTGCAACACTCGGCATCCCGAGCCGAGGGCGAATGCCTTGGCCTGTGAACGCGTCAGGTTCGCGATGCCCGCGTGGGTCACCACCACGCCCTTGGGCTGGCCCGTTGAGCCGGAGGTGTAGATGACGTAGGCGGGGTTGGCCGGGTGCGGGGCCGCCCATCGGCTCTCGTCGGTCACCCTGGAGCAGATATCGGGGCTGTCGAGAAGCATCATCCGGTGTTGGCCAGGCAGTTCCGCGGCCGTTTCCGACGTGGTCAGCACGAGTGCGGGTTCGGCGTCGGCCAGCATGTACGAGATGCGCTCGGCAGGGTAGGCCAAGTCGATCGGGAGGTAAGCCCCACCCGCCTTGAGCGTCGCGACAATGGCGACCACCATCTCGACGGATCTGGGCAACGCCATGGCGACGACCTGCTCCGGCCCGATGCCGTTGGCGATGAGGTGGCGAGCGAGTTGGTCCGTACGAGCGTCGAGTTGGGCGTAGCTCAGCTGCTCATCCCCGCAGATGACGGCCGTATCGGTGGGGACACGAGCCACCTGCTGCTGGAAAAGCTCGACGAACGTGCTCTGCTCATCAACGGATTCGGTCTCGCCCCAGGATTCGAGGATCACCAGGCGCTCGTCCGCCGAGAGGACGTCGAGATTTCCCACCGGCGTGTCCACATCGCGGATCGCCGACTGGAGAACACGCAGCAGCCGATCGACCATCTCCTGAGCGGTCCGGCGCTCGAACAAGTCCACGTTGTATTCGAGACGACCGGTGAACTCGCCGGGGTGTCGATTCTCAGTCATCTCGAAGGTGAGATCGAACCGAGAAACCCCTACGTGAGGCTGTCTCAGCTCGGTCTTCAGACTCGGCAGTTCGAGCGAGGGCTGCCCTTGGCTGTGGTACACCAGCATGGTCTGGGTCAGCGGGTGTACGCCCATGGTGCGGGTGGGGTTGAGTTCTTGGACCAGGCGGTCGAAGGGGAGGTCCTGGTTGCTGTAGGCGGCGAGGTCGGTTTCGCGGACGCGGTGGAGGAGTTCGCGGAAGGAGGGGTTGCCGGAGATGTCCACACGTAGGACGAGGGTGTTGACGAAGAAGCCGACGAGGTCGTCGAGGGCTTCATCGACGCGGCCGGCGACGGCGCTGCCCAGGGGGATGTCGGTTCCGGCGCCGAGTCGGTGCAGGAGGGTGACCAGTGCGGCGTGGATGACCATGAAGGCACTGACGCCATGCTCACGTGCCACGCTTTGGATGCGGGTGTGCGTCTGGGGGTCGATCCGGAACTCGACCGTGCCGCCCTTTCCGCTCAGGTGCGCGGGTCGGGGGCGGTCGAAGGGCAGGTCGAGCTGTTCGGGGGTGCCGCGCAGCGTCTCCCGCCAGAAAGCCAGCTGCTGATCGAGCAACTCACCCTGCAGCAGCTCACGCTGCCACAGCAGATAGTCCCCATAGGAGACCGGCAACGGCTCCCATTCCGCAGCCTCTCCTCGGCATCGGGCCGTGTAAGCATCAGCCAGGTCTCGCGCCAGCGGCCCCAGCGACCACCCGTCGGCGGCGATGTGGTGGATCACCAGCAGCAACGTCCACCGCTGCGAGCCCGAGGCGAATAACCACGCCCGCACCGGGAGATCCGCACCCAGCACGAATGGCGCGGCGGCAGCGTCAGCAAGAGCCGACTCCAACCTATCGGGGCCTGTCTCGATCATCCGCAACGCCACCAGCGCCTGGCCCAGCACTCGCTGGTAGGGGTGTCCCTGGCGAGACCCGAACACGGTGCGGAGCGGCTCATGCCGGGCGATCACGTCCCCGAGCGCCTGCTCCAAGGCGGTCACGTTGAGCGGGCCGGAGATGTCCACGGCAAGGGGGATGTTGTAGGCCGCACTCGCTTCCTGCGCCTGATCGAGGAACCAGAGCCGCTGCTGCGCGAACGACAGTGGTAGCTCTGGGGATTTGTGTTCGCGGGCGTGGACGGCTGGTCTCACCGGGCTGTCACTCAGTCGAGCTGCCAGCGTCTCCACCGTTGGTGCTTCGAACAGATCTCGTACCGACAATTCAGATCGCAATACGCTGCGCACCCGGCTGATCAGTCGGGTGGCCAGCAGTGAATGCCCGCCCAGATCGAAGAAGCTGTCGCGCATGCCGACAGTGGGAAGTTGCAGCACTTCCGCGAACAGGCCGGCGAGGATCTCTTCAGTGGGGGTACGGCTGGCGGCATGCTCGGGCGAGGTCTCGTAAATGGGTGCGGGAAGCGCACTGCGGTCGATCTTCCCGTTGCCGGTCAGCGGCAACGTCTTCAGCGTCACGATCGCTGCGGGGATCATGAAGGCGGGCAGGTGAGCGGACAGTTCGGCGCGTAGTTGAACGCCGTCCACCTGAAGTCCTGACGCTGGGACCACGTAGCCGACCAGTTGCTTGCCCGCGTGGTCTTCGCGGGCGACGACCACCGACTGGGCTACCTGCGGCAGCCGGTCCAGCGCTGCTTCGACCTCACCGAGTTCGATTCGGAACCCGCGGATCTTGACCTGGTCGTCGGAGCGGCCGATGAATTCCAGTTCGCCGTCGCTGGTCCATCGCACCAGGTCGCCGGTGCGATACATACGTTCACCCGGAGGGCCGAAAGTGTCAGCGATGAATCGTTCGGCGGTCAGGTCGGGGCGGGCGTAGTAGCCGCGTGCCAGTCCGGCGCCGGCCAGATACAGCTCGCCGGGCACGCCGGGAGGCAGAAGCCGGAATTGCTGGTCCAGGACGTAAGCACGCATGCCGTCCATGGGCCGGCCGATGGAGATGGTGGCCGCCTCGGCAGGGACAGGTCGGGGTACGGGGGTATAGGTGGCGAAGGTCGTGGTCTCGGTCGGGCCGTAGACGTGCACGATTCGCGTGTGCGGGAAGGAGTCGGAGGCGGCGCGCATGGCCGAGGGGGAGACGAATTCGCCTCCGGTCCAGATCTCCGCCAAACCTTCCAGTCCGGGCGGGCGTTCCTCGACGAGATGATTGAACAGGGCGGTGGTCAGGAATACCGCGGTGACGTCGTGCTGGGAGACGACCTCGGCCAGCCGGGCGGGCTCCAGCGCTCCGGCGGGTGCCACGATGACGCGTCCGCCGTTGAGCAGGGGGACCCATATCTCGTAGGTGGAGGCGTCAAAGGCGTGCGGCGAGTGCATGAGCACACGGGTGTGTGCGTTGGAGTGCCAGGCGCGGTCGGTGGTCAGAGCGACCACGTCGGCATGGGTTACCGCCACGCCTTTGGGCTGTCCGGTCGATCCGGAGGTGAACATCACATACGCGAGCCGATCCCCCCGGCCACCAGCCGAGTTTTCTGCGATCCGCGCGATTACGCGACCAGCCGTGGCGTTGCCTTCTGCGGTTCGTGCGTCTGGCTGGCCAGCTGTGGCGCCGATTTCTGCGGCCCGCGTGTCTATCTGACCAGCTGTGGCCTGATCGTCCCGTCCGTCCGCATCCCAAGCGTCCCTGACCTGACCATCACGGATCTGATCCTCAGCGGGCTGGTCGTCGACCATCAGGAGCGGGAGACCCAGCTCTGCGGCTCGTTCTCGCATCGCCGTGTCGGTTAGGAGGATGGGTGTGTTGGTGTGCTCGGCGACCCAGCGCATTCGCTCGGTCGGGAAGCTTGGATGCAACGGCACGTACGCTCCACCGGCTTTCAGCACCGCCAGGGAGGCCACGATCACCTGAGGTGAGCGTTCCAGCAGCATCGCCACCGGCGTCTCTGAGCCCACCCCGGCGGCCGTCAGCCGACTAGCCAGCGCCTCGGCTTGTACGTTCAGTTCGGCGTATGTCCAGGTCACCCCGTCGCCGCAGACCGCCACCGCATCCGGCGACACCCGCACCCACTCACCGAACACCTCCACAACAGAGGCATTCAGCTCAAGTCCGGCTACCCGCGCGCCGCGCGTCAACCGCCGAACGAATTCGGGCAGATCACCGAGGTCAGCATCGGAATGAATGGAGATGCGTTGACTGTCCAACGCCTCGAAGGCATCGGTCCCCGTCGTGGCACGCCACGCGTCGGCCACGCGCTCTGCCAGAACGTCCAGGGTCTCCTCACCGTGAACCCGTACGCTGAACGGCAAGGACCTTTTCGCGTCCGCGGACTCCGCTCGGAAGAAGATCTCCGTCCTCGCCGTCGTACGGTGCAGATATGCGGCGATAATCGCAAGCGCTGCGCATCGACGCGAGGCAGGCGGATTCACAAAGATTTCCGCGATCCCCCGATCGGCTTCCAGGAACGCGACGTCAAGCTCGATTCCTTTTTCGAAGGCCATCCCCGTTTGCCCTCCTCATCAATGAAACCGAGATAAGGCTACGAGGATGGTCCTAACGCGGATGCTAGCGGCTACATAGCAGCGCAGGTAAAACGCAGGATTGGCCGAATTGTGGTCGCCTCTCGATGGCTGGATGGCGCATCTGGTCGGTTACTCTCCGTGATACGATGAGCCCGCAGTGGACCTGCTGAACAACAATCACGCTCCGCTACTTTTCAAAAATGCACCGCGACCGGGCCGTGAAGACTCCGTATTGTGGAACCAGATCGGGGGTTAACAGAAAAGAAAAAGCTGCCAAGACCGAATGGGGTCCGGGCAGCCGGAATTTCTCACCTGGTTGTCTTTATTGAACGGCGTGCGACCGTTTCTCGCTGGAAATCCGTATCAACAGCTCAGCGGCGACCGAGATGCCGGGCCGGCTGAGATCTCTCGCGAAGATCTTCTGTGCTCGCTCGGCCTCCGCCTCCGCCTCGTCGAGGTGCCCCTGATCGAGCCGTACTCGTGCGAGCTGGACGCGCATCCACGCCGACGCCTGCATCTCCCCGATGGTGTCCGCCAGCGCCAGCCCGCGTTCCGCCGCCCACAGCGCCCATTCCAGGTCACCGACATTCCGGGCGGCGCTCGAGAGCCCGTTGAGCGCGATCCACTGGTACGTGAGATCTCCGAACCGCTCGGCCTCCTCCCACGCCCGCTGGAACTTCGGCAGGAACTCGGGCCGGTGCCGATCGGTGGCCAGCGCCGAGATCAGATCCGGCATGGGCAGCGTCCGTGCCGCGTCCTTGCCGAGATCGTCGATGACGGCCAGCGCCCGGGCCGCGAACTGCCGGGCCTGCGACACCTGGCCGCGTACGGCATAGCAGATCGACAGCCACACCAGCGTGTGCCGCACGGCGTACGGCGCGCTGAGCCGCTGGAACGCCTCCAGGCACCTGGTCAGCCGATCCACGGCCTCCTCCGAGGGCTGGTGGATGAGCCGGCGGGTCAGCGCGAGCTCCGCCTGCCACCACACCAGCTCGTCCCCGGAGGCGCGGGCGGCGGTCTTCACGGCGTGGCAGATGCGCTCCAGATCGGCATCGGTTCCGATGCAGATCAGCCCCGAAAGATAGTCGGCGTCGCCGTGCCAGCCATATTCGCAGGCCCGCTCGATCAGCGGAACCACGAGCTGCCGTACGGACTCGTCCCAGGCGAGCGGTTCGGAGACCAGCCGGTTCAGGCGTTCGTCGGGCAGCGCGAGCGCGCCCGTGGGCGGTGGACCGACGGGCGCGCGCCCCCAGAGGATCCGCGGATGCCGGTGCCAGGCCGTCACGGCCACCTGCATGAGCGTGTCCAGGAGCCGCCGGAGCGCGACGCGTCTGACGTGCTCGGGTTCCTCGGCCGCCAGTTCCGCCGCGTAGACGAAGAGCAGGTCGTGCATCCGGTAACGGGGCTCCCCGGTACGATCCCGGCCCACCGGCGCGATGAGACTCGCCACCACGAACTCCTCCACCAGGTGATCGACATCCTCGCGGTCGAGCAGCGCGGCGAGCACCCACTCGGGGAAGTCCGAGCCGTCAAGCAGTCCAAGCATCCGGAACGCCGACCGGGCGCCGTCCGAGAGCGCGACATAGCTGAGCTCGATACTGGCGCGCAGCTCCATCGACCCGGTGTGAAGTTCGTCCAGCCGTCGACGCGTGTCCCCCAATCGCTGGGCGAAGTCGGCCAGGCGGATGCCCGGCCTGGTGGCCAGGCGGGCCCCGGCGATGCGCAGGGCGAGCGGCAGCCTCCCGCACAAGGATGCGATGTCACGCGCCGCGTCCGGCTCCTCCGCTACCCGGCCCCCGACCAGCTCTTCCAGCAGCTCCTCCGCCTGGGCGGACGGCAACGGCTCCAGACTGACCTGCACGGCCCCCGGCAGCCCGACCAGCAGTCGCGTGCTGGTGACGATCACCGCGCAGCCCGGGCTGCTGGGCAGCAGGGCCAGCACCTGGTCGAGGTTCTTGGCCTGGTCCAGGATCAGCAGGACCCGCCTGTCGGTCAGCCGCGCGCGCAAGGCGGCGCTCCGGGCGAGCTGCCCGCCGGGGACGCTGTGCGGATCGACGCCGGACAGCTGCAGCAGGTCGGTCAGCGTGGTGTCCTCGACCCCCTCGCCGGCCTTGGTCTCGGGGAAACGCGCGTACCACTGCCCGTCCGGGAACGCGTGTCGCATCCGATGCGCGACCCGGGCGGCGAGTGCGCTCTTCCCGACTCCCGGGGGGCCGGAGATCAGCACGATCGGAGCCGCGGCACCCGCCGTCAGGACGTCCTCGATGCGATCGATCTCTTCGTCCCGTCCGACGAAGTCCGGCGTGTCCGGGGGAAGCTGGCATTGCGAAACCCAGGCCGCGGGTGCCCGTGGCGGTTCGAGAGGTGCGATCGGTACTGCCTGGTCCAGGATCTGCTGATGCAGGCGCCGCAGCTCGTCGCCCGGCTCCAAGCCGAACTCGTCCATCAGCAGCTCGCGCGCCTGGCGGTAACACTCCAGCGCTTCCACCTGGCGATTGTCGCGATAGAGGGCGATCATGAGCTGCGCCCAGAAGCGCTCCCGCGAGGGATAGCGAGCGGTGAGCGTGCGCAGCTCGCCGATGAGCACGCCGGGGTGGCCCATGCCGAGTTCCAGGTCGATCCGGCGTTCCACCGCGCGACCCCACTCTTCGGTCAGGCGGGCGGCCTCGTCCCGCCTGAGCGCGTCGGATGGCACGTCGGCCAGGGCAGGGCCGCGCCACAACTCCTCGGCCTCGCGGAGAAGATCGATCGCGGCTTTCGGGTCGTCCCGCCGCTCGGCGACCAGCGCCTCCTCCACGAGCCGCTGGAACACCAGGACGTCAACCGCGTCCCTGTTCAGGCTCAGCCGGTAGCCCCCGCCGGCCGTGTGAATCCGGATCCCGCCGCCGACCCCCTTGGCGAGCTCTTTTCTCAGCCGCATCAGGTAGACGTACAACGTCTCCTTGGCGGTGGCGGGCGGGAGGTCGTCCCACAGCCATGTGATCAAATCGGTGACCGGGACAATAGTGTCGGCCCGTAACATGAGCCCGGCCAGCAACACCCGGTGCTTGCCCGCGTTGGGCTGCAGCGTGCCCAAAGGCCCGGAAAGTTCGAGTGGCCCGAGAATTCGGCCGCGCACCGAGTAGCCCTTATCCGCGTCCGTTGGTCGTAGGCGTGTGGTTGCACTCACGTGTACCAGCTCCTAGACACGAGCGGGGCTCGCCTCCTTCCTCAGCATGGATAATCGCTGGTTTTCAAGTAGGGCTTGCGAGATAGAGCCTACTCGGCGAAGGTTCGTCCAGACTTGGCCGATCGCGGGCGTCTCGGTCCAGGTGAGGTGACCGTTGCGTTACCTCGCGAAGACCCCTGGCCTTCTCCCGAAAACGGGGGAGAAGGCCAGGTCGATCAGACATCCTCGGGGGGAGCCTCCTGGAAGTCCGCGAAGAGGGAGCCGCCGACGGCGGCCACCGTGTGGGTGAGGCGCACCCCCGAACCGTCCCGGCGGCCGAGCTCGGTCGGCAGCGGGACCGGCTTCCCGACGGCCGAGACCGCCTTGGCGGGCGCGGGCCCCGCCCACGCCAGCAGCAGCATGTCCTCCCCCTTCAGGAACCGCTGCGCCCGGACTCCGCCGGTGGCCCGGCCCTTCGGCGGGAACTCGGCGTAGTCCGCCATCTTGCCGCCGCCGATCTGGGTGCCCGGCAGGGCGGTGGAAGAACCGGCGATCGTGATCACTCGGGACTCGCGGGCAGGATCGACGGAACCGAACCAGATCACCCGGGCCCCGGGCTCCAGCCTGATCCCGGCCATGCCTCCGGCCGGGCGGCCCTGCGGCCGTACGTTATTGGCCGGGAAGCGGAGCAGCTGCGCGTCCGAGGTGATGAAGACCAGGTCGTGCTCCTCGGAGGTCAGCTCGGCGACCCCCACCACGGTGTCACCGTCGCGCAGGCCGATGACCTCGAACTCGTCACGGTTGGCCGGATATTCGGGGACCACCCGTTTCACCACGCCCTGCGCGGTGCCGAGGGCGAGGCCGGGGCTGTTCGGGTCGAGCGAACCCAGGCCGACCACCACCTCGTCGGGATTGAGCGACACATACTCCGCCACCGGATGGCCGCCCGCCAGCGACGGCGGGTTGGCCGAGGGCGGCAGGGCGGGCAGGTCCACCACCGACACCCGGATCATGCGCCCGTGCGAGGTGACCACGCCGGTCTCGCCCCGGACCGTCGACCGCACCACCGACACCAGCACGTCGTGCACGGTCCGTTCCCCGTCCTCGGCCAGCGGCGACGCGTCGCTCGTCCGGGCCAGCAGCCCGGTCGAGGACAGCAGCACCAGGCACGGATCGTCGGCCACCTCCAGCGGCACCGCGGCCGTCCTGGACACCCCGGAGGACTCCAGCAGCACCGTACGGCGCGGCGTGCCGTAGGTCTTGGCCACCTCGGCCAGCTCGTCCGAGACGACCTTGTTCAGCTTGTCCTCGGAGGACAGGATGGCGGTCAGCTCGGCGATCTCCCGGGTCAGCGTCTCCTTCTCCTTGTCCAGCTCCAGCTTGTCGTAGCGGGTCAGCCGGCGCAGCGGCGTGTCCAGGATGTAGTTGGCCTGGATCTCGCTCAGCTCGAAGATCTCCATCAACCGGGCGCGGGCGGCGGCCGAGTCGTCGGAGGAGCGGATGACCTGGATGACCTCGTCGATGTTGAGCAGCGCGACGATCAGGCCGTCCACCAGGTGCAGGCGCTCTTCCCGCTTGCGCCGCCGGTGCTGCGAGCGCCGCCGCACCACGTCGATCCGGTGATCCACGTACACCCGGAGCAGCTCGCGCAGCCCGAGCGTGCGGGGCTGGCCGTCGACCAGAGCCACGTTGTTGATGCCGAAGGTCTCCTCCATCGGCGTCAGCCGGTAGAGCTCCTCCAGCACCGCCTCGGGGATGAAGCCGTTCTTGATCTCGATGACCAGGCGGAGGCCCTTGTGCCGGTCGGTGAGGTCCTTCAGGTCGGCGATCCCGGACAGCTTCTTGGCGTTCACCAGCTCCTTGATCTTGGTGATCACCCGCTCGGGCCCCACGTTGTACGGCAACTCGGTGACGATCAGCCCCTTGCGCCGCGGCGTCACGTTGTCGACGGTGGCCTTGGCCCGCATCCGGAACGTGCCACGCCCGGTCTCGTACGCATCCCTGACCCCCGCAAGCCCGATGATCGAGCCCCCGGTCGGCAGGTCGGGGCCGGGCACGAAGCGCATCAGGTCTTCCAGCGTCGCGTCCGGCTTCTTGATCAGGTGCCGGGCGGCGGCGATGACCTCGCCGAGATTGTGCGGGGCCATGTTGGTGGCCATCCCGACCGCGATCCCGGTCGAGCCGTTGACCAGCAGGTTCGGGAACGCCGACGGCAGGACCGTGGGCTCGGTCTCCTGGCCGTCGTAGTTGGGCTTGAAGTCGACGGTGTCCTCGTCGATGGACTGCGTCATCAGCATGGCGGCGGCGGACAGCCGGGCCTCGGTGTACCGCATGGCGGCCGGCAGGTCGTCCGTCGAGCCGAAGTTGCCGTGACCGTCCACCAGCGGCAGCCGCATCGAGAACGGCTGGGCCATCCGGACCAGCGCGTCGTAGATGGCGCTGTCGCCGTGCGGATGCAGCTTGCCCATCACGTCGCCGACGACCCGGGAGGACTTCACGTGCCCCCGGTCGGGCCGCAGCCCCATCTCGTTCATCGAGTAGAGGATGCGCCGCTGCACGGGTTTGAGCCCGTCCCTGGCATCTGGGAGGGCGCGCTGGTAGATCACCGAGTACGCGTATTCCAGGAAGCTGGTGCGCATCTCCGCGGACACGTCGATATCGACGATCCGCTCCTCGAAATCCTCGGGTGGGGGGCTGGTCGTTCGTCGGGCCATGTCGAACATTTTGCCGGTCCTCCGCGCATGCCGCGACACAGACGCGCCTTCGGCCCCCGACGGTGACACAGTCGCGCTCCGCGCGGACCACTATCGTGGTCGCCTGCGGGAGGCCGCAAAAGCGGGAGGAGGCCGAGATGGCGCAGTGGTGCCTCGGCGTGGACCTGGGGACGAGTTTCTCCGCCGGGGCGATCGCGACCGACCGGCGGGTGGACATCCTGGAGGTCGGCGGCGAACGCCGGGTGCCGTCCACGATCCTGCTGAACGACCAGGGCGTGCTGGTGGCCGGGCGGGTCGCGCAGCGTTCGATGGTCCGCTATCCCGAACGGGTGGAGCGCAACCCCAAACGTTACGTGGGCCGGGCCGCCATGCTCCTCGGCGGGGTCCCGGTGGACGTCAAGGACGCGATGGCGGCCATTCTCGCGCTGTTCGTGGCCGAGGGGCGCACCCGCTTCGACGGCGCCGACCCGGCCACCGTGGTGCTGACCTGCCCGGTCGCCTGGCGGCCTGACCGGCGGGAGATCCTCAAGGCGGCCGGGACCGCGGTGGTGCCGGGGGCGCGGATCGTCATCGTGGAGGAGCCGGTCGCCTCGGCGCTGCACTACACCTCGATCCACAGCGTCTCCGGCGGGCGGCAGGTGGCCGTTTACGACCTCGGCGGCGGCACCTTCGACACGGCGGTGCTGGCCGCCGACGGCGCCGACTTCAACGTGATCGGCGAGCCGGGCGGGGACGACATGATCGGCGGCGAGGTGTTCGACGAGCGCGTCTTCGCCTTCCTGGGGGCCCAGCTGGAGCGCTCCGCGGCCGACTGGTGGGCCGAGGTGAGCGCCAACCCCGACCGCCGCTACCGGGCCGCCGCCGCCGATCTGCTGGACGAGGCGCGGGCCGCCAAGGAGACCCTCTCGGCGTACGACACCGCCAGCCAGTATGTGGCGGGCGCGGACGTGGACGTGCAGATCTCCCGGGCCGACCTGCACGCGCTGGTGGGCGCGGACATCATCAGGACGGCCGACATCCTGGACGAGACGATCGCGGCCGCCCGGGTGGATCTGCGGCAGCTGTCCGGGATCTTTCTGACCGGGGGCGCCAGCCGGATGCCGCTGGTGCACGAGACGATCAAGGCCAGGCACGGCGACCTGGTCCGCACCTACGACGACCCGAAGATCGTCGTGGCGCTGGGCGCGGCCCGGCTGGCCTGGACGATCCTGGAGGCCGAGCGGGCCAAGACCGCGGCCAAGAACGCCGCCAAGAGCGCGGCCCTGGACACGATCGCGACCACGGCCAGACCGGCGGGCAGGCCCGCGGAGGGCGGGTCGCTCAAAACGGTGATGGAGGGCGTGTTCTCGGTCCGGGTGACCGCGAACGGGACCTACTGCCTGTGCGTGGACGGCGGGCGGCAGCTGCTGCGGCGGGTGGACGTGCCCTCGGGCCGTACCGACCGGGAACTGGCCTTCGGTCCCGTCCTCGACTGGGCGGCCACCGACGAGGGGATCCTGCTGGCCGAGCGCGGCCCGAACGGCGCGGTGCTCCGCACGCTCACGCCGGAGCTGGTGATCCAGTCCACCCAGGTGCTGCCCGGCGTGCCCGACGTGCGGACGCTGGCCAAGGGCGGGATCGGCTGGGCGTTCTTCCACCCGGGCCCGGTGCTGCCGGTCGACAACTCGCGCGGGCTGCCGTGGGGGGAGACCGGCGAGCTGACCATGCTGGAGTTCCGGCTGGGCGGGTTCTTCCAGGAGCCCGCCCGCATCCCGCTCGGCCCGTCAGCCCAGTGGTTCGTGAACGAGGACGGGACCCGGCGGCGGCTGCTCGATCAGGACAGCCCCACCGGCGTCGGACCGGCCCTGGCGATCGGCTCGCCGGGGTGCACGGTCGTGCTCGGGCAGTACGCGTTCCAGAACGGCTTCCTGCCCTGGCAGGTGTTCCTGATCATCGACCCGGGCGGCCGCGTGCGCCGGGTCGACCGCCGCCCGCCCAACTGGCTGCAGCAGGTCGTGCTGCACGAGTCGAAGTGGTTCGTCGCCACCAGCCACGGCCTGGAGATCGACGCCGCCCCCAACCCGCCCCGCGTGCTCGCCTCCCGCCCCCGCGCGGGCGCGCTGCGCTGGTTCCCGGCGGGCCGCGAGATGTACGCGATCGGCATGGACACCGTGCTCCCCTCCCAGGGCTGGTCGGTCCTGCACTGCGACCGCACCACCGGCAACCTGCGCACCCTCGCCCACGAGCCCGCCACCACCCTGCTCGGCCATCTCACGTCCCGCCTGACCAGCGAGCGGCCCCGCGTGGTCGCCGACGGCGAGACCCTCTGGCTGGGCGTCTCCGGCGCCCGCAACACCTCCCGGATCATGCACGTCACCCCTGCCGGGGCCCGCCAAGCCCTCAGCGCGCCCGGCTGGGCCGAACCTCTGGCCAAGGTCCCGTCGGGCCTGCTCTACCTGCGGCTCCCGGAGGCCGCCCCGGGTCCGGAGCAGTCGTTACCTGGCCGGCTCTGCTTCCTGCCGGACTAGCTCTGTGAGTGGCGTTCGGTGAACGACAGGATCTGCCGCCACGCGTCCGCGCACGCGTCGGCCCACTCGCTGTAGGAGCGGTCGAAGAACGAGTGCGGCGCGCCGGGGTAGATGACCGTCTCGTGCTCGGTTCCCGCGTGGTCGAGGGCGGCGGTGAAGGTGTCGAACTCCTCGTCGGTGGAGGCGGTGTCGGCGCCGCCGCGGAGCAGGAGCACGGGTGCGCCGGGCGTGTCCGGCAGCTCGCCGATGCGGCGGATCGCGCCGTAGAACCCGATCGCCCCGGCCAGGCCGTTCCCGTGCGCGCCCAGCCACCACGAGTTCGCGCCGCCGAAACAGAACCCGACCGTGAACACCGGCTGGGGGAGCTCGGCCAGAGCGGCGGCCATGTCGAGGCGCACGTGCTCCAGGGTCACCTCACCGATCTTCGACTGCCAGTCGAAGGAGTCGCCGCGGTCGGGGTCCGTGCCCGCCGTACGGCCGAAGTAGTCGATGGCGATGGTGTGGAACCCGGCCTCGGCGAAGCGCACCGCCAGGTCGCGGTAGTACGGGTGCAGCCCCCGGATGTCGGGCAGGATGACGACCGAGCGCCCGTTGGGCGTGGCGGGTTCGGTGCGGTAGGCCAGGAAGCGGGTGCCGTCCGCGGACGTCAGCTCGATCTGCTCCTGTGCGGCGACCTCGCCGATAACGGGCGGAGCGGGCGGCCGGCTGCTCGTGCTGTGACACATGAGGTGATCCCTTTCTCGTCCGGACGAGCGTCGCACATGATCACGACGCGGCTGCCGGGCGGGCACCCCCTAGCGCCGTCGCGATCTCGCCCCGGAGGCCGGCGGCCCGGTCGGTGAGGGTGGCGATGGTCTCCAGGCGTTTGGTGGCCGACTCGCGCGCGTCGCGTTTGTCGGCGACGTTGCTGGCGGCCAGCGTGCGCAGTTCGGCGCGCCGGGACTCCAGGTCCTTGCGCTGGGTGGCGAGCGCGGTGTCGGCGCTCTGCTCGACCGTGGCGCGCCAGTTCGCCACCTCCCGTTCCAGGGCCAGCGTGATCTCGCTGCCCGCCTGGGTGAACTGCTCGGCCAGCAGCCGGCGCAGGGCCTGCTGGTTGCGGTGGACCTCGTCCCATTCGCGGCGCCGTACCAGCACGGCCGCGGCCAGCGCGGGGCCGATGATGAAGCCGATCGGGTTGAGGTGGGCGATGATCAGGCCGAGGCTGGCGGCCATCGCGGCGGCGGGCACGCCTTCCCGGAACATGTCCATCTTGGCGCCCGCGGTGGGTTCGCTCTTGAGCTCGTGGGACCACACCCGGGGCATGGCCACCTTGGCCAGGTCCATGTCCATCGGATCCAGGCGCAGCGAGCGCAGGAACTCGTTCAGCGCGGTCCCGACCAGGGTGCTCACCTCGGCGACGATCTCGTCCCAGGCGGCCTGGATGGAGCGCTCGACGCTCTCCGGCAGCTGCTGCAGGTAACGTTCGAGATCGGCGCGCTTGGTCAGCTCGCCCACCGCCTGCTCGTACGGCTGCCGCACCCGGGCCAGATGCGCCCGCGCGATCGTCGCCACCTCCCGCCCCAGGAACTGGTTGCCCACCGCGTACCTGCGGCGCTCCTTGGCGATCTCGGCCAGCTCGGCCAGCGCGGTCTCCACCTCGGCGAGCCGCTTGGCGGGCTCCTTCGAGTCGTCGGAGGCCCCGGCGACATGGTCGGTCGCCACCGCCGCCACCGCGGACAGCACCGAGACGCACGCCGACACCACGGTGGCGCTGCGCGCCAGCTCGCGCCCCTCGGCGCAGGAGCGCAGGTATTCCTCCAGCCGGCAGAGCCCGCTCCGCTCGTGCAGCTGGTCGGCGCGCTCGGGCCGCCCCAGCCTGCGCTGCGCCACCGCCGCCTCGGCCAGCTTGGCGCTCACCGGCAGCCAGGCCGCGCCGCGCAGGATCGCCGCGTTCTCGGGCGCCACCAGCCCCGACTCGGCCACGAAGGTGTCCAGGCGGCGGCGGTTCTCGGCCAGCAGCGCCTGCCAGTTGGCCGAGTCCTCCACCTTGGTCAGCACGAACGTGACCGCCTGCACCCGCTGCACCGCCTCGGCCAGGAACTCCAGCTCGTGCCGGAGCACCGGCTGGTCCTGGGCGCTGAGCGCGAACAGCAGCGCGTCGGCCCGCTGCAGGATGGCCACCGTCGCCTGGCGGTGGCCGACCGTGAGGCTGTCCACGCCGGGCGTGTCCAGCAGCCGTACGCCGTCCAGCATCGGGTGGTCGACCGTCAGCTCGACGTTGACCACCTCGCGGCGTTTGGCCGGGTCGCCGGTCATCGAGGCGTAGTCGGTGATCTGGGCCGGGTCGATCGCGAAGGACTCGCTGGCCTTGTGCACCTTGGCGGTCAGCGCCGGGCCGCGCCGCAGCCCCAGGTAGCAGTTGGTGGCCACGTCGGCGTCCACCGGCAGCAGCCCGGGGTGCCCGATCAGCGCGTTCAGCAGGCGGCTCTTGCCGCGCTTCTGGGCGCCGGCCAGCACGACCGTGGTCTCGGTCTCCTTCCACCTGGCCGCGACCTGGACGAGCACCTCGGCCAGGTCGGCGCGGCCGGCCTGCTTGGCGAGCGTGTTGACCTCGTTGGCCAGGCGCAGCACGCGGGTGACTAGCTCAGCCGACATGCGGGGAACCTTTCTGGACCGCGGTCACGGCGAGGTGCGCGTAGCTGTCGCTGACGCTCTCGGCCGCGCGGCGGTCGGCGGTGAAGGGGAGGAAGTGGCTGAGCGAGCGGAACCGCGCGCTCAGGGCCGCCGCGTAGGCGGCGACGTCGGGGGGTCCGGCCGCGATGCCGACCTGGGCGGCGCCGTCGGCGCCCGCGATCAGATGGGCGAGCGCCTGCCGGTCCTCGGCGGGGACCAGCGGCGAGGCCAGCAGCCGCCGTACCGCGTCGCCGTCCACGGGGGCCGGGGCGACCGGCAGGAAGATGGGGGCCTGCGTCTGGAGGACCGGCGGGGCGGCCAGGTCCTCCAGGACGCCGAGCACGTCCCGGGCGCGCTGGCCGCCGACGCGGCCACGCTCGATCATCGCGCGGGCGCGCCACCGCTCGGTCGCCCGCCGCGCGGCCTCAGGGACCTCATGCGCGGGTACGCCGAGCTGTTCGGCCGGGTCGTCCGAGCGGGCCAGCTGGAACAGCTCGTTCTGCATGTCCTCGGCGAGCACCAGCTGGCCCCGGGCCACCGCCTCGACGGCGGCGAAGATGCGCAGGCCGTGCAGGCCGGCGGCGATCGGCTTGGTCTCGTCCAGTTCGGCCGCGAGGCCGTCCAGCACGGCCAGGTCGGAGCCGAACGCGGGGGCGCGGGAGACGCGCCGGAGCTGGGTGATCGCCGCCAGCGCCTTCAGCTGGTCGGCGCGGCGGGCGAAGTGGGCGATGCCGCCCGCGACCGTGCCCGTACGGGCCCCCACCCCGAATCCCGATTTATCGAGCAATGTCTGGCGGAGGGCTTCGGGGCCTTCGGCGCTGTGGGTGATCGCGGTGCGTAAGCCGTACCGGTGCAGGTGGCGGATCAGGCGGCGGGCCACCTCGGGGGAGAGCGGCGAGTCGGGGGAGTCGGCGAGGTCGTCCAGGTCCAGGAGGAGGAACTCCAGGTCGGCTTCGTCCAGGGCGGCGAGGGCGGCCAGGCCGTCCAGTTCGGCCGGGCCGAGCGCGCCGGTGCCCGCGGTCTCGGCGAGCAGGCCGATCACCGGGACCACGTCGAAGACCGAGGCGCGCAGATCCGCGTACGCCTTGACGGCCAGCCGCCGCGCGGTCGGCCAGGGGTCGTCCTCGTCGCCGCGCCGGTCGATCTGGCTCAGCACGGCCAGGGTGTTGACGCAGGTCATGCCGCACGCCTCGGTGAGGCCGCGGAACTCGGCGAGGGTGGTGTCGTCGAAGGCCTGGACGTAGCGGAGCACGTAGATCAGGGCTTGCGCGTGGTCGTCGTCCTGGTCGGTGCCGAACAGCATGCGGCGGGCCGCGCGCTCGTTCTCGACGGTCGTGGTGTTCATGCCGGGGGTGTCGACGACGGTGATGGCGCGGAGGGCTTCGGAGGCCAGGTGCACGCGTACCCGGCGGACCAGGTCGATCGGGACACCCAGCTCGGCGGGGAGGCGGTGGCCCGGGGCCAGGCGGGTGACGACGGTGCGGCCGTCCTCGCACTCGACCTCGACCCGGCCGTCGTCGGGGCCGTATTCGTACTGGGTGACGACCCGGGTGCACTCGCCCGCGTCCACGGGCGCGACCGGCAGCCCGAGCAGGGCGTTGACCAGAGTGGACTTCCCGCTGCTCACCGCGCCGGCGACGGCGATCTTCAGGGGCGCGTCGAGCCGGACCCGGACCTGGTGGACCCGGTCCCGCAACCCGGGATCGGCCAGCTTGGCGATCGTGGTGCCGCACAGGTCGCGCAGCCGGTCACTCGGATTCATCCCAGGTCCCCGATATCGCCAATATCAGAGAAGTCGTCACTAAAGTCCGTTTCGTTAACGGGTATGTCGAAATATCCCTCGAAGTCCTGATAAAGGTCTTCGGGTTCTGCCTCGGTGGTGCTCATTGTCTCCTCGAACATGGCCAGGCTCTCCGCCGTCGTGGGAGCCGGGACCGAGCCGTAGAGAAGGTCGTAGAACGCCCCCGCGTCATCCTCCTCCACGCCCTCATTACGGTCGAATATCATGCCGTGTCATCACATATCGGTTCAGCGAGGACCGTGGTCTGATCGTCGCAGATTTCCCGGTTGACGTTGGGTGCCGGGCGTTTAGGGATACGGGAGGAATCTCCGGCGATGCCTGCTCCTCTGGTCGGCGATGTCGGTGGCGATATCGGCGATGACGCCGAACTTCTCGCCGCCGCGCGCGCCGGTGACAGCGAGGCCTTCCGCCTGCTCTGGCAGCCGGTCGAGCGGCGCGCCTTCGGCGTCTGCTTCCACCTGACCGCCAACCGCCCGGACGCGCTCGACGCGCTGCAGGAGACGCAGCTGGCCGCCTGGAAGGGCATGCACCGGTATGAGGGCCGGGCGCCGTTCGCGGCCTGGGTGCTGGCCATCGCCCGCAACGCGGCCTTGTCCGTCGTCCGCCGCCGGAGTTCGCACGACGACCTGCTGTTTCCCGAGGCGGCGGAGCCACACGCGGCCGAGAGCGGGTTCGACGACACCGTGGCCGATCTGGTGGACCTGCGCCGCGCGCTCGCCACGCTGTCCCCGGCGCACCGGGAGGCGCTGCTGCTGTGGGCGGGCGGCCTGACGTATGAGCAGACCGCGGCCGCGCTGGAAGTGCCGCTGAACACGGTCAAAGTATGGATCTTCCGGGGCCGCCGGAGCTTGCGCGAGCTGCTCGGGTAGCTCATGACGGCGGCTCTCGCCGGTACACCACGACCTGGGGCACGCGCAGCACCTGGTCGCCGTCCAGGTATCCGGCCCGCACGGTCTCGGCGACCGTGTCGTGCGCGTCGGGGTCGTCGGTGGGCGTGGTGTCCACGGCTTCGTGCAGTTCGCCGTCGAAGGGCAGCCCGTCGGGGCGTACCTCCTGGATTCCGGCCTCCGCGAGCGCGGTCGCGAGCAGTTCGGCCAGCTCAGGGAAACGTTCGCCGAGCTGGTCGCGGAAGCGCGCGCAGGCCAGGGCCAGCGCCACGCGATCGCGGCCCTCGTCGAGCAGGCGCTCGATCTGCTGCGTGACAGCCGGGCTCGCGCCGCTGGCCGCCACGTCGGTCAGCGCGCGCGCCAGCCCTTCTCCCGCGCTCAGGGGGGGTTGAGCGGGGGAGGGGGCGGGACGGCCGGTGGGCATGCTGGCTCCTCAGCGGAAGGGGTTCGATCGGCCTTGGGGCCTACATGACGTTCACCATGTAGCTGAAGATCATGCCGAGCACCAGGCACACACCGGACGTGATCGCGGCGGCGGAGCCCAGCTTCTCGCCCCGCCGGTGGCCGATCACGCCCAGCGCGATGCCGATCGCGCCGAAGATGGGCGGCAGGATCAGCAGCGCGATGGCGGCCATCACGAAGGCGATGATCGACATCGTCTGGGTGCCGCTGACCGGTGGCTTCCCGTACTGCTGGCCGTAGTACGGCCCAGGCTGCTGCTGCCCGTACGGCGGGGGCGGCGGGTACTGGTAACCGGGCTGCTGCGGCGGGAGCGGCGCCCCGGGGTCGTACGGCGGGAGTTGCTGGCCGTACGAGCCGGGCTGGGGTTGGGGCGGCTGGGTCGGATCCTGGGGGTTACCCATGTCGGGTTTCCTTCCGCTGGTGGAACGTTCCTGCTACGCGGTGTACTCCGGACCGGGCAGCGCGCCCTCGACGATGTCGTGCGAGCTGAGCCCGGACTCCTCGACAGCCGGGTCGGTGGCCGTGGTGGCCTCGGGGAACAGCGGCGCGTCGTCGGCGGTGGGCGGGATGGTGACCGCCACCACGTCGGGCTGGCCGTCGCTGTCGGTGTCGAACAGCGCGGTGTCCGCGATGCCGTCATTGTCGGTGTCCAGGACTGCGGTGTCCACGCGGCCGTCGCCGTCGGTGTCGTAGGCCTCCATGTCGATGTCGCCGTCGCCGTCGAGGTCGGACACCGCCGCGTCCACCACGCCGTCGCTGTTGGTGTCCACCGCGGCGGTCTCGTAGTAACCGTCGCCGTCGACGTCGGCGAGGTCGGAGGTTCCGGCGTCGTACACGTCCATGTTCGTTCTCCAGAGTCTGATGGGTGGATCGTTCATGGGGGTAGATGCGGAGACTGCCGCCTTTGTTTCACTTGGTCTTTGTATCGCTGCCGATAAATCGGGCGGCGTGCGAAACCGTCACCAGGACCTGGTACTAAGGACCGGTGACCGAAGAAGAGGTGTTGCGGGAAGAGGCCGAGGAGCGGCTGCGCGCGCTCGCGGGGGAGGGCGCCCGGCTGCGCGAGGACCAGTGGGCGGCGATCAGGGCGCTGGTCATGGAGCGGCGGCGGGCGCTGGTCGTGCAGCGCACCGGCTGGGGCAAGTCGGCCGTCTACTTCATCGCCACCGCCCTTCTGCGTGACCTGGGCGAGGGCCCGACGGTCATCGTCTCGCCGCTGCTGGCGCTGATGCGCAACCAGATCGCCGCCGCCGAGCGGGCGGGCATCCACGCGGCCACCATCAACTCGGCCAACGCCGAGGAGTGGGAGAAGATCTACGCGCAGGTCGCCGAGGGCACGATCGACGTGCTCCTGGTCAGCCCGGAGCGGCTGAACAACCCCGAGTTCCGTGACCAGGTGCTGCCTGAGCTGGCCGAGAGCGCCGGTCTGGTGGTGGTCGACGAGGCGCACTGCATCTCCGACTGGGGGCATGACTTCCGGCCGGACTACCGGCGGCTGCGGACGATGCTGGCCGAGTTGCCGCCCGGCGTTCCGGTGCTGGCCACCACCGCGACAGCTAATGCGCGCGTCACCCGGGACGTGGCCGAGCAGCTGGCCGGGGACGAGGAGGAGACGCTCGTGCTGCGCGGGCCGCTGGAGCGGGAGAGCCTGCGGCTGAGCGTGGTCGATCTGCCCGGGGCCGGGCAGCGGCTGGCCTGGCTGGCGCAGACCCTGCGGGAGCTGCCGGGGTCCGGCATCGTCTACACGCTGACCGTGGCCGGGGCGCAGGAGATCGCCGCCTACCTGCGCGAGCAGGGGCACACGGTGGCCGCCTACTCGGGGCAGACCGAGCCCGCCGAGCGGCTGGCCGCCGAGGAGGACCTGCTCGGCAACCGGATCAAGGCGCTGGTCGCCACGTCGGCGCTCGGGATGGGCTTCGACAAGCCGGATCTCGGGTTCGTCGTGCATGTGGGGGCGCCGCAGTCGCCGGTGGCGTACTACCAGCAGGTGGGCCGGGCCGGGCGTGGGGTGGAGAAGGCGGAGGTCGTGCTGCTGCCCGGCGCCGAGGATCGGGAGATCTGGGCGTATTTCGCGTCGCTCGCGTTTCCGGCGGAGGCGGTCGTGCGGGCCACTCTGGCGGCGCTGGAGGAGGGCGGGGTGCTGTCCACGGCGGCGCTGGAGAACCGGGTGGATCTGAGCCGGAGCCGCCTGGAGATGATGCTCAAGGTCCTCGATGTGGACGGGGCGGTGCGCCGGGTCAAGGGCGGGTGGGAGGCCACCGGGGAGCCGTGGGCGTACGACGCGGAGCGGTATGCGCGGGTGGCGGCCGAACGGCGGGCCGAGCAGGACGCGATGCTGGCCTACCAGAGCACCCAGGAGTGCCGGGAGCTGTTCCTGCGCCGCCATCTCGACGACGACACGGCCGTGGCCTGCGGGCGGTGCGACAACTGCACCGGCGCGCGGCGTTCCGCCGAGATTCCGGCGGCGGCGGTGCAGGCCGCGGCCGAGCGGCTGGCGCGGCCCGGGGTCGATCTGGAGCCGCGGCGGCAGTGGCCGACCGGGCTGGCCGACCTCAAGGGGCGGATCAAGCCGGAGCTGGGGGCGGAGACCGGGCGGGCGCTCGGGCGGCTCACCGACATCGGGTGGGGGACCCGGCTGCGCGAGCTGCTGGCCCAGCCGGACGGTCCCGTGCCCGACGACGTGTTCGCGGCCGTGGTGACCGTGCTCAAGACGTGGAACTGGGAGCGGCGGCCGGTCGCGGTGGTCAGCGTGCCGTCCGCGTCCCGGCCGGTCCTGATCCGGTCGCTGACCGAGCGGCTGGCGCAGGTCGGGCGGCTGGCCGATCTCGGGCAGCTGGGCTATCGCAGCGGGTCACCGGGGCAGCAGTACAACTCGGCGCAGCGGGTTCAGGCCATCCGGGGCACGCTGGCGATGCCGCGGGAGCTGGCCGCGAAGATCGCCGAGGTGTCCGGGCCGGTGCTGCTGGTCGACGACCGTACCGATTCCGGCTGGACGGTGACGCTGGCCGCCGCGCTGCTCCGGCACGCGGGAGCGACGGCGGTGCTGCCCTTGACGCTGGCGACCTGAAACTTTCACGGCCATTTGACGGGGAGTGCCATCGGTCGCACGATCATGGTGCCTTCTGGTCAGGAGG
The DNA here is from genome assembly GCF_039871605.1 of Acrocarpospora sp. B8E8. Taxonomy (NCBI): domain Bacteria; kingdom Bacillati; phylum Actinomycetota; class Actinomycetes; order Streptosporangiales; family Streptosporangiaceae; genus Acrocarpospora; species Acrocarpospora sp. B8E8. The sequence continues at coordinate 134,692 of NZ_JBDPLV010000007.1, read as the reverse complement.
GGGCGTCGAGAGAACCCGTTTTCGATGCGAGGTATGTCCATGCCGAAATCCCTCCTGCGGGCCGCGTCGGCCGTCTTACTGACGCTGACCGCCCTGAACGTTCCCCCCGCGTACGCCGAAGAGGCCGTCGCCGTCACCGTCAACGCGCGCGCGGCGCTGGCCACGGTCCCGGCCACCGGTATCGGCGCCAATCACGCGATCTGGGACTCCTACCTGGGCACCGACGACACGGCCGACCGGCTCAAGGACGCGGGCGTGCAAGTGCTGCGCTACCCCGGCGGCTCCTACTCCGACATCTACCACTGGGCCGACCACACCGCGCCCGGCGGCTACGTGGCGCCCGGCACCGACTTCGACACCTTCATGCGCGGCGCGCGCCGCACCGGGGCGCAGCCGATGGTGACCGCCAACTACGGCACCGCCACCGCCCAGGAGGCCGCCGACTGGGTCCGGTACGCCAACGTCACCAAGGGCTACGGCGTGAAGTACTGGGAGATCGGCAACGAGAACTACGGCAACGGCCACTACGGCGCGGCCTGGGAGGCCGACAACCACGCCGACAAGAGCCCCGCCGAGTACGCGCGCAACATCGTGGCCTACTCCGACGCGATGAAGGCCGTCGACCCGACCGTCAAGATCGGCGCGGTGCTGACCACGGCCGCCAACTGGCCCGACGGGATCGTGGCCGGCGGCGACGACGGCACCTGGAACAAGGTCGTCCTGTCGATGGCCGGAGCGAAGATCGACTTCGTGATCCTGCACTGGTATCCCGGCGCGTACGACAAGGCCTCCCACATCCCCGACATGATCCAGCTCACCCGGCGTCAGATCGCCGCCCACGCCGGGCCCGGCTCGGAGCGGATCGGCATCGCGATGACCGAGTTCAACACCGGGACCAGCGGCGCCGGGGAGAACACCCAGCCCGGCGCGCTGGCCGCCGCCGACGCCTACGCGACCCTGCTGGCCAGCGGCGTCTTCACCGTAAACTGGTGGAACACCCATAACGGCATCGGCACCGTCAGGCAGGTCGAGGGGCACACCGACTACGGCGACTTCGGCCTGCTGTCCAACGCCAGCTGCACCGCCGACGGCAGCGCGTGCGAACCGGCGGTGAACACGCCCTTCGCGCCGTACTACGCGCTGCAGATGATGAGCCGCTTCGCCCGCCCCGGCGACCAGTTCGTCAAGGCCGCCACCGGTCAGGCGAAGGTCGTCGCGCACGCGGCCCGCCGGCCCAACGGCGACCTGGCCGTCCTGCTGATCAACACCTCCGCCGACACCGCCTACCCCGTCGCCATCAGCTATGCCGGGTTCGGCCCCGCCGCCGGAGCGCCCACCGTGCTGACCCACGTCAACGGCGCCACCGGCATCACCAGCTCGACCGCGGGCAGCGCGACCAGCCAGACCCTGCCCCCGCTGTCGCTGACCACGGTCGTGGTGCGTCCCGCCTCGGCCCCGGCCGGATTGCCGGGCGCGCCGGGACAGCCGACCACCACCGCCGTCACCGACACGACCGCGACGATCTCCTGGCCCGCCGCCACCCCCGGCACCCGCCCGATCGTGAAGTACGAGGTGCACCGCCAGAACGGCGCCATCACCGAACAACTCGGCGAGACCGGCGGCACCTCACTCGCGGTCAGCAACCTCAGGCCCGGCACGCGCTACACCGTCAACGTGATCGCCCGCGACAGCGGCGGCGGCGTCTCGTGGTCCTCCTCGCCGCTGACCTTCACCACCGGCACGCCCGCCACTAGCTCCTGCACGGTACGGCTAACCGATCAAACCAACTGGGGCAGCGGCTACGTCGGCTCCATCGACATCACCAACAACGGCACCCCCATCAACGACTGGACCCTCGACTTCACCTGGCCGAGAACCTGGCAGAACCTGGACGGCGGCTGGAACGCCACCTGGACCCAGACCGGCTCCAATGTCAAGGTCGTCGCCAGCGGCCCGCTAGCCACCGGAGCCACCACCAACATCGGCTTCGTCGGCAGCTACAGCGGCCCGAACGTCCTCCCGTCCGTCTTCACCTTCAACGGAACCATCTGCAGAACCCAGTAGGCCCGCCTGAGAACGGGGTCGCCCATCACCACGTGTGGCGGGCGACCTCGTTCGTGTGGGACCCACAGCGACGACGGGTTCGGGCGGAGCCCGAGGGGATCAAACGGGCTGGGTGGGTGGGAGAACCACCGTGCCGTGGCTGTCGTTTATCCGGGCAACCACGGCGACCGACGGGGGCGGGCGGAAGCCCGCAAGCAATGAAGGGAGGGTGGGTGGGAGTTCCACGGCGATCGACAGGCGAGGAGATCGCCTGCCGAATCACCCTAGAGGCGGGGCCGGGCGCCCAGGTTGGCGATGCACTTGGCGGCCAGGGCGTTGCCTGCCGCCAGGGCGTCGGACGGGGGCTTGCCGTTCAGCCAGCTCGGCAGGAAGCCGGCCGCGAAGGCGTCGCCCGCGCCGGTGCCGTCCACCACGCGGTCGACGGTCTCGGCGGGCACCCGGACCGGCTCGGAGCGGCTGTTGGTGTACCAGAGCGCGCCCTCTTTGTTGAGCTTGATCACGACCTGGGGGAACCACGCGGTGAGTACCTTGGCCGCCGCGTCCGGCTCCTCGCGGCCGGTCAGCACCTTGGCCTGGTCGGCGTTGGCGAACAGCAGCTTGACCCCGTGCGTCCACTCCAGGAACGGCTCGGCCCCGGTGCGCTCCACCGGCGCGGACGAGGCACAGTCCACCGAGATCGACATGCCGGCCCTGCGGGCCAGGTCAAGCGCGGCCAAGCCGGCGTCCCTGGAGCCCTCGCAGATCAGCGTGTAGCCCGACATGTGCAGGTGGCCGCCCTGGGTGAACAGGTCACGCGGCAGGTCCTCGGGCGACAGCGCCGCGTTCGCGCCCGGGTCGGACAACATCGTGCGCTCGCCCTTGTGCGTCACCAGCACGACGCAGGTGCCGGTGGGACGTTCCGGGTCCATCACGAGACGGGCGTCCACCCCGTAGCCCATCAGCTCCATGTCCCGGTTACGACCCGTGATGTCAGCGCCCCGGCGGCCGATGAAGGCCACTTCGGAACCTTCCACGGCGAGCCAGGAGGCGATGTTCGCGCCGGAGCCACCCCCGTGCATGGTGACGATCGCCGGGGTGTCACTGGCGCGGGCGAGAGGGAACCTGGCGCGGGCGACCGCGTCGGTCATGAGATCGCCCACCACGACGACCCGGGTCATGATGTCACCACCTTGCCAACTGCTGAGGGAGGTGAGCCTGCCGCACCATTGGGGGGTCGGCGTCCTCTCCGTGCGATATGAGGCTGACGCCGAGAAACTTAACAGCTTCCGGTGACGCCGTGGGGGGTAGAGCGGACACTCGGGCACAGTCGATGCACAAGCGTTGCCCAACCATCCCAAGCCGGGCGTCGATACGCTCGACCTGTGGAACCACCGTACCCGGCGCACTGGGAGGCGGACGTCGTCCTCTCCGATGGCGGCACCGCTCACCTGCGGCCGATCCATCCCGGCGACGCCGGACTTCTCCGTGATTTTTACTCCCGTTTGTCCGATCAAACGATCTACTTTCGGTTTTTCGGCCCTCGGCCGCGATTGTCCGATCGGGAGATCGCCTGGTTCACCAACGTGGACCACAACGACCGGGTGGCGCTGATCGCCACCATCGGCACGGAGATGGTGGCCGTCGTCCGCTACGACCGGGTGCAGCCCCCCGACCACGCCGAGGTGGCCTTCCTCGTCGAGGACGCCCACCAGGGCCGGGGCGTCGCCGCCGTCCTGATGGAACACCTGCGCGCGGCCGCGCGCGAGCGCGGGATCCGTACCTTCATCGCCGACGTGCTGCCCGCCAACCATCGGATGAACATGCTGTTCCGCCAGGCCGGATACACCGCGCGCAGCACCTTCGCCGACGGCGTCGTACGGCTCACGCTCGACCTGGCCACCACCGAGACCGCCGTCGAGGTCACCTCGGCCCGCGAGCACCGCGCCGAGGCCCGCTCGATCCAGCGTCTGCTCACCCCGGAGTCGGTGGCCGTCATCGGCGCCAGCAGGGAACCCGGCGGCATCGGCCAGACCGTGCTGCGCAACCTGCTGGCCGCCGACTTCACCGGCCCGGTCTACCCCGTGCACCGCGAGGTCCGGGCCGTGGCCGGGGTGCGCGCCTACCGCAGCGTCTCCGCCATCGACGGCGACGTGGACCTCGCCATCGTCGCCGTCCCGGCCGAAAGCGTGCTCGGCGTGGTCGAGGAATGCGCCCGCAAGGGAGTCAAAGGCCTGGTCGTGCTCTCCAGCGGCTTCGGCGAGACGGGCGAGGAGGGCGCCATGAGGCAGCAGGAACTGGTCCGCATCTCCCGCCTGTACGGCATGCGCGTCGTCGGCCCCAACTGCCTCGGCATCGCCAACACCGCCCCCGGCATCCGCCTCAACGCCACCCTGGCGGCCACGCTGCCCGGCCGTGGCCGGGTGGGCTTCTTCAGCCAGTCGGGCGCCCTCGGGACCGCCCTGCTGCAGCGGGTGGCGCAGCGCGGCATGGGCATCTCCACGTTCGTCTCCGCCGGGAACCGGGCCGACGTGTCCGGCAACGACCTGCTCCAGTACTGGGAGGAGGATCCGGCGACCGAGGTGATCCTGCTCTACCTGGAATCGCTCGGCAATCCGCGCAAGTTCGCCCGGCTGGCGCGGCGCATCTCGCGTACCAAGCCGATCGTGGTGGTCAAGTCGCAGCGGGTGCCGAGCGGGCACGCGGCGTCGGCGCTCGGCCTGCCGGACACCGTGGTGAGCTCGCTGTTCGCCCAGGCCGGGGTGATCAGGGTGGACGATCTGACCCAGCTGTTCGATGTGGCCCAGTTGCTGGCCTACCAGCCGCTGCCGGAAGGGCCGCGGGTCGGGATCGTGAGCAACTCCGACGCGCTGGCGCTGCTGGCCGCCGACGCCTGCTTGGCCGCGGGTCTCGAACCTGGCACTCCGGTCAATCTGGGCGCACGCGCGGGGGCCGAGGAGTTCGGGAAGGCGCTCGCGGGCGTGCTGCTGGGGGTGGACGCCGCCGTCGCGATCTACATGCCGCCCATTCCCGGGCGGGCCGACCTCGTGGCCGCCGAGCTGATCAAGGTAGCCCAGGAGTCCGGGAAACCGGTGCTGGCCACTTTCCAGGGCGAGTGGGGGCTTCCCGCCGAGCTTCGCGTGCCGGGGGAGGGTCCGGAGCGTGGCTCGATCCCGTCCTATTCGGCGCCGGAGGAGGCCGTTCGCGCGTTGGCGCATGTGGTCAGGCATGCCCGGTGGCGTACCGCACCGGCTGGCACGATTCCGGAAATATCGTTAGATGGGGCGGAAGCGCGGCGCGTCATCGACGCCGCGCCCGCCGACACCGAGATCGACGTCACCGCCCTGCTCGCCTGCTACGGGATCGAGGTCGCGACCGAGTCCCCGCCGGGACCCGCGGTGCCGACCATGGTCGGGGTGGTCCAGGACCGCGACTTCGGGGCGGTCGTGTCGTTCGGGCTCGCCGACGTGGCGGCCCGGCTGCTGGGCGATCACGCGTACCGGCTCGCGCCGCTGACCGGTGCGGACGCGGCCGGTCTGGTCCGCGCCGTGCGCACCGCGCCGCTCCTGTTCGGCGAGTACGGCTACCCGCCCGTGGCCGTACCGGCCCTGGAGGATCTGCTGGTCCGGGTGGGGCTGCTGGCGGACGCGCTGCCCGAGGTGGCCCGCCTCGATCTCGACCAGGTTCTGGTGGGGGAGGGCGGCGTTACGGTGCTGGGCTCCCGCGCGGTGATCCGCCCGGTGGTCGGTCCCCGCCCTGACGGCGGACCCCGCCGCCTCGGCTAGTACGCCTCTAGCGATAACCCCGGCTGGGTAACGGGAAACGAAAGTGAAGGGAAAGGCCCGATACCCATTCCAAATACTGCTAAATCCGTATATCTGGGCTGGCGAGAAGGTGGCTTCGCATGTGAAAACCGCGCCCATGACAAGGCAGGATGGACCCATGAGGGATACCCGAGTCTCGGCTGCCGACCTGCGCGAGGCCATCGACCGCAGCGGCTACTACCCCGACCTGGTCGCCGACGCCGTCGACTCCGCTGTAGGGAAAGAACAGGTAACAGCGTTCGTCGTGCACCACGAGGCCACGTTCGACCCGGCCATGGAGGTGCGCAGGCACGTCACCGTGCTGGTGCTGTCGCCGTCCCGGCTGCTGGTCTGCCATACCGACGAGCATCCGCCGGCCGAGGGCAACCCCACCTCGCACGCCTCCACCACGACCGAGGCCGTCCGGCTGAGCCGGATCCAGTCGGTCGCGCTCACCCGGGTGGTCCCCGACCCCGCCTCCTACGTGCCCGGCGTGCCGCCCAGCGAGGTCACCCTGACCATCGGCTGGGGCGCGATCTCGCACGTCGATCTCGAACCGGCCACCTGCGGCGACGAGAACTGCGACGCCGACCACGGCTACACCGGCGCGGTCACCGCCGACGACCTGCAACTGCGGGTCAGCGAGGCCGCCGACGGGCCCGAGGCGGTCACCCACGTCCTCGCCTTCGCCCGTGCTCTGTCCGAAGCCACCGCCCGGAGCTGACCGTGGCCGGGCCCCACCTCCCCGCGTACGGCGCCGCCTCGCTGAGCGATTTTCCCGGCTCCCTGCTCGCCACCTTCGGGGGTGACGGCGACAACACGCTCGGGCTGGAGCCCGCCTCCCGGGTGTGCCTGTTCCTGGTGGACGGGATGGGGGCCGAACTCCTGCGCGCCCATCCCGGGACGGCCCCGTTCCTGTCCGGCGCGCTGGGCCGTACGATCACGGCCGGGTTCCCGTCCTCCACCCCCACCAGCCTGGCCACCCTCGGCACCGGCGGCACCCCCGGCGAGCACGGCATGATCGGCATCCAGATGGCGGTCCCCGGCGAGGGCCGCCTCTTCAACTGCCTGCGCTGGACCGCCCCCGGCCTCCCCATCGACCCCGAGGTCTGGCAGCCCGCCACCACCGTCTACCAGCGCCTCACCGCCCTCGACGTCGACGCCGTCTACGTCGCCACCGCCGCCTTCGACGGCTCCGGCCTCAACCGCGCCGTCTACCGCGGCGTCCACCACCTGCACGCCGAGTCCATCGACGAGCGCGTCGAGGGGGTACGGCACGCGCTCCAAGCCCCGCGCACGTTCGTGACCGTCTATTACGGCGATCTCGACGCCGCCGGGCACCTGTCGGGCTGGGGCTCACCCGCCTGGCTCGAGCAGCTCGCCATCGTCGACCGCATGGCCGAACGTCTCGCCGAGACCCTGCCGCCGGGCGCGGTCATGTACGTGACCGCCGACCATGGCATGGTCAACGCCACCGACAAGGTCGACGTCGACCAGCATCCCGAACTCATGGAGGGGGTCGCCCTGCTCGGGGGCGAACCCCGGGCTCGGCACCTCTACACGCTCGCGGGCGCCGCCTCGGCGGTCGAAGCCACCTGGCGCGAGATGCTCGACGGGCGGGCGTGGGTCGTGTCCCGGGAGGAAGCGGTGGATTCCGGGTGGTTCGGGGGGAGCGTGCGGCGGGAGTGGCTGCCGCGGATCGGGGATGTCGTAGCCGTGCCGTACGGTGGCTGCGTGGTCATCCCGGCGGAGACCGAGAAGTTGGAATGGGCATTCACGGGGTACCACGGGTCGTTGACAGTGGAGGAGCTGAACGTTCCGCTGCTGGAGATCCATCGGTGAAGTTCGTCTGATCTGCCTGGGGGTGCACGATGGGGCCGTTGATCGCCGCTGAGAGTCTGGCCGACGAGCGGGTCACCTTGCTCGACGTGCAATGGCGGCTGGGTGGTCCGCCGGGGATCGAGGCCTATCGCGAAGGGCACATTCCCGGCGCTGTCTTCTGTGACCTGGAGCGGGATCTGGCCGCGCCGCCCGGGCCCGGTGGGCGTCATCCGCTCCCGTCCGCCGAGGACTTCCAGGCCGCCATGCGCCGCCTCGGGGTGTCGGGCTCTCGGCCGGTCGTGGTCTACGACGAGGCCGAATCCCTGTCCGCCGCGCGAGCCTGGTGGACGTTGCGATATTTCGGGCATCCCAGCGTTCGCGTGCTCGACGGCGGGCTCCGCGCCTGGATCCGGGCCGGCCTGCCGGTCACCAAGGACGTGCCGGACATTCCCATCGGCGACTTCACCGCTACCCCCGGCGGAATGCCCACCCTGGACGCAGACCAGGCCGCCGACCTCGCCACCACCGGCGTCCTCCTCGACGCCCGCGCTCCCGAACGCTACCGAGGCGAAACCGAACCCATCGACCCCGTCGCCGGCCACATCCCCGGCGCCGTCAACGCTCCCACCACCCAGAACACCGAACCCGCCGGCCTCTTCCACACCCCCGACTTCCTCCGCGAACGCTTCAACACCCTAGGCGCCACCCCCGGCATCCCCATCGGCACCTACTGCGGCTCCGGCGTAACCGCCGCCCACCAACTCCTGGCCCTGGAAATAGCCAACCTCCCCGCCGCCCTCTACGTCGGCTCCTGGTCCCACTGGATCACCGACCCCACCCGCCCCATCGCCACGGGCTGATCCCCCCTCGCAGCCCAGGACGGGGTGAATATCAAGATCGTGAACCATCGGGGTTCGCATTGACGAGTTGGCGAAGGCAACGCTCGCTTGAGCGTCCTGCTGAAGATGGGAATGTCCCACTGGATGCCGGAGGTGTTGATTCTTGAATCTGCTCCACCATTAGGCACCTGATCTAGAGATCGGGGCCTCGGCATGCGATGATCACGGCTGTGACATGTACCAGAAAGGGCCATGCCGCGTAGGCGCCCTTCCGAGGTTCGCGCACGAGGATCTGTGTGCGTAACCCACAGAGCTTCGATCCATCAGGTTCCCGGTCTTGGCCGTCGGCCCATGGCCGCAGTGATCAGGCTGGAACATACCCGGATGCGGCCAGGCGAAGTGGCGGCGGCCTTGCTCACTTGGACGCAAGCGGTCGTTCCTGGCACCGCTGACCGGATCGGGCCTACCTGCATGTGCCCAGAGTGCTCCGGAGACACCGCACGCCGGCGACTCGAAGAGGCACTCGTGGGCTAAACCGTACCTCTATGGTCTGGTTCTCCCTGTCGACAGACGATTTCTCACCCGGACGTCGCCAAATCCGCACGCTTCACCGGAGTGGCCATGGTGGCGGCAACGGTGCTGATATCAGTACGAGCGGTTGGAGATCACCGCCAGCCGGTGCCTTGGCGCAAGCGATCCTGGCAGAAAATGGATCCCGGTCGCCCAAGCCTGCTCGTTCTACTCGGCGAGTGGCTGATTCTTTTGGGTCTCATGGCTTGGTCGCAGGACAAGTGGACCCTGGCGCATGGTGATCGGGTTAGTCGCCCGAGCCGAAGCATGCGAATCCTGGGACGTTGGTCTCGTGTGTTGCTTTTGCCAGTGCTTCGGCGGGTGGGTGACCGCTTGCGAGGAGTTCGTGGAAGCGGTCCATCAGGATCAGGGCTTCCTCGTCGCGCACTGGTACGACCCCGGCGATGACGCAGCGGGCGCCGCGCTCCAGGAATGCCCCTGCCAGGCCCCAGGCGACGCCGTCCATTGGCGCGTGTGCCATCCCGGCCTCGCAGGCCGACAGCACGACCACGGGTGGCACGCGGTTGGCGCGAAGGAGTTCGTAGGCCATTAGAGGGCCGTCATCAAGGGTGATGTTCGAGAGCATCGGGCTGCGGGGGGAGAACATGCCGTGGGCCGCGATATGGAGGACTCCCGCCGATTCCAGGGCCTCGATCACTGATTTCTTGGTGGCTGGGATGGTTGTGGCGTTCTTGTGGGATTTGACCACTCTTTGGACTTCGTCTTGGGCGTATTCCAGTTCGGGGCCGGCTACCGCGATAACGAGGGTGTCCGTTTTGTGAGCGGCTGGAGGTCCGCCCGCGTGTGAATGTATCGAGACTGGTCGGCCGCGGAGGGAGGGGAGCAGCGGCCACGGGAGGGTGTGGAGCGAGCCCGTGGGGACGATGGTGATTGGTCCTGGGTTCAGGTGGAAAGGGCGCATCAGCAGGGCGTCGAGCGCTGTCAGTTCCGCGTCGGGCATCGATTCCGCGCCGGGTCCAATGTCACGTCCGATGCCGGATTCGGTGTCACATCCGGTGTCGCGTCCGGTGCCGGGTTCAGTGCCAGGTTCGGTGTCGCGTCCGGTGCCGGGTTCAGTGCGAGGTTCGGTGTCGCGTCCGGTGCCGGGTTCAGTGCGAGGTTCGGTGTCGCGTCCGGTGCCGGGTTCAGTGCGAGGTTCGGTGTCGGGTTCGGTGTCGGGTCCGGTGCTGGGTTCGGTGTCGCGTAGGTTGCGTCGTCGGAGCTGGTAGCGGATCCGGATTGTCGCTTCGGTTACGTCCGAATATGAGCCGATCTTGTGTAGTTCGCAATTGTCATGTTGGGCGACAACTGCGAATAGGTCATCTTCGTGTCGGACGAATTCCACGAGGCAGGTGGGTCCGATGGTTGGAGCGTCGCCGTTGAAATCGCCGCGTACCACCGCGCGCCATCGTTCTGCCCAGGCGAGGACGCCCTGGCCGGTTCCGCGTGAGAGAGCGAGTTCGAGACCGAAGGCCGCCAACTGCTCGGCGCCTCGAATCGCGTGTGCACGGATCTCGGCCGCGCCCATGATCATGGGGTGGTCGATGCCCTGAGCCGACGTGGGGGAGATCGTTTCCAGGAAGGTGGCGATGCCCGCCTCCACTGACGTCATGGCGGCGGTGTCGTCGCCGTTCAGGTGGTGGAGGACGGCTTGCGCGTGGTGGCGGACGATCGGGCGGGTGCGGGGGGTCAGAAGCCGGGACAGCTGGGTCGTGGCCGCTGCTCGATCCTTCAGGTGCTTGGCGGTGCGTCCGGCTAGTAGGCGGAGGGAGTCGGCTTGAGTCAGCCAGCCTGTGGTGGCCAACTCGTCGGAGCATGCGTACAGGTCGGTGAGTAGATCCGCGGAGACGAGGTGCGGAGGGTCGGACTGTGCCAGTCGTGCCCGCAGGATGATTTCGGTGGCCAGGGGAGCCCAGCGGGCGCGGCCTTGGGTGAGTAGTTCGGTGTGGGCTGTCTGCGCGGTTTGTTGTGCTTGGTAGGGGTCGCCGGTGAGTAGTTCCACTTGAGCGAGGAGGAGGCGGGCGTCGCTCAACGCCACCTGGGCATTGGAAGCCGCCAATACCGGTACGGCTTGTTCCAGGAGGGCGCGTGCTTCGTTCGGGAGTCGTGCCTCGACGAGGGCTTGGGCGAAGTCGACACGCATGGCCGCCAGGCGTTCCGGGTAGCCGACGAGGGAATGTTCGGCGGTCTGGTAGCTCGCGAAAGCGGCGGGAATGTCGCCTCGGCGGGCGGCGGCGAAAGGCAGGTTGCCTTCGGCGAGCATGGCCAGATGGGTGAATCCTGAGCTCCTGGCGATTTCGGCGGAAAGCGTGAAGTCGGCCGCCGCTTCCCCGAATCGTTCAAGGAAGACGTAGGCGAGACCCCGGCTGAGGAGTCCGCCCGCATGACAACGTGGGTCATCGCCGAGAGCCGGAAAAGCCGTCGTACACCGCTCAACAGCCTCCATATGCCGGCCGAGCAGGACCAGCGGCACCGCGCGCTGAACATCCAGCCGATGCCGATCGAGCCCGTCCAGATCTGCTTCGACCTTGTCGGCAAGAGCGAGCGCCCCTTCGGGATCCCCCAGTAGCGCACGAAACGGAACCTGCGACATCGCCGCTTGCGCCGCCCGCACCGGCACATCGACAGCCCGGCGAACCGCCCGCGTAAGCAGCTCATCCGCCAACCCCAAATCACCAAGCTCCCACGCGGCCAACGCCATTCCCCGCAACGCGATCGACGCCGCCTCCGCATCCCCCACCCGCTCACTCTCCCGCAGCACCCCCTCCGCCTCTTCCCGCGCCCACCGCGGATCCCGCCCCGCCAACTCAACCGCCCTAATCGCCCGCCCCACCAACCCCCTCCCACCGACGCTCTCCCCAACCTCCTGATAGCGGATGTGAGGGTTGCGCCCAGTCGCTTCCTCCCACGCGCCTGGCTGTTCTCTGCCGCCAGTCGCGGCGGTTGTCCCGGCTTCTTGTTGCGAGCCGTTCCCAGTCGGTTTGGTTGCCGCTCGGGCGTTCGGTTGGTCGCCGTCGGCGGTGGAGATGGTTGTCTCGGCCTTCTGATGCGGGTTGTGGGGGTTGTGTCCGGTCGGTTCGGTTGCCGCTTGAGTGTTTGGCTGTTCTCTGTCGCCAGTCGGGGTGGTTGTCCCGGCTTCTTGTTGCGAGCCGTTCCCAGTCGGTTTGGTTGCCGCTCGGGCGTTCGGTTGGTCGCCGTCGGCGGTGGAGATGGTTGTCTCGGCCTTCTGATGCGGGTTGTGGGGGTTGTGTCCGGTCGGTTCGGTTGCCGCTTGAGTGTTTGGCTGCTCTCTGTCGCCAGCGGGAACGGCTGTCGCGGTTTCCTGATGGGAGAGGTGGGGGTTGTGTCCCGTCACTTCGACCGTCGCCTGGGTTGTCGGATGGTTTGTGCCGCTATTGGGAGCGGCCTTCTCGGCGTCTGGTTGGGGCACCTGGGGGTTGTGTCCGGTCAATTCGACGCTCTCGTGGGTGGGGGCTGCGTGCCGGGTTGATGGGACTCGTTGGCGGGTTATGGGCGGGCTCGGAGCCAGCGGGTGGCGATGGGGGGGTTTTCGGGGTGGTGGTAGACAAGGCTGAGCCAGCCGGGTGGGAGGCCGGTTGCCGCGAAGTGGCCGTCGGGGGAGGGGACGCGGATCTTGCTGACGTGGGGGGTGCGGATTTCGATCCAGGAGTCGGGGGTTGGGGTGGGGGTGAGGTGGCCGGCTACTTCGAGGCGGCCATTGGTGTGGGTTAGTTCGACGTCGATGGTCAGGGTTTCGGTGGTGAAGCGGTGGCGCTGGGGTTCTCCTCCGGAGCGGGCTCCGGAGGCGGCGGCCACGTCGGTGGGGGTGGCGATGATCGAGCCGGGCAGGCGGAGGGTGAACGCGGCCAGAGCGTCGGCGGTGACGCGGCTGGGGATCGGGTCGGCTCCGGAGGCGAGGCGCATGGCCGCCAAGACGTAGGTGGAACGGCCTTCTGCTGTTGAGTCGCCTTCCCGGGTTGGATTGCCTTCCGGGGTTGGGTGACCCTCGGAGGTTGCGTGGCCTTCCGGGGTTGAGCGATCCTCTGAAGTCGCGTGGCTTTTCGGGGTTGAGCGGTCCTCTGGGGTTGAGCGCCCTTCCAGGGTTGAGTGGGCCTCTGGGGTTGAGTGGTCCTCGGGTTCTTTGGTCACGGGGACTCCTCCAGGAGGGCGCGGAGGCGGGATTCGCAGCGGGTTCGGGTGGCGCCGACGCTGCCGAGCGGCATGTTCATCCGGGCGGCGATCTGGGCGTAGCGGGCGTCGGGGTTCAGGGCGAAGAGGCGTAACAGGGTGCGGCAGGGTTCGTCCAGGGTGGCGGCGCGGGCCCAGACGTGGCGGCCGTACTCGGCGTCGACGACGGCTGTGGACGGGTCGGGGACGCTGGGGTCGCCGAGGTCGGGCAGTTCGACCGGGTGTTCGTTGCGGGTTTTGCGGGAGAGGCGGAAGGCCTCGTGCCGGGTGGTGGTGATCAGCCACGCGCCGATCCGGCTGGGGTCGCGGATCCGGTCGTAGCTTTCGACGAGGCGCAGCCACGCGCCCTGAACCGCGTCGGCCGCATCGGTGGCGCTCAGGCCACAGGCCCTGGCCACCGCCCACATCCGGCCGTCGAACCGGGAGACCAGATCCTTCCAGGCGGTCTCATCGAGAGCGGGCAAAGACGTCTCTTGAGGCATGGCACCACTTTCCTGGCTACTGTCCGCAGTGACGGATAAGCGTTGCGTGAGCACTCTATCCAGTGGCTGCGACCACGATCCTCCGATCGGCGAATTGCCAGGCTCCCTGACGCTCGGAACGAGGCGGGGGCGACGATGTGGAATCCTGTGGCCGAACTCGCCCGGTTCCACGGACAATTGCTGGCGTTCCGCAACATCTTGAAACGCACCTCGAGCTGGTGTTCGCACGTCCGGCGAGGGCGCGGATCGCGCGATGGGCGCAAAAATCCCGAATCTGCTCATCAGTCGGCCCGCAGGTGACTGCCACTTCCTGTAGGTACCGGGACCTATCCCCCCCGCGAAGGCCGGAGCCGTGACGGTGTCCCGCCTCCGGGCTTCTTGTATGGCAGGCAGACCCCGGCGGGGCGTCCTCATGGCCGAGGTCCGAGACGGCCAAGGTCCGAGACCGCCGAGAGCGACCGGCCCTTCGTGGCGAACGCGTCCATAGGATCGAGGATTCCGTGCTCACAGCCTGCTCGAATGCGCGGCGACCCGATGACGATCAGCTCGTGATCTTCTGTGGGTCCTTGTGATCCTCTATTGGTCACTGTCTCCGCACTCATGGTGATGATCTAGCTGCGCTCGTGGGGGGTGAGGGTGTCCGGTCTGCCTGTGGGCGTGTGTCGTCCGCCCGGGGCGGGGCCGGGTGTGGAGTCGGGTACGCGGCTGGAGTCGGGTGCGACCTCCCAGGCGAGGCCGGGGTTGGGGTTGGGCGCGATGCTTCGGGCGATGCCGGGGTTGGGTGCGGCACCCCGGGCGATGCCGAGGTCGGGTGCGGCGCCCCGGACGCGGCCGGAGTCGGATGCGACGGCGGTGGTGGTGGCCATGCCGGGGTGGGATGGGATGCCCTGGGCGAGGCCGGGGTGGGATGCGGCGCTGGTGGAGGCGATGCCGGGGTTGGGTGCGACGCCCCAGGCGGGGCCGGGGTTGTGGTGGGGTTTGCGGTTGTTTGCTGCCGGGGCTGCCCGGGTTGTCGGCGGGGGTTTCGGGGGTGGAGTTTGGGGTGGCGGTGGAAGCGCATGGTGACGGTGCCGTTGCCGTTGTCGATGATGTCGACGCGGTCGGGGTGGCGGGATTTCCATTTGTTGTCGGGGGTGCAGAGGGGGGCGAGGTTGGTCAGGTCGGTGCGGCCGACCGGGTGCCACGGTTGGATGTGGTCGATTTCGCAGAGGTAGGCGGGGATGTGGCAGCCTTGGCGGGCGCAGGTGGTGTATTGGGCGAGGATGGCTTCGCGTTGGTCGGCAGAGGCCAGGCGGCGGGCGCGGCCCAGGTCCAGGAGGGCGCCGTCGGTGTCGCGCAGGACGCGGCGGAGGTCGGCGGTGTAGGCCATGCGGCGGGCGTCGGCGGCCGGGATCGCGGTCCCGTCCTGCAGGTAGGCCGGGTCCTCGGATTCGCCGGTGAGGGTCTGCTCGGTGACCGCCACATGCATCACCGTCCGCCGCCCACCCTCAGACAGGCGGACGGCCAGCGCGTCGGCCATCCGCCGCCCGTGATCACGCCCGTCCTCGGCGCCGTTCTTGACCGCCAGCGGCTCCAGCCAGGTTTGAAACTGCAGCGTCAGTTCCGGATCCAGCAGACCGGTCACCCGGCCCATCCCATTCAACGTGGCGGCGATGTTCAGGTGCTGGCGTTCGGTCAGCGCGGCGGCACGGGCCAGTCGTCCGCCCGGATCGATGGTCTCCAGGATCACCTGACCCGCCCGGGTCACATCCTCCACCGTGGCGGCCGGATCGGCGGCCAGGGTCAGCAGGATCGGCTCGGCCAGCCGGGCTTCCTCATCGTCCAGAGGACGGACCGCTGAGGCGACCGCGGCGGCGGCCCCGAACGGCAGGCTGCCCCCGGCCAGCCGGGCGGCCAGATCCGGCAGCCGGGACAGCTGCCGGGCCAGGGTGAGGCGTTCCCCGGCCCGGGCGATCCGCGAACCGGTCGCCGCCGCCAGCCACGCCCCCAGCGAACGCCGCCCGAACAGCTGGTGGCCTTTCCCGGCATCGGCCACCCCAAGCCGGACCGCGATCGCCGCCTCAGCCCGATCGATCATCCGCGCCAACGCCACGATCTCGGCCATCGCCGCCTCGACATCGCCCGGCACCAGCGACTGATCGGCGGCGATCACCTCGGCCTCGTGCAGCAACTTCCGTACCCTCGCCCCGACCAAACCCAAATCCGGATGGTCCGCGTGGTCCGCGTGGTCCGCGTGGTCCGGATGGTCCCCGCGCCCGGCATCACGACCAGCACCCTGATCGGTCCCCCGCCCGCGACCGGCACCCTGACCGGCACCACCGGCACCCTGACCGGCACCCTGACTGGCACCACCGGCACCCTGACCGGCACCACCGGCAGCGTGATCGGCCCTCTGGGCGTCGTGATCGGCCTCCCGGGCGTCGTGATCGGCCTCCCGGGCGTTGTGATCGGCCTCCCGGGCGTTGTGATCGGCCTCCCAAGCAGCGTGACCGGCCTCTCCGGCACCCCGATCGGCACCACGGGCAGCGTGGCCGGCCTCACGGGCATCCCGATCCGGCTGCCAGGTAGCGTGATCCTCCTCCCGAGCAGCCCGACCGGCCGCCTCCGTACGCCGACCGGTTTCGCGGGCACGCTGATCCGTCTCCCGGGCACCGTCAGCGGCCTGTTGGGCACGCTGGCCGGTCACCGGCCCACTGCCGGCGGATCCGGGCCCGGATCCGGGCGAGGGCCGGTGGCCGCCGAAGGGCCGGACACCGGGCTGCCGGGCCGGGCCGAACGGGGCCGGGCCGAACGGGGCAGAGCTGAACGGGGTGTTGGCGGGTTCAGCGGTGGCCCGGGCGGTGGTGGAAGGCGCCGTTGCGGGGTGTGCTGTGCCGGAAGGCGAGGTGCCGGAGTTCCTGCCGGAGTCGCTGCCGGAGTCGGCTGCGATGACTCGAGTTCGGGAAGGGTCGAACGGCTGGAAAGGATCCAACAGTAGGACCGCGCCACGGGAATCGCCGGGAATGCCGGGACTACGACCGGTTTCCTGCGCCCCGGCACCTCGCCGGGGTGAACGGAGAGGACGCGTTTGCGGACGGAGGACCGGCACGCCGCCAGAGCCGGCGTTGAGAGAACCTCCGGCGGCGCTGAGGGAACCTTCGGCGGCGCTGAGGGAACCCCCGGCGGCGGGGTCGCGGCCGTCAAGGCCGGCTGGAGCGCGGGAGTTCAGAGGCGAGAAGGGGAGGGCGGGGTCGGCGGGCGAACAAGCGGGCGAACAAGAGGGGCAACCAGCGGGGGAATCAGCGGCGAGAGAGGTGGCGGCACAGTGGTCGGGCAACAGCACCGCACCCGAGGTCATCATCCCGGACCACCTCCCGTCGTGGATCGACCGACCGACCTACATCCAGGATATCGCTCACACGTTCGATTGGCAACTCTGTGTAGTCGTTTATGTGCGAATTGTCAGTAATGTGGTGTTGCCTACGCGACGTGTTAGTGCTGTCCCCTGCTGCGGGAGCGCGGATATATGCGGAGCGCTGCGGGAGCGCTGTGTATGAGGGACGTGTACTTCGCGTGGGATCAGGGACGAGTGGGGCGAAGGGACGGGATCTGGGGTTGTCGTGAGAATTTCGGTCAGGCTGGGTGGTTGGGTGAAGAGGGTCGGATCTAGGGGTGGAGTGGGAAACTCGGTCGAGTGGATCGGGGTGGGGTGGGTGCTACCTGGGGCTTTTCCGTTTGGTGGGCCCGGGCTTGTGTTTACTCTCTGTGGTTTGATGAATTCACAGCGTTGTCAAGTGCGAATAGGTATGACTCTGGTCTGGTGCCTCGCCGCGACGGACGGTAGTCTCTCCTAGAGTCACTTGTGATCATCCCAGTATGAGGCCGTTGGGGAAGGCGCACCTCGTACGAAACGGGAGGTCCGGTGGCTGCTGCTCGTGGCGTGCTGTACGTCCACTCGGCTCAGCCTGCGCTGTGCCCGCATATTGAGTGGGCTGTCGCAGGCGTTCTTGGCGTTCCCGTCGACTTGACGTGGACCCCTCAGCCCGCTGCGCCCGGCGCTTTGCGCGCCCAGGCGGAATGGGAGGGTCGCGCGGGTACGGCGGCGGCGATCACTTCATCGCTCATGGGGTGGCAGCGCATCCGCTTCGAGATCACCGAGGACGCCTCGCCGGGCGTGGACGGCTCCCGACATGCGTACACCCCGACACTCGGGGCGTACACGGCGGTCATCGGCGCCAGCGGGGACATCCAGGTGCCCGAGGACCGCCTCCGCAACGTCATGCTGATGGCCGCCCAAGGCCGCGCCGTCCTCGAAGACGAACTCGACCGCCTGCTCGGCAAGCAGTGGGACGAGGAACTCGAATCCTTCCGCTACGCCGGCGAGGGCGCCCCCGTCCGCTGGCTCCACGCCGCCGTCTAGCCACCTAACAGATCGAGCAGGCCCCAGGCTGCTCCCCGTCACCCGGCGCCGTTCACGAAGTCGGTGATTCTCGCCGCGCCAGCACCAAGGGCGTTGAAGCCGTGGTGAAGCCATCGGCACGCCGGGAGGAGTCCCGGGAGCGTGAGTGGGTGCTCGGCATGGGGTGGGCAAGCCGGTGCCATGATCTTCGCGTCAGCGGTCCGACTCCCAGCCGCGGCGGGACGGGCGGGCGCCCGGCCGGTCCCCGCGGCTCGCCGTGCGGCTGGAGCAGGAAGACCGAGCGGAACCACGGGGAGATGGTGGACGGTAGCCGCCGCCGGCGATGGGAGCCGGAGTCGGGTTGATCATGACGGGCCTGGTGCTCGCCTTCCGCTCGTAGGCCCGTGCAGATGACCTCTGGTCCCTCGCTTCGGGACCTTGGTCACTGCATCGGGCGGCTGCCGGGCCGATGTAATGCGATCGAATCCCTAACAAGCAGGAGGTCGTAGCGTTGGCCATCGCCCAGCATTTCACCGACACCGTCCGCGTCCGGCATGTCTGAGGCGGCATCGCCCCACCAGGTGCTCCCCGCCATCGTCCAGGGCGGCATGGGGGTGGGCGTCTCCGGGTGGCGGCTGGCGCGAGCCGTCGCCCGGACCGGGCAGCTCGGCGTCGTCTCCGGCGTCGCCCTGGACATCACGCTCTCGCGGCGGCTGCAGCAGGGAGACCCGGACGGGCACATGCGTCGGGCGCTGTCGCACTTCCCGGTGCCTGAGATCGCCGAGCGGGTGCTCGCCCGCTATTTCGTCTCCGGCGGCATCGACGCGGACGCGCCGTACCGGCCGGTGCCGCGGCTCGGGGTCCGCCCGCATCAGGCCAGGGCCGAGCTCGCCGTCGCGGCGAACTTCGCCGAGGTGTTTCTCGCCAAGGAGGGGCACGGCGGCCAGGTCGGGGTCAACTACCTGGAGAAGATCCAGATGGCCACGCCCGCCGCGGTCTATGGCGCGATGCTCGCGGGCGTCGACTACGTGCTCATGGGCGCGGGCATCCCGACGAAGATCCCCTGGCTGCTCGACGCGCTCGCCGCGCACCGTCCGGTGGAGCTGCCGGTCACCGTGGCCGGCGCCGGCGCCGACGATCGCCACGTCGTGACCTTCGACCCGCCCGCGATGCTGGGCGCGACGCTCCCGCCGCTGCCCAGGCCCCGGTTCCTCGCCATCGTCTCCTCCGACGTCCTGGCCGCGTACCTCGCGCGTGCGCCGCTCACCCGGCCGGACGGGTTCGTCCTGGAGACCTCGGTGGCCGGCGGGCACAGCGCGCCACCGCGCGGCCG
Source organism: Acrocarpospora sp. B8E8 (assembly GCF_039871605.1). NCBI lineage: Bacteria > Bacillati > Actinomycetota > Actinomycetes > Streptosporangiales > Streptosporangiaceae > Acrocarpospora > Acrocarpospora sp. B8E8. Next base: position 115,238 of record NZ_JBDPLV010000007.1, on the reverse strand, counting down.
GATGCGGCTGGGCGAGACGGGCGAGCCGGTGTACGGGCCGCGCGACTGGGCTGACACCGGCAAGACCGCGGCGCTCGGGCTGCCCTTCTGGCTCGCCGGCGGCTACGGTACTCCGGCCGGGCTGGCCGCGGCTCTGTCCGCCGGGGCCGCCGGCATCCAGGCGGGGTCGGCCTTCGCGCTGTGCCGGGAGTCCGGCCTCGACGCCGAGCTCAGGCTGCGCCTGCTCCGGCAGGCCAGGAACGGCTCTCTCCTGGTCCGCAACGACCCGTACGCCTCCCCGACCGGCTTCCCCTTCAAAGTGGCCGCAGTGCCCGGCACCTTGTCCGATCCGGGTCTTCATGCCGACCGCCCCCGCCTGTGCGACCTCGGCCACCTGCGCACTCCGTACGTCAAGCCGGACGCCACGATCGGCTACCGGTGCCCGGCCGAGCCGATCGACATCTACCTCCGTAAGGGCGGGGCCGTCGAGGACACGGTGGGGCGAAGGTGCCTGTGTAACGGGCTGGCGGCCGCCATCGGGTTCGGGCAGCGCCGTCCGGACGGCTACCGGGAGCCGCCGCTGCTCACCCTCGGCCAGGACCTGGCCTTCCTCGACGACCTGCCAGATGACTACGCCGCCGCCGACGTCGTCGCGTACCTCCTCGGCACCCCGCCGGACGAGGCGGGGCGATCTCCCGCCCGCGAACATCGGGACGTTCGGCTGGGCTGATGGTGGGGTGCTCGCAGGGGCCGGCTCTCCCCGGCGGCGATAGTGTGGGCCGATGGGCGGTGTTCAGGTGGTGGAGGCGTACACCGATGGCGCGTGCCGTGGCAATCCCGGGCCAGGGGGCTGGGGGGTGATTCTCCAGTACGGCAAGCACGACCGGGAACTCCGCGGCGGCGAGGCGGACACGACCAACAACCGGATGGAGCTCATGGCCGCGATCATGGCGTTGGAGACGCTGACCAGGCCATCCGAAGTCCGTCTGCACACCGACAGCCAGTATGTGCGTAACGGTATTACCAGGTGGCTGGCGGGGTGGAAGCGCAACGGGTGGCTGACGGCCGGGAAGGAGCCGGTCAAGAACGCCGACCTGTGGCGGCGCCTGGAGTCCGCGGCCCAGCGGCACCAGGTCGAATGGCTCTGGGTCCGCGGGCACAGCGGACACCCGGAGAACGAACGCGCCGACGGCCTAGCCCGTCTCGGTTGCCAGGAGTCGGCGCATCCCAGCGGCCGAAGCTGACCGAGCCGTTTCGATGTGAGCTGAAGGACACGGAAAGGGCGCCCGAGGCGTGTGCCGGGCGCCCTGTCGGGAGCGGTTACAGCGGGATGTTGCCGTGGGCTCCCCGAGCCGGTGTCGCCTGGGCGAGGACCTTGGCGATGGCGCCCCGGGTCTCGCTGGGCTCGATCACCTCGTCCACGACGCCGAGGTCGACCGCGCGGGAGAGGCCGCCGGCGACCTTCTCGTGTTCCTCGGCGAGGCGGGCTTCCAGTTCGGCGCGCTCCTCCTCGGGAGCGGCGGCCAGGTCGCGGCGCTTGAGGATGCGGACGGCGGCGACCGCGCCCATCACGGCCACCACGGCGGTGGGCCAGGCGAAGACGCGGGTGGCGCCCAGGGAGCGGGAGTTCATCGCGATGTAGGCGCCGCCGTACGCCTTGCGGGTCACCAGGGTGACGCGCGGGACCGAGGCTTCGGCGAAGGCGTGCAGGAGCTTGGCGCCGCGGCGGACCACGCCGTCGTGTTCCTGGCCGACGCCGGGAAGGTAGCCGGGCACGTCGACGAGGACGATCAGGGGGACCCCGAAGGCATCGCACATCCGTACAAATCGGGCGGCTTTTTCGGCGGAGGCGGAGTCGAGGCAGCCGCCGAGGCGCATCGGGTTGTTGGCGACGACGCCGACCGTGCGGCCGCCGAGGCGGCCGAGGGTGGTGACGATGTTGGGAGCCCACTTGGGATGGAGTTCGACACCGGGGTCGTCCAGCAGACCGTTGATCAGCGGGTGCACGTCGTAGGCGCGGCGCGGGTTGTCGGGCAGCAGCGCGGAGAAGTCGACCTCCTCGACCGCGCGCACCCGGCCCTGGTGGCCGAGCAGGCTGGCCAGCTCGCGGGCCCGCAGCAGGGCTTCGGCCTCGGTCTTGGTGACCACGTGCACGACGCCGCTGCGCTTGCTGTGCGGCTCGGGGCCGCCGAGCGCGGCCATGTCGATCTGCTCGCCGGTGACGCTGCGGACCACGTCGGGGCCGGTGACGAAGATGCGGCCCTGGTCGGCCAGGACGACGATGTCGGTGAGCGCGGGGCCGTAGGCGGCGCCACCGGCGGCGGCGCCGACGACGACGGAGATCTGCGGGACGACGCCGGAGGCCTTGGTCATCGCGGCGAACACCCGGCCGACGGCGTGCAGCGACTCCACGCCTTCGGCCAGCCGGGCCCCGCCGGAGTGCCAGACCCCGATGACGGGGACGCGCTCGCGGACCGCCACGTCGTAGGCGTGCACGATGTGCTCGCAGCCTTCGCTGCCCATCGCGCCGCCCTGCACCCGGGCGTCACTGCAGAAGGCGACCACGGGGACGCCCTCGATGCGGCCGGTCACGGCGAACACGCCGCTCTTGTCCTCGGGCGAGATCGGCCGGATCGAGCCCTCGTCCAGGAGGTGGCCCAGCCGGACCTGGGGATCGCGGGGATCCTCGGCCTCCTGATCGGAGGACGGGGTCACCACCCTGTTGTCGACAACCGTCATCTGCGTGCCTCTCAAAGCGTGGTGAAGGCGACGGCGACGTTGTGCCCGCCGAACCCGAAGGAGTTGTTGACCGCGGCGATCTGCCCGTCGGGGAGCTTGCGCGGTTCGCCGCGCGCGATGTCCACTTCGACGCCGTCGTCGAGGTCGTCCACGTTGATGGTGGGCGGGACGATCCGGTCGTTGAGCGCCAGGATGGTGAAGATGGACTCGATGCCGCCCGCGCCGCCGAGCAGGTGGCCGGTCATCGACTTGGTCGCGGTGACGATCGGGTGCGCCCCGATGGACTCCTTGATCGCGATGGTCTCGACCACGTCACCCGCGGGGGTGGACGTCGCGTGCGCGTTGACGTGCCTGATGTCGGCGCCGGACAGCCCGGCGTCGGCGAGCACCCGGCTCATCGCCAGCTGGACGCCCGCGCCGCTCGGCTCCGGCTGCGCGATGTGGTGGGCGTCGGAGGAGTATCCGACCCCCGCGGCCACCGCGTAGACCTTCGCGCCGCGCGCCCTGGCGTGCTCCTCGGACTCCAGCACGACGATGCCGGCGCCCTCGCCGAGCACGAACCCGTCCCGGCCCTTGTCGAACGGCCGGGACGCGCGGTGCGGCTCGTCGTTGCGGGTGGACATGGCGCGCATCGCGGCGAACGACCCGATGTTCAGCGGGTGGATGGCCGCCTCGGCGCCGCCCGCCACGACCACGTCGCACCGGCCGGACCTGATCATGTCGATGCCGTACCCGATGGCTTCCGCGCCGGTGGCGCAGGCGCTGACGGTGGCGTGCACGCCACCCTTGGCGCCGATGTCGATGCCGATCCAGCCGGCCGAGCCGTTGGGCATGAGCATGGGCACGGTGAACGGCGACAGGCGGGTCCAGCCCTTCTCCTTGAACGTGTCGTACGCGTCGAGGATCGTGGTGATGCCACCGATCCCGCTGCCGACGACGACGCCCAGCCTGGTCGGCTCGACCTCGGGGGCGCCCGCGTCCCGCCAGGCCTCCCGCGAGGCGATCAGCGCGAACTGCTCGGCCCGGTCCAGCCGCCTGGCCTCCGGCCTGGGGAGGACCTCGCCCGGTTCGACGGCGACCCGCCCGGCGAACTTCACCGGAACGGAGTCGACCCAGTCCTCGGTGAGGGGCCGAACGCCCGACCGCCCGTCGAGGAGCGCCGACCAGGTCGAGGCGACGTCTCCACCGAGGGGCGTGGTCGCGCCGAGCCCGGTGACAACGACACGCACCCGGTCTGTACTCACTTGTCTGCACTCCTCATAACTCGCGCCGATCAGGGGGGAGCCTCAGCGGCTCCGGGGTCAGGTCAGCCCTGAATGAAGTTGACGACGTCCTTGACGGTCTTCAGGTGCTTGAGCTGGTCGTCGGGGATCTCCGCGCCGAACTCGTCCTGGGCCGCCACCGCGATCTCGACCATGGAGAGCGAGTCGATGTCGAGGTCGTCCACGAAGCTCTTCTCCGGGGTCACGTCCGAGGCCGGGATGCCGGTGATCTCATTGATGATCTTGCCGAGGCCCGCGAGGATCTCCTGCTCGGTCACTGCCATGTCGCCGTATCTCCTTCAGGGTGGTTTTCTGGGGTTCCGCACGGCCGGAGCCGTACAAGTCTCAGGGGATCTCGATGACCTGCGAGGCGTAGGTCAGTCCTGCGCCGAAGCCGAGCAGCAGGGCCAGGCCGCCCGAGGGCACCTCGCCGCGCTCGATCATGCGGGACAGCGCGAGCGGGATGGACGCGGCCGAGGTGTTGCCGGCCAGCACGATGTCCTTGGCGACGACCGCGTTGTCGGCGCCCAGTTTGCGGGCGATCGCCTCGATGATGCGCAGATTGGCCTGGTGGGGCACGAAGGCGGCGAGTTCGGCGGGGTCCACCCCCGCAGCCTCGCACGCCTGTTTGGCGATCGGGTGAAGGGCCGTGGTGGCCCAGCGGAACACGGTCTGGCCTTCCTGGTGCAGCGCCGAGTGCCGGTCCTTGATCGTGATCGCGTCGGCCTTGTCGCCCGCGCTGCCCCACACCACCGGACCGATGCCGGCCGTCTCGGACGGCACCACCACGGCCGCGCCCGCGCCGTCCGCGAAGATCACCGAAGTGGCCCGGTCCTGGATGTCCACCCACTGGGTGAACTTCTCGGTCCCGACGATCAGCACGTTCCTGGCCGAGCCGGCCCGGATGGCGTCGCTGGCCGAGGCCAGCGCGTAGCAGAAGCCGGCGCAGGCCGCGTTGACGTCGTAGGCTCCCGGCGCGTCGATGCCCAGCCGGTGCGCGACCCGCCCCGCGGCGTTGGGGATCTGGGTCTCCAGCGTGCAGCTGGCCACGATCACCAGGTCGATGTCGGCGGCGGCCAGGCCGCTGGCGGCCAGCGCCTTGCCGCCCGCCTGGACGGCCAGGTCGATCTCGGACTCCTCGGGCGCGGCGAACCGTCGTTCCTTGATCCCGACCCGGCTCTGGATCCACTCGTCGTTGGTTTCGATGATCTTGGAGAGGTCGTCGTTGGTGACCACGTTGGCGGGCTGGTAGTGCCCGAACGCCAGCACCTTCGCGCCTGGCGCGCCCGCGGGAAGCTTCACTGCAATGCCTCCTTGGCGGCGGTTCGTGCGGTTTCCAGGTCCTCGGGGGTCTTGAGCGCCACGGTCCGCACGCCGGTCAGGGCGCGTTTGGCCAGCCCCGCCAGCGTGCCGCCGGGCAGCAGCTCGATCATCGTGGTGACGCCCTGGGCCGCCATCGTCTCCATGCACAGGTCCCACCGGACCGGGCGGCTGACCTGGGCGATCAGGCGCTCCAGCAGGTCGGCGCCGGACTCGACCGACGCGCCGTCGGCGTTGGAGAGCAGCTTCACGACCGGGTCGGCCGGGGTCACCCCGGCGGCGGCCGCGCGCAGCTGGGCGACGGCGGGCTCCATGTGCTCGGTGTGGAAGGCGCCCGCCACCGAGAGCGGTCTCAGCCGGGCCCGCTGCGGCGGATCGGCCGTGAAGGCCTCCAGCTGGGCCAGCGTGCCGCCGGCCACGATCTGCCCGGCGCCGTTGATGTTGGCGGGGGTCAGGCCGTGCTTCTCGATGGATTCGAGCACGTCCACGCCGCCGAGCACGGCGGTCATCCCGGTCGCGGTGGCGGTGGCCGCCTCGGCCATCGCCTGCGCGCGCTCCCGGATCAGGGTCAGTGCCTGCTCGGCGGTGAGGGCCCCGGCGATGGTCGCGGCGGAGAACTCGCCCACGCTGTGCCCGGCCACCAGATCCGGGGTCACGCCAAGCGTCTCGTACGCGGCCAGCGCGGCGGCCACCAGCAGCGGCTGGGCCACCGCGGTGTCCCGGATCTCGTCGGCGGTCGCGGTGGTGCCGAACCCGGCCAGATCGAGATCGGCGATCTCCGACCACGCCGACAGGCGGTCGCGGAAGCCGGGGATCTCCAGCCACGGACTCAGGAAGCCTGGGGTTTGGGCGCCTTGTCCCGGCGCGACGATGACGAGCACACACTAACCCTGCCCTGTAGAAGTCCACCACACTGATGGGGATGTGCACGAAGTTGGTGTGGGCTATTTTGTTTGGTTCCTACAGTTCAGGTTTCTCCGGCATTTCTCAGATTCGGCTAGGTTACGGTCAGGCGACCCAATATCAGGCCAACCTGCAGGGTAAATGCGGACCTGCCCTCCGTCGGCTGGTAGCCGGTCAGCTCGGTGATCTTACGCAGCCGGTACCTGACGGTGTTCGGGTGCACGAACAGCAGGCGGGCGGTGGCCTCCAGCGAGGTGCCCTGTTCCAGATAGGTGGCCAGGGTGTCGAGCAGGGGCGTACCGGCCAGGGGTTTGAAGACGTTCTCGATCAGCTGGCCGCGGGCGTCCTCGTCGCCGTCGATGGCGCGTTCGGCCAGCAGGTCCTCGGCCAGGACCGGACGGGGGGCGTCCGGCCAGCCGGCGGCGGCGCGCAGCCCGGCGATGGCCGCGCGGGCGGAGCGGGCGGCGGCGTGCAGGTCGGAGACCTCGGGGCCGATCACGATGGGGCCCGCGGCGAACCGGGGGACCACGCTCCTGGCGGCGTCCTTGATGCTGTCCGCGCCGCCGACGATGACGATCAGGCGTTCGCCCTGCACCCCGGCGAGCAGGTCATGGCCGACGCGGCGGCCCTTGTCGCGCAGGCCGTCGATGACGCTCTGCGGGTCCTCGTCCGGGGCGTACCCGGCGAAGACGACGACCGGGGCGGAGGTCCAGCCGAGGGCGGCGGCCCAGGAGTGCAGGCCGTCGTCGACCTCGCCGCGGACCAGCGCGTCCACGATCAGCGCCTCCAGGCGGGCGTCCCAGGAGCCGCGGGCCTCGGCCTCGCGGGCATACACCTGGGCGGCGGCGAAGGCCACGTCGCGGGTGTAGCGCAGCATCGCGTTGCGCAGCTGCTCCTCGCCGCCGGGGGCGGCCAGCTCGTCGGCCTCGGCCTCCACCACCTCCACCACGATCCGTACCAGATCGACGGTCTGCTGCAGCGAGACGCTGCGTTTGAGCTCGCGCGGCGCGGTGCCGAAGAACTCGATGCTGGGCGTGGGCCGCCCCTCGCCCGCGTGGCCGAACCACTCCACGAACGCGGCGATGCCCGCCTGCGCCACAAGACCGACCCAGGATCTGTCCTCGGCCGACAGGGCTCGATACCAGGCGAGCTGCTCCTCCATGCGCGCCATCGCGGCCGTGCCGAGGCTGCCCATCGCCCGGTCCAGCCGCCGCGCTGTGTCCTCGCGGACCCTGTCATTCACGCTACAAGCGTGCCAGGTCACAAACGATGGTGCCGCCTCCGGGCGAAGTGAGACCCTGGAGGCGTGTATCGGGAACGCCCGTCGCTGGTCCCGGGGGCCGTGTTGTGGCGCTCTTCCGGCGTGTCGGAGGAGGCCGAACTCCGCGTGCTCCCGGACGGCTGCATGGATCTGCTCTGGACCGAGGGCACCCTGCTGGTGGCCGGTCCCGACGCCGAAGCGTTCGTGACGAAGGTCTCAGCGGGCACCTCGTTCACCGGTCTGCGGTTCGCGCCGGGCACCGCGCCGGCGATGCTCCGCGTCCCCGCCGCCGAGCTGCGCAACCAGCGGGTTCCGCTCGCCGACCTGTGGCCCGCCGCCGAGGTCCGGCGCCTCACCGATCGGGTACGGCAGGCGGACTCGGTCGCCGCGGGACTCGAGGAGATCGCGGGCGAACGGCTGGACGGCGTCGACCCCCTGGTCCGCGAGGTCGCCGCCCTGCTCGACGGCGGGGCCAGCGTGACCGCCACCGCCGCGACGCTGGGCCTGGGCGAGCGGCGGCTGCACCGCCTCAGCCTGACCGCGTTCGGGTACGGCCCGAAGACGCTGGCCCGCATCCTGCGCCTGGGCCGCGCCCTCGAACTGGCCAGAAGCGGCCGGACCTTCGCCGACGTGGCCGCCACCACCGGCTACGCCGACCAGGCGCACCTGGCGCGCGAGGTGCGCAGCCTGGCCGGGGTCCCGCTCGGCGATCTGGTCTGATCGGATCTGGTTGGCTTGGCGTGATTGTTAGGCGAGCGGGGCGAACAGGTCCACGGCGTTGCCGTCGGGATCGTGCACGACGGCGTAACGCTGCCCCCAGAAGGCGTCCCACGGCTTGAGATGTCCGTCGTATCCGGCGTCCACGAGCAGGGCGAATACCTCGTCGACCTCGGCGGGGGAGGCGCAGGCGAAGGCCAGGCCCACGCGCGACCCGCCGGACGGCGGGGTCCACGCGGGGTCGAAGGAGCGGATCGTGTCGATGGTGTCCCAGACCAGGCGCAGGCCGCCGGGCAGGGTCAGCTCGACGTGCGGTTCGGTGTCGGCCTCCGCGGGGAGGTCGAGCCCGAGCCGCCGGTAGAAGGCCAGCGCGCGGGCCATGTCGGCGACGACTATTCCGATGACATTGAATGTTGGAGCCATATCCCGAACGTTACGGGCGTCGTCGCACGCCGGTCTTGAACGAATCGGACAGCGCGCTCAGGCGGGCACGTGCGCGGTGGTGGCCACCACGTGGTCGATGAAGCCGTACTCCTTGGCCTCCTCGGCGGTGAACCAGTGGTCCCGGTCGGCGTCGGCCTCGATCCGTTCCAGCGGCTGGCCGGTGTGGAAGGCGGTGCGCTCGGCCAGGAGTTTCTTGGTGTAGCGCATCTGCTCGGCCTGGATGGCGATGTCCGCCGCCGTGCCGCCGATGCCGCCGTGCGGCTGGTGCATGATGATGCGCGCGTGCGGGAGCGCGTATCGTTTTCCGGTCGTCCCGGCCGTGAGCAGGAACTGGCCCATCGAGCCCGCCATTCCCATGGCCACCGTCACGATATCGTTGGGCACGTATTGCATGACGTCGTAGATGGCCATTCCGGAGTATACGGAACCGCCCGGTGAATTGATGTAAAGCTGAATGTCGCGTTTCGGGTCGTCGGCCGTCAGCAGCAGGAGTTCCGAGCAGATCCGGTTGGCGATCTCGTCGTCGACCTCCTGCCCGAGCACGATGATGCGTTCGTTGAGCAACCGCCGACTGATGTGCTCGCCCTCAGGGGATCCCGCTGTGGCCATGACCCGCTCCCATCGTGAATTCCGTTTCCCGATCGACGGTAATAAGGAACGGCGGGAAATGGGAGCGGGTTTCGCCGGGGGCGCATTTCACTGTCGGCATATTCCGCGCGGTCAGATCACGGCCACCGCGGTGATCAGGCCGATCGCGACGTGGGTGACCGACAGCAGGATGGTGGCCGGCTGCAGGGTCGGCTCCTGGGCCAGCGCCCGGACCGAGATGCCCGCGATCTTGTCGAAGACCATCATGCCGACCGTCTGCACCGCGATGCCGATCAGGCCGAAGACCAGCGTCGCGATCAGGCCCTCCCGCAGCGCGCCACCGGAGGAGAAGATCGACGCGGCCACGATGAGCGAGATCGCCGCCATCGCGGAGGCGGTCAGCGCGGTCGCGTTGGGGTTGCGCTCCTCTCGGATGATCTTGCTCAGCCGGCCCGGGGTGGCCAGGTCGATCACGTAGAACCCGGCGACGAGCAGCAGCACGCCGAGGATCGCGTACGCCGTGATGGCGAGCGCGCCGTTGCCGAGAATCTCGCCGAACGAGGTGGATTGGGTATCCATGTGGGGGGTGCTCCGTTTGTTCTAGCCGCTGATTCGGTGGGGGACGAAGGAGGAGGTGTCATCGGTGATCAGGCCGGAGGTCTCGCGGATGCCGAGCCCGGCGGCCTCGTCCTCGACGACCCAGGCGCCGAGGACCGGGCGCTGGCCGTCGAAGTCGGGCAACGCCTGGAACTCCTGGTAGACGAAGCCCTCGGCGCCGTACCCGCCGGAGGTCTGGACGGCGTGTTCCGGGGAGACCACCCGCATGGACGCGCCCTCCCGGCCGAGCAGCGGTTTCTGGATGTAGCGGGTGATGTCGCGCGGGCTGTCCAGATAGGCGGGCAGCAGGTTCTGATGCCCGGGATACATCTCCCACAGGATCGCCAGCAGCGCCTTGTTGGACAGCAGCATCTTCCAGAGCGGTTCGATCCAGGCCATCGACGGCTGCAGCCGCAGCGCGTGGCCGCCGAACGGCTCGGCGACGATCCACTCCCAGGGGTAGAGCTTGCAGAGCGAGCGGATCACCCGGTATTCGTCGTCCACGAAGCGGCGGTTGATCGCGTCCCAGCCGATGTCCTCCATGGCGATCGCGAGCGTGGCCAGCCCGGCCTGCTGGGCGGTCTCCTGCAGGTAGCCCAGCGTCATCGCTTCCTCGCCGGACTGGTCCATGTTCGTCCAGGCGAAATGGGTCGGCCCGGTGGGGAAGGTCGGGCCGATCGCCTTCCACCGGTCGATCAGCCGCTCGTGGATCGAGTTCCACTGGTCGTCGTCGGGGAACACGTCCTGCAGCCAGAACCACTGCACCACCGAGCTCTCCAGCAGGCTGGTGGGGGTGTCCGCGTTGTACTCCAGCAGCTTGGCCGGTCCGGCGCCGTCATAGCGGAGGTCGAAGCGGCCGAAGACGTGCGGATCGCGGCGCCGCCAGGAGTCGGCGACGGCTTCGCGCCACTCCGGCGGGATGGCGAACTCGGCGAACCGGTTCCCGATGATCACGTAGTCGACCGCGGCCAGGCACATCCGGTGCAGTTCCTCGACCTGCGCCTCCAGGCCGAGCACCTCGTCCATGCCGAACACGTAGTGCACGCTCTCGTCCCAGTACGGCCTGCTCAACCCCTCGGGATGAGCCGACCGATGGTAGGCCAGGCCCTGCGACTCGACCGTGGACACCCAGTTCTCGCGGGGCGCCGAGGTCTGACGTCTCATCGACCGGTCAGCTCCCGCTGCTGCCGTGCGACCCGAAGCCGCCGCGCTGGACCACCTTGCCGCTCCTGCTGGTGATCTGCGCGTCGGCCGGGCGGAGCGTGGTGCCGCCGCGGACGTGCCTGCCCACCAGGACGCCGCCGTAGTACCAGCCGTACGCGGCGTGCGAGCGCCGGTAGTCGTCGTCGCAGAAGTCGTCGTCGACCAGCGGGTACGAGCCGTCGGGGAGCGGGTTGGCCATGTCGACGCAGTCGGCGTCCACCTCGTCGGAGCTGCTCGTGGCGGCGCAGAAGCCGACCACCAGAGTGGAGAGCACGCCGATGGCGCCGAGCTTGATGGCCGTGGAGCGGAAGCTCTTCTTCGGCGGGGGTGGCGGCGGCATCATCATCGGGCCCGCCATGCCCGGTGGCATCCCCGGCGGCGGCGGTGGCGGGACGTAGGGAGGAGGGGTGGGACTTCCGTCCCCGGTCTCGGCCATAAGGCTCCATGTTCATCGAGGTCGGCACAGACTACCGTCGCGATATGAAACGGTACAGATCTAGATGCGGTTCCCATCCGTACCGTTACGGAACGGTCCATTGTGGTGTTAGCCGGTAGCGTGCGTCGCATGGATCCGGTTGAGGCGTTGAAGCGGATCGCGTTCCTGCTGGAGCGCGCGGGGGAGCCAACTTATCGTGTCCGGGCCTTTCGCGGGGCCGCGACCACGATCGCGGATCTGGCGCCGGAAGAACTTCAGCTGCTGGTGCGGGACGGCGGTCTGACCGGGCTCAAAGGGGTCGGCAAGGTGACCGCGCTGGCGGTGGCCGAGGCCCTCGACGGGCAGGTGCCGACCTACCTGCGCCGCCTGGAGGCCACCGCGGGCGAGGATCTGGACGAGGCGGCGACCTCTTTGCGGCAGGCGCTCAAGGGCGACCTGCACAGTCACTCGGACTGGTCCGACGGCGGTTCCCCGATCGAGGAGATGGCCGCCGCCGCGATCGCCCTCGGGCACGAGTACCTCGCGATCACCGACCATTCGCCTCGCCTCACTGTGGCCAACGGCTTGTCGGCCGACCGGCTCCACCGGCAGCTGGACGTGATCGCCGCGCTGGGTGAGAAGCTCGCGCCGTTCCGGCTGCTGTCGGGGATCGAGGTCGACATCCTGGCCGACGGCTCGCTGGATCAGGAGGCGGAGCTGCTGGAACGGGTGGACGTGGTGGTGGCGAGCGTGCACTCGCAGCTCAAGATGGACGCCGACGACATGACCCGGCGGATGGTCACCGCCATCGCCAATCCGCATGTGGACGTGCTCGGCCACTGCACGGGGAGGATTGTCAAGGCCGGGGGGAAACGTGGCGGGCTGCGGCCGGAGTCGCGGTTCGACGCCGAGATCGTCTTCGAGGCGTGCCGCCAGTTCGAGGTCGCTGTGGAGATCAATTCGCGTCCTGATCGGCTGGATCCGCCGAAGCGGTTGATGCGCTTGGCGTACGAGATGGGCTGCGTGTTCTCGATCGACTCGGACGCGCACGCGCCCGGTCAGCTCGACTGGCAGCGGTACGGCTGCGAGCGTGCCGTGCTCTGCGGAATCGAACCGGAGCGCATCGTGAACACGGGGATGTGGCCGAGGGGTTAGGTGTGTTGCGGCCGGAATTGTCGGTCACCCGGCGTAGCTTCGGGGTCATGGATCGTCGAGCGGCGCTGGTCGAGGAGTTACGCGTTGGCGGCACCCTGTCCGCCAAGGAGCTCGCTACCCGGCTCGGTGTCAGCAAGCGCACGATCATCCGCGATATCGCCCGCCTTCAGGACGAGGGCGTGCCGATCCGCCTGGATCCCGGTGGGTACACGATCGATCCCACCGAGGAGATCAAACGCGCCATCGATCGCGCGCTGACCGGGCGGCGTGTGCTGCGCATCGACTACGACGGGAAGGCCGGTCCCACTACCCGCGATGTGGAGCCCAGCATCTTCCTGGGCGGGCGGGGTGGTTACTGGTATTTGGTGGCGTGGTGCCGGTTGCGCGAGGATGTGCGGGTGTTCCGGCTGGATCGCATCACCAGTGCGACGCTTACCTCCGAGCGGTATCCGGAGCCCTCCAAGGCGCGGATGGACGAACTTACGGCGGCCCTGCCCACCTGAGGCACCTCACACAGGTTGCTCGCCGTTATCCGGCGCCGTTCACGCTTGTGGCCGTACCGGTGCCGAAGGGCATCCGGGTTCTCTGAGTGTCCGACAGGATGGCGTTGGGCAATCAGGGTGCTGGTCTCGGGTCACGCTGCGGAGCTGTGTCCGGGCCGAAATTGTCGGTCGTGTGTTCTAGTGTTCGGCGTGTGAACCGTACCGACCGGCTCTATGCGATTGTTGAACTTCTGCGGGCGGTGTCGCCGCGTCCGCGGTCCGCGCGTGAACTGGGGGAGCGGTTCGCTGTGACCGCGCGCACGATCGAGCGGGACATTCTGGCGTTGCAGCAGGCCCAGGTGCCGATCTACGCGGAGCGTGGGCGGCGCGGTGGTTATGTGCTGGATCGGTCGATGTCGTTGCCGCCGCTCAACTTCAGTCCGGAGGAGGCGGTGGCGATCGCGATCGCGCTCAATCGTTCCGGTGATCAGCCTTTCGCGGATCAGGCCAGGAGCGCGATGGGGAAGTTGATGGCGGCGATGCCGGTGGCCGATGGGGAGCGTGCGCGGGAGCTGGCCACTCGGGTGCAGTTGTTGTCCAGCATGTCGGAGCGTGAGGAGCTCGAACCGCGCACGGCCGGGCCGATCGCTCGCGTGATCGAGGGGGCGCTGCTGGCCGGGGTCGTGCTGGAGATCGAGTATGGCGATGTGCGGGGTGCGGTGAGCAGTCGGGCGGTGGAGCCGGGCGTGTTCGTCGGCGGGCGGGGCGGGGTCTGGTATCTGGTGGCTTGGTGCCGGTTACGGGATGACGTGCGGGTGTTCCGGCTTGACCGTATTCGCGCGGCCGAGGTCACCGCCGAACGGGTGCCGACGCGTCGGATGGCGGATTTCGCCTCGCACGTGCCCGACATGGTCACGCTCTATCCGGCACTGGACTGACCGGTCATGTTTTATCCAGGCGCTGGACTGGCTCGACGTTCCGGAAAGCACCGGGATGAACCGGCATGGAGGAGGGGATGGTAGAGCTCTACGTCGAAGGGTTAGCGACCCACGGCGGCCCCGAGTCAGGCGTCGACGTCCCGCGAGGGCGTGGCGAAGCGTTGGCAGGGGTATGCGCAGGCCGGGCTTTGAGCCGCGAAATGAGAGCTTCGGGGCTCAGATAACCCTTCTATGATGACGACCATAGTAAACTGTAGCCAATTGTTTACTTTGGGTTACGATGGTCCGGGAGGGTTGATGCGGGTCGTCCACGCCTATCGATACGCCCTGGATCCGACCCCGTGCCAGGGACGTATGCTCCGCTCCCATTGCGGCGCCGCCCGTTTGGCCTTCAACTGGGGCTTGGCGCGGGTGAAGGCCAATCTGGCCCAGCGGGAGGCCGAACGTTCCTACGGCGTCCCCGATGCCCAGCTGACCCCGCCGCTGTCGTGGTCGATGTATTCGCTGCGTAAAGCCTGGAACGGGGCCAAACAGCAGGTCGCGCCGTGGTGGGCGGTGAACTCCAAAGAGGCTTACGCCTGCGGCCTGGACCGGCTGGCCACCGCGTTGGCGAACTGGAGCGAGTCCAGGAAAGGCACCCGTAAGGGCCCGAAGGTGGGCTTCCCCCGATTCCGGTCCAAACGCAAGAAGGCCATGTCGGTGCGGTTCACCACCGGGACCATCCGCCTGGACGGCCGCACCCACGTGGTGCTGCCGGTACTCGGGCGGATCAAAACCCACGAGTCCACGCGTAAGCTGGCCCGCCGGATCGAGGCGGGCACCGCACAGATCCGCTCAGCGACCATCCGGCTGGAAGCCGGACGTTGGATCGTCTCGTTTTCCGTGCAGGTCGAACGTGCCACCACCACGCCCTCACGACCAGAGGCGGTGGTGGGGGTGGACTTGGGCGTCAAGACCCTGGCCGTCTACTCCGACGGCCGCCCGCCCGTCGCCAACCCCCGGCACCTGGCCGCCGCCTCCCGAAAACTGCGCCGCCTGTCCCGCGCGGTCTCCCGCAAACAAGGCCCCGACCGGCGCACCGGACAGAAACCGTCCGGCCGATGGCGAAAAGCCGACGCCGCCCGCAACCGGGTCCACCACCGGGTGGCCGCGCTGCGCCGCGATGCCATCCACAAGCTCACCACGACGCTGGCGGGCGAGTGCGGCACGGTCGTGGTCGAAGACCTGCACGTGGCCGGGATGGTGCGGAACCGTCGGCTGGCCCGCGCGATCTCCGACGCCGGGTTCGCCGAGATCCGCCGCCAGCTCGCCTACAAGACCGCGTGGGGCGGTGGCCGGTTGGTGGTGGCCGGCCGCTGGTTCGCCTCCAGTAAGACGTGTTCCGGGTGCGGCGCGGTGAAAGCCAAACTCGCCCTCTCCGAACGCACCTACACCTGCACCACCTGCGGCCTGATCGTCGACCGGGACGTGAACGCCGCGCTCAATCTCGCTTCCCTGGTGAAGCGCACCGTCGCCGGGAGTGGCCCGGAGACGCCAAACGGACGTGGAGCCGACCATAAGACCCCGCCTGCCGGGGCCGGTGGCTGCGAAACGTTTACCCCGCACCGGGCACCGCCCGGATCAGACGGGGACCTCCGCCCAGTAATGGACGGATCACTGAGAAACACGGAAACTCAGTGACGGAGGTTGACGGTTACCCGGAGGCCGCCCTTTTCGAGTGGGGTGGCGGTGACGGTGCCGCCGTGGGCGCGGGTGACGGCGCGGACGATGGAGAGGCCCAGGCCGGCGCCGGTGGCCGAGCCGGTGCGGTCGGCGTCGAGGCGGCGGAACGGTTCGAAGAGGGCGGGGATCTGGGCGGGGGCGATCTGGCGGCCGGTGTTCTCCACGGTGATGAAGGTGGTGGTCGCGTCCGCGCCGGTGCGGACGGTCACCTCGCCGCGCTCGTCGTTGTACTTGACGGCGTTGTCCACCAGGTTGGCGATCATGCGTTCCAGTAGGACGGCGTCGCCCGCGCAGGGTGCCGGGCGACAGCTCCGGGGGCGCGGCAGATGGTGGGCCAGTAGCGCGGGGTGGGCCAGGTCGCGCAGGTCGACCGGCTGGCGGGTGGTGAGCTCGCGTTCGCTGTGCGCCAGCGTGAGCAGGCCCTCGATGAGCTGCTCCTGGCGGGAGTTGGCGGCCAGCAGCTCGTCCCGGATCGGGCGCAGCGCCCGGGGGACGACCGGATCGGCGAAGCCGACCTGGAGCAGGGCGCGGTTGATCGCGAGCGGGGTCTTGAGCTCGTGCGAGGCGTTGGCCACGAACCGGCGCTGGGTGTCGAAGGCCTGGTCGAGGCGTTCCAGCATGGAGTCGAAGGTGTCGGCCAGGTCCTTGATCTCGTCGCGCGGGCCGTCCATCGAGATGCGCTGGTGGAGGGTGCTGTCGGACAGGCGGCGGGCCGTCTCGGTCATGGTCAGCAGGGGGGCCAGGGCGCGGCCCGCGAGCACCCAGCCGATCGCCAGGCCGACCAGGCCGATCAGCACCGTGGCCAGGATCGACCACTGGACCAGCGAGCTGGTCACCACGTCCACATAGCGGCCCACCTCGTCCTCGACGATGCTCTGGATGAACAAGACGTTCGGACGTGGTGGCCCCGCGGTTCCGATCAGTGCCTTGTGCGTGGGCGGCAACTTGATCAGGAACCGTTGGGTGAGGATCTGGCGCACCATCAGGTAGTTGATGACCATCAGCACGCCCGTGGTCAGGAAGAGCAGGCTGCCGTACACGAGGGTCAGCCGCCAGCGCACCGGCAGCTTGCGGCCGTTCACAGGCGGTATCCCGCGCCGGTGACCGTCTCGATTACGGCCGGGGTGCCGAGCTTCCTGCGCAGGGTCATGACGGTCACCCGGACCGAGTTGGTGAAGTAGCTGATGTTCTCATCCCACGCCTTCTCCAGCAGTTCCTCGGCGCTGACCACATTGCCGTCGGCGCGCAGCAGCACCTCCAGGACGGCGAACTCCTTCGGGCTGAGCGCGACATACCTGCCGTCCCTGAAGACCTCGCGCCTGGCCGGGTCGAGGGTGACCCCGGCCCGGGCCAGCACCGGCGGCACGGCCAGTTGGGTACGCCGCGCCAGCGCTCGCAGCCGGGCCACCAGCTCCGGGAAGTCGAAGGGTTTCGGCAGGTAGTCGTCCGCGCCGAGGGTCAGCCCTTCGACTTTGGAGCGCAGATCGCCGGAGGCGGTCAGCATGATGATCCGGGCGGCCACCCGGCCGGCGACGAGGCGGCGGCACACCTCGTCGCCGTGTATCGACGGCAGGTCCCGGTCCAGCACGATCACGTCGTAGGCGTGGGTCATCGCCCGTTCCAGCGCGGCGTCCCCGTCGTAGACGACGTCCACCGCCATGGTCTCCCGGCGCAGCCCCGCCGCCACGACATCGGCCAGCACCCGCTCGTCCTCGGCAATCAACACCCGCATGGGGCACATACTCCCGTCAGCCGGTTAAACAGGGCCTAAGTGGTTTTGTCCCACCCGCCCTCCCTTTTGTTTCCTCCGGGCTCCGCCCGGCCCCGCCATCGCCGTGGTTGCCGGACGAAACGACAGCCACGGCAGGGTGTCCCACCCAGTCCGTTGTTTCTCCTCGGGCTTCGCCCGCCTCGTCAACGCCGTGGCACTTGTTGCCCAACCGGGCAGGCCGTTGGCGCTAGGCCGTGCTCAGGGCGAGGGTGGGGGACATGCGGGCTGCTCGCATCGCCGGGTAGATTCCGGCCACCGTGCCGACCAGCAGGGTCGCGGCCAGACCGCCGCCGAGGGCCCACAGGGGGACCACGGCGGGCAGGTCGCGCCATGCCGCGTAGCCGACCGTCACCAGCGTGCCGAGCAGCGCTCCGGCCACTCCGCCGAGGACGGACAGTAAGAGCGACTCGGTCAGGAACTGGCCGCGCACCTGGCCTTTCGTCGCGCCGAGGGAGCGGCGCAGGCCGATCTCTCGGCGTCGTTCCAGCACTGAGATGACCATGGTGTTGGCCACCCCGACGCCGCCGACCAGCAGGGCCACCGCGCCGATGCCGAGCAGCAGGTTGGTGAACGCGCTGTCCGCCGCCGCCCGTGCGGACAGCGCGTCGGACGGCCTGCTGACCTCGACCTCCTCCGGATGTTCCGGGTTGGCCGTGCGCGGCAGCACCTCCCGTACGTCGGTGACGGCCGCCTCCTCGGAGCGGGTGTAGATCGTGGTCGGGTAGCCCTCGTACTGGAGGTAGGTTCCCGCGGCCGGGTAGCCGATCAGGGCCGACCTGTCGACCTCCGGGGCCAGCGGCGTGCTGTCCAGGACGCCGGTCACCGTCCACCACTGGCCTTTGATCCACACCTGGTGGCCGACCCGCAGGCCCAGCCGTTGCGCGGCGACCGAGCCGAGGACCACGGCGCGCTGGGCGGCCGTCGCCTCGTTGAGCCAGGCGCCGTGCCGTACCGCGGTCTGGAGGGAGTCGAGCAGATCCAGGGAGGCGGCGCGGACGGTGAGGCCGCTGGTCTGGGTGGCCGGGATGCGGTCGCTGCGGAACACCGGCTCGCCGGTGTCGCCGGTCGAACCCGCCGTCAGGATGGGGCCGATCCTGCGGACCATGGCCAGCGATTCGGCCGGCAGGTTGGCCGTTTCGCCGAACAGGGTCTGGCCGGGGGTCACCCGCAGCAGGTTGGTGCCGAGCTCGTCGAGTTCGGCCAGGAGGCGGGCCTTGCTGGAGGAGGAGATGCCGACCACGGCCACCATGGTGGCGATGCCGATCGCGATCCCCAGCGCCGACAGGATCACCCGGGCCGGGCGGGCGCGCAGCCCTGAGGCGCCCACCCGGACCTGGTCGCCCCAGGCCAGCCGCCCCGGTCGCAGCCGCTCAGCCATGCGCGCCCACCGCCTCGACGATCTGCCCGTCCCGCAGGCGGATCCGCCGCGGCGCGGCGGCGGCCACGTCGTTGTCGTGGGTGATGATCGCGACCGTGGTCCCGGCCGCGTGGAGTTCGCGCAGGATGTCCAGCACGTCCGCGCCGGACGCCGAGTCCAGGTTGCCGGTCGGCTCGTCGGCCAGCAGCAACGACGGCTCGCCGACCACCGCACGGGCCACCGCCACCCGCTGCCGCTCCCCACCGGACAACTGCGCCGGCCGATGATCGAGCCGGTGCCCGAGCCCGACCCGCTTCAGCGCCTCGGCCGCCCGTTCCCGCCGCTCCCGTCTCGGCACCCCGCTGTACAGCAGGCCGTCGGCCACGTTGTCGAGCGCGGGAAACCCGTCGGCCAGGTGGAACGACTGGAACACGAACCCGATATGCCGGGAACGCAACGCGGACAGCTCACGATCCGACAACTCGGCCACGTCGTACCCAGCGATCCGGACCGTCCCCGACGAAGGGCGATCGAGCGTGCCGATCAGATGCAGCATGGTGGACTTCCCGGACCCCGAAGGCCCCACGATCGCCACCAGTTCTCCGCTATCGACCCGCAAATCGACGCCACGCAACGCCTGCACACCGCCCGGATAGGTCTTGGTGGCACCGCTCAACTCGATAACGGCAACAGCCTCCTCGACCCCCTCCTGGCTTGGCCGCGCCTGTGTGTGGGCTGAGGAGCGCCGGAGAGCCGAGGGAAGGCGCAGGCTGAAGGCGGTCAAGTCCGCCGTGCCGATGTCACTGGTCATGTCGCGGGGACCTCGACTTTCATGCCCTCGGTCAGGCCTTCGCCGGTGATCTCGACCTGGCCGGAGGCGAACAGGCCGGTTTCGACGGCGACGATTCCGGTGCCGACGACCTGGATGCCGTAGCCGCCTTCGCGGAGGGCGAGGAGGGCTTCGACGGGGACCGAGAGGACGTTTTCGCGGCGTTCGCTCTGGAGGTCGACGGTGACGGGGGCCTGGTCGAGGCGGCCGAGTTTGCCCTCGGCGGTGACCTCGACGTCGATGGTGGCCTCGCCGCCCTCCTGGGCGGGGGGTTCGGCCACCGTGCCGATCGCGGTGATCGTGCCTTTCGCGGTGCCGCCGGACGGGGTCTCCAGGGTCACCTTGGCGCCGAGCCGGGCCAGCTGCTGGTCGGAGGCCGCCAGGTCGATGTGCACGACCCGCTTGGTGCTGGTCGTGGTCACCACCGACTGCCCGGCCCGGTCGCCCTTCTCGGCGGTGACGTCGGCGATCCTGACCGCCCCCGAGGCGATGATGATCTGGCTCGCGTCCACGCTGCCCGTCTCGGGCAGGTTGCGGTCGTCCTGCCATTCCCGTACGGCCCGGGCGGTCACCCACGAGAAATACTCGTCGACCGTCCCCGTCTCGTACCCGAGCGCCTCCAGGTTACGTTCGAGCTGCTCGACGTCCTTGCCCTCGGAACCTGAGGACAAAGTGCGATACATCGGGATCGATCCGTACAGCAACGAGACCGGCCGTCCGTCCACCGAATACAGCCAGCCGCCACGGCGGACCAGCGTGCCTTCCGCCCTGATCCTGGTCACGGTGCCAGTGGCCTGGTTGGGCAGCACGCGGCGGCCGGCGTAGCCGAGCGTGCCGTCCACGGTCTTGCTGTCGACCAGGTCGGAGCGGGTGATCTCGGCGGTCGCGGTCGGCGCCGCGCTCGCCGACTCCGACGGTGTCCCGGCCTCGCCGGTGAGGGAGAAGGTCGCCACCCCGCCGCCCGCCAGCGCGAGCACGGCGACGGCTCCGGCGAGCAGCCCGCCTCGTTTCATTTCCCGCCGCCAGAACCGCCGAGCATCTTGCCGCCGCCCGGCATGAGGTCTTGGCAAGCCTCCGAGGCCTTCTTGAAGACGGGCGAATCCGGGTCCATGCCAGGACCGCCCATCCGCACCCGGCCGCCGTCCACCTGCGGGTCCGGCATGTCGACGCCGTTGTCGCGCATGCACTGCGCGAATTTCAGCATCTCATCCTGCAGCTTGCCGTCGTCGACGTTCTTTCCGTCGACGATCGGCCGGTACTGCTCGCACGCCTTGAGCGCCTTTTCCGTGACCGCCTCCTGGCCCTTCTTCTGCCGGATCATCACCTGGTTGCCGCCCGGCTCCGGGTCCGGCATGTCGACGCCGTTCTCCCGCATGCACTGGGCGAACTTGAGCGGGTCGCCGCTGCTGGTGGGGGACGGCGCGGCCGTCGCGGCGGCGGAAGCCGTGGCCGCGGAGGCGATCCCGGTGTCGGGGGCCTGGTTCCCGCAGGAGGCCAGGAAGAGCGGGATCGCGACGAGCGCGGCGATTCTGAGTCCTTTTTCTGCCATGGGGACAGGTATAGAAGAACGCCGTTAAACATGCCTTAAGCGAATTTGCTTATGCGTTTCTTACAGAAGAATGCGAAAGGCCCGCCGCGAGGAAGTACGGCGGGCTTTTCGTGCTTTATTCAGGCCCCCGGGGGCCGCTGCCCGAGCTGGCGGCGCAGCTCCGCGAGCTCCCGCTCCAGATCGGCGACCTGCGCCTGCTGGTAAGGGCCAGGCCGGACATACTGCGTCGTATCGCTCACGGGCGCGGACGGCAACGCATAAGGCTGCTGCTGCGCCTGGTAGTACTGCGGCTGGTGACCGTACGGCACAGGGGCCTGCGGCCGCTTGCGGCGCTTGACCAGCACCATGAGCAGGACCAGGCCGATCACGACGGCGAGCAGCACGCCCCCGCCGACCAGCACCCAGAACATCACGGGCTGCGGCGACTCGTCCTTGCCGGAGGAGATGGCCTGCTGCGATTCGGTTCACAGGTACATATGGTGATTGAGTGGCCTTGTTCATCACTTGTGACTGACTTGGCAACTCACCCGGAAGGGTGCCGCTCGATCGGGCAACAAGGGGTGACCTGTCCTTCCGGCAAGGGAGACCTTGCGATGATTCCCCCCGCCGTCACGGTGGCCGACCCGCAGCGGTTCGGCACCGTCTTCGACACGCACTACCAGGAAATCCACCGGTATATCGGGCGGCGCCTGGACCTCTCCGTGGCCGAGGACCTCGCCGCCGAAACCTTCCTCATCGCGTTCCGCCAGCGCCACCGCTTCGACCCCGCGCAGGGTTCGGTCCGCCCCTGGCTGTACGGCATCGCCACCAAACTCATCGGCCGCCACCGCCGCTCCGAACTGCGGCGCTACCGCGCCCTGGCGCGCACCGGCCCGCCCCCGGACGACGACGCCCACGACCAGCGCGTGGTCGACCGGATCGCGGCCGCCGCCACCGTCAGCCGCCTCTCCGCCGCCCTGGCCGCCCTGTCGAAGGGCGAGCGCGACGTCATCCTGCTCGTCGCCTACGGAGGCCTCAGCTACGACGAGGTCGCGGCGGCCCTGGGCATCGCGAACGGCACGGTCGCCTCCCGCCTCAACCGGGCCAGGGCCAAGCTGCAGAAGTCACTGGGGGTGACCTGATGAACGAGATCAAGCTCATCGACGCGGTGATGCCGGACGTGCCGCCCGCGGACCCGGCCCGCACGGCCAGGGTCAGGGCGCGCGTGCTCGGCGCGCCCCCGCCGCGGCGGCGGCCGGTTTACCTGATCGCGGCCCTGGCCACCGTCGCTGTCCTGGCGATCTCCATGATCGTGCCGCGCCTGCTCGCGCACCCGGACCCGCCCGGGCCCCCGGACCTGACCCGGACCCTGGACCGGGTGGCGGCGCTGGCGGCGGTGGAGGCCGCGGCGGAGCGGGCCGCCCAGCGCGAACCCACCACCGGCCGGTACTGGCGAGTCGCGCTGGAGGACGTCCGGATCGAACGGGAACAGCACGGCATCCTGATGAAGGAGCTGTATGTCCACACGCGCTGGCAGGACAGCGACATCCTCGACGGACCGCCCGACGGCCGGCAGGCCCAGCAGACTCGCTTCATGGAGTCCGCTCCACTCGATCCCGCCGACCGGAAGGAATGGGAGAACATAGGCGCTCCCCAGTTCTGCCCCTATCTCGACCAGGTGTGCGGGCCGGGGCCGATCAAGAAGGGGGACGTCAAGACCGTTCCCTGGGGGCCGGCCAGCGGGTTCCTGAGCGGTCTCGGCCCTCGCCCGGCCGGCGCGCCGGAACCGCGTGTGACGCGGAGCATGGACCTGCCCGCCGATCCGGAGGCGCTCAGGGCCGAGCTGGTCGTGTACTGGTCCGGGAGAGGGCGGCATGTCCTTCTGGACCTCGACGAATGGCTCTGGGCGACCGGGCTGGACCTGCTTCAGAGGGCGCCGATCACCCCTCAGGTCCAGGGCGGCTTGTACCGCATGCTCGCCGGAGTGCCCGGCGTGCGGATCTCCGGCGCCGGCGGCGTGCTGACGCTGAGCCGGACCTCGCGCAACGACACCCTGGAGGAACGGCTCATCGTGGGGCCGGAGGTCGTCATCGAGAGCTACCTGGTGACACCGATGGACCACCAGCTCACGCGGCGCCTCACGATCGGCTCGGCGGGCTGGACCGACCAGGGCCCGCCCCCGGCTCCCCCCGGCTGTACCTCCCTCAACGACCGCGACTGCTTCAGCTGAGAAACAGCGAGGGCGCCACCCGGCAGCGGGTGGCGCCCTCGTGGGGTCTCGCTCAGACCCCCATCGTCTCGGTGTCGTTGGTCTCCGCCGGAGCGCCGACCTCGGTCACGCCGTTCTTCAGGTGGTAGCGGGAGATCGCGTCCCGCAGCACCTCGGTCTTGATCTCGCCACGCCGGGCCAGCTGGGTCAGCACCGCGAGCGTGATCGACGCCGCGTCCACGTGGAAGTGGCGGCGCAGCGCCGAGCGGGTGTCGGACAGGCCGAACCCGTCGGTGCCGAGCGAGGTCCAGTCGCCGGGGATCCACTGCGCGATCTGGTCCTGCACGGCCCGCATGTAGTCGCTGACGCCCACGAACGGCCCGGGCACGTTGGACAGCTTGCGCGTCACATACGGCACGCGCTGCTCGGCGTCCGGGTTGAGCAGGTTCTGCTCCTCCACCGCGAGCGCCTCACGCCGCAACTCCGACCACGAGGTGGCCGACCAGACCGAGGCCGCCACCCCCCACTCCTCGGCCAGCATGCGCTGCGCCTCCAGCGCCCACGGGCCCGCCACGCCGGAGACCAGGATGTTGGCCTTGGGGCCGTTCCCGGATGCCGGAGCGAACAGGTAGAGGCCCTTCAGCAGGCCGTCCACGTCCACGTTCGCCGGTTCCGCGGGCTGCTGGTAGGGCTCGTTGTAGATCGTCAGGTAGTAGAAGACGTTCTCCTGGCGCTCGCCGTACATCCGGCGCAGGCCGTCCCTGACGATGTGGGCCACCTCGAACCCCCAGGACGGGTCGTAGGAGACCGCGGCCGGGTTGGTGGAGGCGATCAGCGGGGTGTGGCCGTCCTCGTGCTGCAGGCCCTCGCCGTTCAGCGTGGTCCGGCCCGCCGTCGCGCCGAGCAGGAAGCCCCGGCCCATCTGGTCGGCCAGCTGCCACATCTGGTCGGCCGTACGCTGCCAGCCGAACATCGAGTAGAAGATGTAGATCGGGATCATGTGCTCGCCGTGCGTGGCATACGCCGAGCCCACCGCGATCGTGGAGGCCATCGACCCGGCCTCGCTGATGCCCTCGTGCAGGATCTGGCCCTCGGTGGACTCCTTGTACGACAGCAGCAGATCCCGGTCCACCGCCTCGTACGTCTGCCCCGACGGCGAGTAGATCTTGGCGGTCGGGAACATGGCGTCCAGACCGAACGTGCGCGCCTCGTCGGGGATGATCGGGACGAACCGGTGCCCGATCTCCTTGTCCCGCATCAGGTCCTTGAGCAGCCGCACGAACGCCATCGTGGTGGCCACGTTCTGCTTGCCCGAGCCCTTGGCCAGCTGCTTGTACGCCTCGTCGCCCGGAAGCTTGAGGGGCTTGGCCCGGAGGACCCGTTTGGGCAGGAAACCGCCCAGAGCGGCGCGCCGCTCCCTCATGTACGCGATCTCGTCGCTGTCCTCGCCCGGGTGGAAGTAGGGCGGCAGCTCGCCTTCCAGGTCCTTGTCCGGGATCGGCAGGTAGAGCCGGTCGCGGAACTCCTTCAGCTCGGCCTTGGTCATCTTCTTCATCTGGTGCGTCGCGTTGCGCGCCTCGAAGTCCTTGCCCAGGGTCCAGCCCTTGATCGTCTGGGCCAGGATGACCGTCGGCTGGCCGACGTGCTCGCGGGCGGCCTTGAACGCCGCGTAGACCTTGCGGTAGTCGTGGCCGCCGCGCGACAGCTTGCGGATGTCGTCGTCGGTCAGGTGCTCGACCATCTTGCGCAGCCGCGGGTCGCCGCCGAAGAAGTGGTTGCGGATGTATTCGCCGGATTCCACGGAGTAGGTCTGGAACTGCCCGTCCGGCGTGGTGTTCATCTGGTTGACCAGCGCGCCGTCCACGTCGGCCGCGAGCAGCGGATCCCAGTCCCGGCCCCAGACCACCTTGATCACATTCCAGCCGGCGCCCCGGAAGTAGGACTCCAGCTCCTGGATGATCTTCCCGTTGCCGCGCACCGGGCCGTCCAGGCGCTGCAGGTTGCAGTTGATGACGAAGGTGAGGTTGTCCAGCTCCTCGCGGGAGGCCAGGCCGATCGCGCCGAGCGACTCGGGCTCGTCCATCTCACCGTCGCCGAGGAAGCACCAGACGTGGCTGCGCGAGGTGTCCTTGATCTTGCGGTCGTTCAGGTAGCGGTTGAACCGGGCCTGGTAGATCGCCCCGATGGAGCCCAGGCCCATGGATACCGTGGGGAACTCCCAGAAGTCCGGCATCAGCCGCGGGTGCGGATAGGACGGCAGGCCCTTGAAGCCGTGCGACAGCTCCTGCCGGAACGCGTCCAGCTGGGCGTCGGTGAGGCGGCCCTCCAGGAAGGCGCGGGCGTAGATGCCCGGCGCGGCGTGCCCCTGGAAGAACACCTGGTCGCCGGACTCGCCGTGGTCCTTGCCGCGGAAGAAGTGGTTGAAGCCCACCTCGTACAGCGAGGCCGCCGAGGCATAGGTGGCGATGTGGCCGCCCACGTTGGTGCGGGCGTTGGCGCGCGTGACCATCACGGCCGCGTTCCACCGGATGTAGGCCCGGATCCGGCGCTCGACGTATTCGTCGCCGGGGAACCACGGCTCGCGCTCGGGCGGGATCGTGTTGATGTAGTCCGTGCTGCGCAGCCCCGGCACGCCCACCTGGTGTTCCCGGGCGCGTTCCAGCAGCCGGAGCATCAGGTAGCGGGCTCTGGTTCTGCCCTCCGCCTTGATGACGTTGTCGAGCGACTCAAGCCACTCCTGGGTCTCGCTGGGGTCGACATCAGGGACCTGGCTGGGTAGGCCGTCGCTGATGATCGAGAAACGCTGGCGTCCGGAAGCCACTGGGTTCTCGCCTTCCGAGGATGGACTGTTCAGGGATCGACTGTTCAGGGATCGACTTTTGTCGGGTCTAGGTTCGGCTTCCATCCTGGCTCGTCGCCCCGGAAAGTGCATCTCTACTCCCCGGTAAACCAAGATGTCCCTGCTGGCTGACAGGGGGCTGTGGCCTAGACCACCGATGGTAGGACGTTTTTCGCCAACCGTGCACACCGGGGGCCCCGAATTGTGAGCGTGGCTCCCGCAGGCGCGTGATTCTGGCGGTATCTCCTGATCTTCCGGCTCCGCAAAACTTCCTTTACGCAGCCGGTACGGCCTTACCCGCTCACACCCCCACGTACCCATTTATTGCGACTTCTGGCGAAATGTCGGCAATCTCGAAGTGGTGGCGTACTCGTCGTCGCAGCTCAGGGAGGGCATAGGATCCCGATGTGAGGTCTCAGGTAATAGACGTGCGAACCGGCTCACGCGAGCAGGTGCACGACATCACCGGCGAATGCCAGCGGTTCGCGGCGGACTGCGGCGGCGACGGACTGTTGCACGTCTTCGTGCCGCACGCCACGGCGGGGGTCGCGCTGATCGAGCTGGGCGCGGGCAGCGACCGGGATCTGCTGGCCGCCCTCGGCGACCTGCTTCCCGCGGACGACCGCTGGCGACACGCGCACGGATCGAAGGGTCACGGACGGTCACACGTCCTGCCCGCCCTGATCCCGCCGTACGCTTCTATTCCGGTGCTGGCTGGAAGGCTGGCGCTCGGAACCTGGCAGTCCATCGCGGTGGTGGACCTCAATATCGACAACCCGGATCGAAGTGTCCGTTTGTCGTTTTTGTCCAGCAAGTAGGTAACGGTGCGGGTCACTCGCCGTGGCGACCGTTGACGACGATGGGTCACAGCGTGTGGACTGTGCCGAACGATACCCGCTGAGGTTTCCGGCGGGGTCAAGCCAAGCAGGAGGGATGAACGTGAGCGCGACCGCGGGTCAGGCGCAGGGCGAGCGCGGCCTGGCCGAACGACTTGGCCTCAAGCCGGGTCAGGTGGTGCAGGAAGTCGGCTGGGATGAGGACAGCGACGACGCACTGCGCGAGTCCATCGAAGAGCTGACCGGCAACGAGATGGTGGACGAGGACTACGACGATGTCGTCGACGTGGTGCTGCTGTGGTGGCGCGACGACGACGGCGATCTGTTCGACGCCCTCACCGCCGCCATGACCGCCCTCGCGGACGGAGGCCAGATCTGGCTCCTGACGCCCAAGGCGGGCCGGCCCGGCCATGTTGAGCCGAGCGACATCGGCGAGGACGCCACGACAGCCGGGCTCTCCCAGACGAGCAGCATCAGTGCGGCTCAGGACTGGTCGGGCACGCGGCTCGTCTTCAAGGCCCGCCGCTAACGTCGCCTGGTCGTCCCTGCCGTACGGCGCTCGCCGTACGGCAGGTTCTCTATGACTTGTAGGAGGGTGTGGGCGGTGGAGATCGGGGGCATCGCGCCGGACTTCGCGTTGATGGATCAGCACGGCACACCCGTCCGTCTGTCCGGGCTCCGGGGGGAGTCCGTGGTGATCGTCTTCTTTCCCGCCGCGTTCACCGGCGTCTGCCAGGGCGAGCTGCACGAGCTCGCCACCCTGGAGGCCCGGGTGCTGGCGATCTCGGTGGATTCGATGTTCGCGCTGCGCGCCTGGGCGGATCGCGAGGGCTACTCATTTCCGCTGCTCTCGGATTTCTGGCCCCATGGTCAGGTCGCGCGGGCGTACGGTGTCCTGGACGAGGAGAAGGGGCGCGCTCGGCGTGGCACCTTCATCCTTGACGGTGAGGGCGTGCTCCGCTGGCAGATCGAGACCGCGATCGGCCAGCCGCGGGACGTCACCGAGTACCGCAAGGTGCTCACCCAACTGTGACCTCGGCGATCCCCGGCCAGCGAGCCGAGACCGCCGCTAACCCGATACGGCCGTTCCGTTCCGGATATTTCAACCCTTGCCCCGATTTGGCCAATGTGGGAGGCGACCATGCCCTGCTATCGATGCGGGGCCCGGCAGACCGATCCCGTCCGCGGCGCCAGTCCGTGGAAACGCGGCGTGCGCCACGAGGCGCAGGTCCTGGTCTGCCCGGACTGCCAGCGTGCCCAGGACCTGGACCTCGACACCTGCCCCACCTGCGCGTCGACCGCCCTGATCTGCCGCCTCGGCGAGGTCGAATGCCGCTCCTGCGGCCTGGTACGGCTCGCGCAGGCCCCCAGCCCCGGCTCCCCCGACCTGTCGGGCCTGGCCGCCGAGGTCGAAGCCGCGCTCAACCGGGTGCTGGGCCGCAAGTGATGCGGCGATAATGTGCCGGTGAGCTACGTGGTCGCCCTGGATGTGGGCGGAACATCGATGAAGGGCGGCCTCGTCACCTTTTCTGGTGAGGTGACGGTTTTCCCCGGGCGGCCCACGGGCCGTGAGCGGGGTCCTGAGGCGGCCGTCGCCAATATCCGCTCCTATGTGTCCGAACTCGCCGACGCGGGCTCCCGCTCGTTCGGGGGCGCCCCCGCCGGGGTCGGGCTGGCCGTGCCCGGCATCGTGTCCGCCACGGTCGCCCTCTACTCCGCCAACATCGGCTGGCGGGACGTGCCCGTGTCGGCTTTCGTCCCGGCCGGCCTGCCCGCCGCGCTCGGGCATGACGTACGCACCGGTGGCCTGGCCGAGAGCGTCTTCGGGGCCGGTCGGGACGTATCCGATTTCCTCTTCCTGCCACTCGGCACCGGCATCGCGGGTGCGGTGGTCCTGGCCGGGGAGCCGTACGGGGGAGCGAACGGCTGGGGCGGTGAGATCGGCCACACGACGGTCTGGCCCGACGGCGAGAAATGTGCCTGCGGCCAGCACGGCTGCCTCGAAACGTACGCCTCCGCCGGCGCTCTGACCCGCCGCTACGCGGCCCGCACCGGCGACGCCGCCACCGCCAAGGAGATCGTCGAACGCGCCCCTGACGACGCCCGCGCCGCCGAGGTCCTCGGCGACGCCGTCGAGGCGCTGGCGATCTCCCTCGCCTCCTACACCCTCCTGCTGGACCCCTCCATGATCGTCATCGGCGGCGGCCTGGGCGAAGCCGGTCCTGTCCTGCTGGATCCGCTGGCCGAACGGCTGGCGGCTCGCCTGGCCTTCCGCGAGCCGCCGCCGCTCCGCCCGTCCGCCCTCGGCGTGCGCGCGGGCATGCTGGGCGCGGCCATCCTCGGCTGGCGCGCCGCCGGGCAGCCGACCTGGAGCCCCGACCTAAGATCGGTCCTCTGAACCCTTCTGACCACGCCACTCGGTGTACATATACGGATTGTCCATGATCTTGGTCTCGGGAATGTCGGGGTTCATCCCCGTGGCCCAGGAATCGCCGAGTTGCTCCATGAGATAGCCGACCGTCGACTCGACGGCCTGCCGGGCGGCGGGCAGATCCACGCCCACCAGCCGGTGGTCGGCCTTCACCACCCGCCCGTTCACCACGACCGTGTGCACGTCGGCCCGCTGCGCCTGGAACGCCACGTGCCCGTACGGATTGAGGATCGGGAACATCACCGGCGAGTGGTCGTTCTTCAGCAGCACGACATCGGCCTTCTTGCCGGGCTCCAGGCTGCCGATCGAGGCGTCCAGGCCGAGCGCCCGGCTGCCGCCCCTGGTCGCCCAGTCCACGACCTCCTCGGCCCGCAGGTGGCAGTGGGTGATCGTCTCCTGGCGCCCGTGCGCCTCCAGGTGCTCGCGGGAGCGGTCGGCGCCTAACGTGGCGCGCATGGCGGAGAACAGGTCGCCGCTCCACCAGACGCTGGTGTCCATCGAGAGCGAGACCGGGATGCCGTGCTTGCGCAGCTGCCAGGTGGGCGGGTAACCCTGGCCGGCGCTCTGCTCGCTCTCGGTGGAGACCGAGACGGAACCCCCGGTCGCGGCGATCCGGTGGTAGGAGTCCTGGCTGAGCGTCGCCGCGTGCACATACACCGATTCCGGTGTCATGAAGCCGTTCTCGTGCATCAGCCGGATGCCGTCGTCGTTGGTCGCGCCCCACACCCCCGCGTGCGTGGTCACGGGAACGCCCAGCTCGCGGGCGGCCTCGAAGGCGGCGCGCTCGGGGAACGCCGGGTCGCCGGTGACGTCGAAGGCGAGCTGGAAGCCCAGCCGGCCCCGCACCCGCCGGGTGACGAAGTCCCGGAACTCCGGCGACGTGGCCCATTCCCACGGACCTTGCTGGATATTTCCGTACGCCAGGACGAAACGCCCGGGGACGGCTTCGAGGGCGTCGACCGCGGCCTCGGCGTGGTCGATGGTCTGCAGGCCGTGGGACCAGTCCACGGTGGTGGTGACGCCCGCGTCCAGGGCCTCGATGGCGCCGAGCAGGTTGCCGGCGTACACGTCCTGGGGGCGGAATCGTTTGCCCCATTCGAGGTAGTACCAGACGAAGTACTGGGTGAGGGTCCAGTCCGCGCCGTATCCGCGCATCGCGGTCTGCCAGAGGTGGCGGTGCGTGTCGATCATGCCGGGCATCACGATCCCGCCGGACGCGTCCACCTCCACGGTTCCGTCCGGCACCTCCAGGGCGGGCCCGACGGCCTCGATACGCTCCCCGATGATCAGGACGTCGGCGTCCCGCAGAATGGTATGGCTGTCGTCCATCGTCAGGACCAGGCCGTCGCGGAGAACGAGGGGTCGGCCGGGCTGGTGGGCGGCGGTCGCGCTCATGGGCGCCTCCCTGGCGGACTAGTGTCCGTATGGCGGTCAAGGGAACAGTGATGCCACAATGAGAGCAGCCTGTCCCGATGTCAAGACGCAGGAAACGGACGACCGCCCATGCCTCCGCCCACGCCCCGCAAGGGCACCAGCCCGGATTTCATCGAGGCGCTCGCCCGGGGCCTCGACGTGATCAGGGCGTTCCGGCCGCGCCAGCCCGCCATGACCCTGACCGAGGTGGCCACCGCCTCGGGCCTGGCCCGGCCGACGGCCCGGCGCATCCTGCTCACGCTGGAGGAACTGGGTTACGTCCGGGCCGAGCGAGCCGGCTTCTCGCTGACCCCCCGGGTGCTCGAGCTCGGCGTGTCGTACGTGCGCTCGATGGGGCTGTGGGAGATCGCCCGGCCGCATCTGGAAGCCCTGGTGGCGCAGACCAACGAGTCCTGCTCCATCGCCCAGCTGGACGGCTGCGACATCGTCTACGTGGCGCGGGTGGCGGTGCCGAAGATCGTCACCCTGTCGGTGACCATCGGGACCCGGTTCCCGGCGCTGCAGACCTCGCTCGGCAAGGTGTTGCTGGCCGCGCTGCCGCCGGAGCGGGTGGAGGCCGTGCTGGCGGAACCGAGCAGGTCGGGCATCGTGCCGTGCTGGCAGCCGGGCGCCGAGGAGCGCCGCGCGGCGTTGCGTGAGGTCAGGGCGAGCGGGTGGGCGATCACCGACGAGCAGCTCGCGCCCGGGATCCGGTCGGTGGCGGCGCCGCTGCGGGACGGGCACGGCCAGGTCATCGCGGCCGTCAACGTCAACGCGCACGCGGCGGAGACGTCCATGGAGAAGCTGGTCGAGGCGTACCTGCCGGCGTTGCTGCGTACGGCGGGGGCGATCGGGGCCGACTTCGCGCTGTATGAGGCCGTTCCGCAGGCCAGCGCTTGACAACGTGACCGCGGGGGCAAGATGCTCGATGGGGCGGACAATTGTCCGTTCAGCGGACGGAAGGTTATTCTAGGCTCATGGGGACGCCGGGTTCAGGGCCGCTCGCGGGGGTTCTCGTCGCAGACTTCTCGCGGGTGCTGGCAGGGCCGTACGCGACGATGCTGCTGGGGGATCTCGGGGCGGAGGTCGTGAAGGTGGAGAGCCCCGGCGGGGACGACACCAGGAACTGGATGCCTCCGGTTCGCGGGGACGTGTCGACGTATTACCTCGGGATCAACCGGAACAAGCGGTCGGTGGTGCTGGATCTCAAGGATGAATCCGATCTTGTGCTGGCCCGGGAGCTGGCCGCGCGCGCGGATGTGATGATCGAGAATTTCAAGCCGGGTGGGCTTGCGCGGTATGGGCTGGATTATGCGGCGGTGAGTGCGCGGAACCGTGGGGTGGTTTATGCCTCGATCAGTGGGTTCGGGACCGCTGGGGGTGCGGGGCTGCCGGGGTATGACCTGATTGTGCAGGCTGTGTCCGGGTTGATGAGTTTGACGGGGGATCCGGGTGGGCCGCCGTATCGGGCGGGGATTTCGGTTTTCGATGTGATGACCGGATTGCATGCGGTTTCTGGGGTGCTGGCCGCGTTGTATGAGCGGGCTGGGTCAGGGGTTGGGCAGCATGTTGAGGTCAATCTGCTTTCGTCGGCTTTGTCGGGGATGGTGAACCATTCCAGTGCGGTGGTGGCGGGTGGGGTGGTGCCGTACCGGATGGGGAACGCGCATCCGAGTTTGTTCCCCTATGAGCCGCTTCCGGCGAAGGATGGGGAGCTGGTGATCGCGGCGGGGAACGATGGGCAGTTCCGGAAATTGTGTGATGTTCTCGGGGCGCCGGAGTTGGCCGACGATCCGCGGTTCGCGCGGACGGCTGACCGGACGGCGAACCGGGAGGAGTTGCGGCCGTTGCTCGTGGCTCGGCTCGAATCGCGGGATCGGGCGGAGTGGTTCCGCGAGCTGAGCGCGGTGGGGGTTTCGTGCGGGCCGATCAACACGGTGGGGGAGGGCGTGGAGCTCGCCACCGACCTGGGGTTGGAACCGGTGGTCTCGCCGGGTGGGGTGCCGTCTGTGCGCAATCCCATTGGCTTGTCGCGTACGGCGGCTAGTTACCGGTTGCCGCCGCCGGGGTTGGATGAGCACGGTGACGAGATCCGGGCCTGGCTGGGGGAAGCGTGAGCGGAAATTTCAGGACATCGATAGGTACGTCGGATGAGACGAGCATCCGCGTGCTCGGGCAGGATCTCGCTCATGATCTGATGGGCAAGGTCGGCTTCGGGGAACTCGCCTTCTGGCTGGTCGCCGGGCGGCGGCCCACTCCCTCGGAGACGCGGGTTTTCGAGGCGGTCCTGGTCGCGCTGGCCGATCACGGGTTCACGCCGACCGCGATCGCGGCCCGGCTGACCTACCTGAGCGCGCCGGAGTCCGTGCAAGGTGCGCTGGCGGCGGGGTTGCTCGGTGGTGGCTCCCGCTTTCTCGGCGTGACGGAGGACGCGGGGCGGTTCCTCGCCGGGACGCTCGCGGGTAGCACATGGACCGACGACATGCCGGACGCCGAGTGGGACGCGATCGCCCTGGCCGCCGTGAAGGACGCCCGGGCGGAGCGGCGGCTGGTGCCCGGTCTGGGGCATCCCGTACACAAGCAAGAGGATCCGCGAACGCCGGTGCTGTACAAGATCGCGTCCGAGGAGGGGCTGTATGGCCCCCATCTGCGGC
The DNA here is from genome assembly GCF_039871605.1 of Acrocarpospora sp. B8E8. Lineage (NCBI taxonomy): Bacteria > Bacillati > Actinomycetota > Actinomycetes > Streptosporangiales > Streptosporangiaceae > Acrocarpospora > Acrocarpospora sp. B8E8. The sequence goes on along the minus strand of NZ_JBDPLV010000007.1, from coordinate 81,646 downwards.
TTTTCGCGGCGATCGGCCGCGTCCACCCGCAGGTCCTCGGTCGCACGCTCCCGCTCAACGGAGCCGGAGTCTGCGGCGCGGCCCTGGCCGACCTCGGCCTTCCCATCGACATGCTCCGCGGTTTCGCCCTACTCGCCCGCGCCGCCGGCCTCCTCGGCCACCTCGCCGAGGAACGCCGCGACCCTATCGGCATGGACATTTATCACGCGGTAGACCGAAATACGGCCTATATCCCAGACGAGGCGTAGGGGGTCCTGTGGCGATGGTCGTGTTTGGGTCCATTTACGAAGCCGTCGACCGGCACGCTCCCGCCGAAGCGTGGGAGGTCCTGTCGTGCTCGTGTATATCGGACGAGGCGTAGGGGGTCCTGTGGCGATGGTCGTGTTTGGATCTATTTACGAAGCCGTCGGCCGCCACGTTCCCGCCGAAGCGTGGGAGGTCCCGTCGCGTTCGGGGTGGTCGGGTTGATTTACGAAGTCGTTGACCGGTACATCCTGGATGCAGCGCAGGGAGGTCTTTCATGGCGACAATAGCCGCCGTCATCGCGTCCACCCATCATCCGTTCTATTACCGTGCGAGCACGGCTCCGCCGGAGGAACGGCCGCCTTTCGCCGACGCGTGGGTCGCGAAGATCCTGGTCTTCCGGGAGACCCTGACCCGGGCTCGGCCGGATGTTCTGGTGATGGTGGGTTCCGATCATTTCCACCAGCTGTGGCTGGACAACATGCCGCAGTTCCTCGTCGGTAAGGCGCCTTTCTACGACGCCAACTGGGCCAACGAGGAACGCGAGTTCGGGCTGCCCCGCATGCTGCTGCGCGGTCAGGAGGACCTTTCCGCGCACATCCTGCGCGGGGGACTCGACGAGGGTTTCGACCTGGCCTTCAGCAACGAGCTCCGCATCGACCACAGCATCACCTGCCCGATCATCACGCTCCGCCCGGAAGCCGACCTTCCCATCGTCCCCATCTACACCAACATCTTCGCCCCGCCCCTCCCGCAGCCGAAACGTTTCGTCGCCCTCGGGCGCGCGATCCGCGAACTGGTCGAGTCCTGGCCGAGCGAGCTCCGCGTGGCCATCATCGGAACCGGCCACCTGTCCCTCGAACTCGGCGGCCCTCGCCAGTTCGGCCCGCACGGCCCCGATCCCGAGTTCGACCGCAAAGCCGTCGAATGGATCGCCAACGGAGATATCGAGCGGTCACTGGCCGAAGTCTCCCTCGACAGCCTCTGGACCCCCGGCAACGCGACGCACGGCTTCATGGACTTCATGCTGATGATGGGCGTCGCCGGTGAAGGCGCGAAAGCCGACCATGTCGACTCCCTCGACCTGTTCCACACGATGGAGGCGTACTTCACCTGGTATCCGGAAGGAGTGCCCGCATGAGCAAGTACCTGCTCAACAAGTTCCTATACACGATCGACCGCGACGCTGACCTGGTCGAACGTTACCGGGAAGACCCAGCCGGCACAGTGACCTGGTGGGAATCCGAGCTCGCCAACAGGATCCTCAACTGCCCCGCCGGCGAGTCAAGCACCTGGCTCGCCCTCGAACCGGCCGAACGCGAAGCCCTCTCCACCCACGACCACGTCCGCCTCTTCGAACTCGGCGCCCACCCCTTCCTCACCCTGACCCTCTTCATCGCAATGTTCGAACGCGACAACACCGAACCCCTGGAATACCAAAAAGCTTTCGGCCAACGCCTCACCCGCTTCACCCTCCCTTATCCCGATATATCGACATAGATCCACCCGCACGGCGGGCGGCAGCGCCCGACATTCGAGGGGACAGGCAGGAACTGCGACGGCCGTGAGGACCGGGGGTCATGAGGGTTAGGAGCCCGTGCTTGGTTTGGCGATCGGCGTACATCGACAAGGGCTTGGAAGGCCGTGGCAGACGGCGGATGGGAGCCACGAACAGGAGCTGGGAGTCTGTGGCGGGCCGAAGATCGGAGCACACGAACAAGTTTGGGAACCCAGTAGTGCGTCAGGAGATCGAAGCGCACGAACAGGAGCTGGGAGCCTGTGCTGGGCTGGGAGATCAAAGCACATGAGGACCTGTGTGGCCGAAAGATCGGCACATATGAACGAGCCCTGGGAGCCTGTGGTGGTCCGGAGGATCGGCGTAAACGAACACGTGGGTTGGAGGATGCGATGAGAGCCGCTGTCGTCTTGTCCTGCGGTAATCCTCCCGACCTGAGGACCGTGCCCGCACCGGAGGTCGCGGAAGGCGAGAGCCTGGTCCAGGTCACGGCTGCGCCGATCACGCCGCTGGACGTTCTGTGCGCGAGCGGCACGTCCTATTTCGGGCAACCCGCCCTCCCGTACATCCCAGGAGTTCAGGGCGTAGGCAAGCTGACCGACGGCACCCGCGTCTGGTTCCCCACCCAGGCCGGGATGCGCCCCGGCGACGGTAGCTTCGCCGACCTGTGCGCCGTACCCACCACCGACCTGGTCCCCATCCCCGACGGCACCCGGGACGAGACCGCCGCGGCGCTCGGACTGTCCGCCGTCGCCGCCTGGATGGCCCTCACCTGGCGCGCCGCCCTCCGCCCCGGCGAACAGGTCCTCATCCTCGGCGCGGGAGGCACGGTCGGCCAGGTAGCGGTCCAAGCCGCCCGCCTCCTCGGCGCGCGCCGGGTCGTGGCCGTCTGCCGCTCCCCCCGATCCCAGGCCCTCGCCACCAAGAACGGCGCCGACGCCGTGGTCCCCCTCCACCCCGACGACACACCCGAAACTCTCACCCCACGCCTGCGCCGAGCCCTCGACGGCCTCGCCGACGTCGTCATCGATCCCGTCTTCGGCATCCCCGCCACCGCCGCCGCCCAGGTCCTGGCCCCCGGCGCCCGAATCGTGAATCTCGGCAGCGCCGCCGCCGAATCAGCCACCTTCACCTCCGCCACCCTCCGCGGCAACACCGCCTCCCTCCTCGGCTACACCAACAACGCCCTAACCCCCACCCAACGCCACACCGCCCTAACCGAGATCTTCAACCACGCCGCCACCGGCGCCCTCTCCGTCGACCACGCCCTCACCCCACTGGCGGACATCGCCCCCGCCTGGACCAGCCAGGCCACCGGCAGCACGCCACGCCGAATCGTCGTACAACTATCTGATGTGCCGACACCACCCTCGGTGCCGTAGGGTGTAACCCGGCTCAGGGCGGTTAGCTCAGCGGTAGAGCACTCGCCTTACAAGCGAGGGGTCACTGGTTCGAACCCAGTACCGCCCACCTGCGAAAAAGCCCCGTCTCCCACCTGGGAAAACGGGGCTCGTACCGTTAACGTGCCACTAGCAGGCGCTAATGATCTAGCTCAATGACCAATCGCCTCGGGCGGAAGCGCGAGCGCCACGCGGGGGCATCGCGGTACGGCCGCCGCGCCGTACCAAGCCAATGCGCCGACCACCGGCACCCCGCCGCCAAGTCGCACCGACCACCGCCATAATTCGACCCGTGAAACTGGAAATCGACCCGGAGCGCGACGTCCAGACAGGCGTCTGCGAGTGCTGCAATACCTCCTTCGACCGCGTGACGGGGTTCATCAACGACGACAACGGGGCCTACGCGATCTACTTCGCCTCCTGCTATCACCACAACGGCATCCACGAAGCGTGGATCGACGTGATCATTGACGACGCTTGGACCCCCGACGAGCCCGTCAGTCGTCCCGGTCCCAACCGCGTCACGTTCGGATGCCGAATCGGCCCGGTCGAAAACGCGCCAGGTCCCGCCTGCACCCTGGTTACAGGCGGAGCAGTCGCACCAGATGAACCCTTCTACGGGCGGAAACTGACCCGCGAGGAGGCGCTTCAACACCCCTGGCTCTCGGACTACTGGGCGACCATGGACCACATCTTGGAGCACGACCTCACGGTCAACCAGCATCTTTACGGGCCAGCTGTAGTCGAGGGCGATTAAACCCCAGCCTCCGGCGGGGGTACTCGGCTCCGGGATGATCGGGATTGCAAAACCTGAGAGCCGTAGGTAGTTGAGGTAGGGGCGTGATCGTCCCGTCTGCCACATCCCAGGCATAGCCCAGCAGACCGGTTCCTCCGGATCAAGCCCGTCTGTGACCATCGGCACCGGTGATCGCGGAACGGCGACTGGCTGAGGTACGCGCGAAGACGGGCTTGCACCTCCGTCACCGGCCCGCTGCCCCTCCGGGGGTGTCATCGTCGAATGGGCCAAACAGCAGGGTCGCCGCGTCTCGGATTGGCCAGGAATACAACTCGTCTTGGGCGCGCAACCATAGCTCTTCGAACTCAAGTATCTCGTTCTCGTCCAGCGCGCGAAGGCGGCGTAGGAGCAGGCGAGCGACATGCTCAGTGTCAGCTCCCGCCTCACTGCGGCAAATCTCAACGATCTGCCAAAAGGTCTCCTCCTGCACGACGAGAACCTACCAAGCTCGGGTGACAGTTCCTTGGCGGCGTGCCCCTTACGTGCCCGTAAGGTCGGCGAACCGCAGGGAATCACGGGGACTCACGGTCACTCGACGCGCATACGCCCAGGTCACCGTTTTCGCAGCTCAGACCGCATGATGTTGAAAGACTTCCCAAGCTGACAGTGCGGTTCATGGCGAGCGGAACAAACGGCGTGGATCGGGCGGCCGAGGTGACGCATGAGTCGGGGGCCTCGGGGGATGTGGGGCAGGCTCGGGCAGTAGTGGAGAAAGGTATAGCCCAGCCTGCAGGCCAGGAGGCCATCGGTGGCGACCTGGTCCCCTACGACCACGCCGGGCCGGGGAAGATCCCGGTAAGGGGTGATGCGGAGCGGCTTACGGGCCGAGGCGAGGTATCCCAGGTGGATTCTCGCGACAGCGGGGATTTCGGGCAAGGCCCGGGCGGAGTTGGTGGCGAAGACGATGGCCTGCACGGCGGTGGCGCTGGTGATCTGATCGAGGATCGTGTTCACGCCGTGCTGGAGAGTGTGCTGGTCGGTGTCCCAGAAGGCGACCAGCGGCTCAATGTCGAGGTGAAGGCACCTCGAGACGCCATCGCCTGGCGCTCTTGCTCCCAGGCCTGGTCCTGGTGTTCGGCGTAGACGAGGTGGTCGAGCAGCAGCCGCAGAGCTGTCTCTCCGCCGAACATCCCGGGACGGCGAAGAGCCGAGTTGAGCTGGCCAATCAGGTAGTCGCGAATCTCGGTGGCAGAGCGTGGCCCGGAGGGAACCGTCATAACGTCATCTTCGCCTCAAGCGATGTGGGGCTGGGGAGACTCCTGCAGCCGGGGACCGCTTCGCCTTCGATGGTCAGCCTGGGGCCTTGCGGCTGAGGTGTTCCCAGGCGCGGTACTCCTCGGTGCGGGCCTGGTCCATCTGCTGGACGAGGTCGTAGGAGTGGCTGCCGACGATCAGCCGCAGCGGCGGCTTCGGCAGGTCGACCAAGTCCATGATGACGGGAGCGGCCGTACTCGGGTCGGGGCCGGCGTCTTCGCCCCACATCTCGGCCAGCTTGACCCGCAAGGGCTCGTAGGCCGGATGAGGCTGCGTCGTCGTGGTGCCCGCCGTGAACAGCCCGGTGTTGTAGCCGCCCATCTGCACAATGGTGACCTTGATGCCGAAGGGCTCAACCTCCATCGCCAGCGCCTGGCTGGCCGAGTCGAGCGCTGACTTGCCCGCCCCGTAGAACCCGACGGAGGCGAAACCGCCCCCGGAGCCCATCGAGGTGACCTGGAGGATGTGCCCGGAACCCTGCGCCCGCAGGTACGGGACGACAGCCTGGGCGACCCAGATCGCGCCGAAGAGGTTGACGTCGAAGTGGGCCCGGATCTGCTCCTCAGTGGCCTCCTCCAGCATGCCGAACAGCAGTCCGCCGGCGTTGTTGACCACGATGTCGAGCCTGCCGAAGGCCGCCGCCGCCCGGTCCACCCCCTCCCGTACGGCCTGGCGGTCCGAGACGTCCAGCGGTAGCCGTACGAGGCTGCCCGGATACTCCTCGGCCAGATCCGCGAGCGGATCGATATTGCGGGCGGCGGCCACGACACGGTCTCCGGCAGCCAGCGCGGCCTCGGCGAATGCCCTGCCCAGGCCCCGGGACGCGCCGGTGATGAACCACACTCGCACAGGACTTCATCTCCTTGATGATCAAGGCGAGACGTTACGTCTCGTCTCGCTGTGGCCCCAATCTTGCAAGCACGCTCTCCGCCATGTCAAGACGGACCGTCTCGTCTCGGCATTCTGCTATCCTCACGGGCATGTCCATCGCCAAGAAGCCGAACCCCGCCCGCCGCAGCGAACGGTCCCGGCAGGCGATCTTCGAGGCCACCCGCGAGCTGATCTCCGAGGTGGGGTACGCCAACGTCTCGATCGAGGCCATCGCCGCACGGGCGGGCGCGGGCAAGCAGACCATCTACCGGTGGTGGCGGTCCAAGGCAGCCGTGGTCTTCGACTCCTTCCTGGCGCTCAGCGAGTCGGGCCAGGGGGAAGGGATAGCGCTCCCCGACACGGGCGACATCGAGGCCGATCTCAAAGTCGTCATGCGGGCCACCGTCACCGAGTTCGCCGATCCGGACTTCGAGGCGCCGATCCGGGCGCTCAACGCGGAGATCATCAACGATCCCGACCTCGCCGTCCAGTACCGCGACAAGCTGGCCGGTCCTGTTGACGAGGCCAAGAAGGTACGGCTGCGCAGCGCGCAGCGGGCGGGCCAGATCGCGGCGGACGCCGACCTCGACCTGGTGCTCGAACTGCTCTACGCTCCCCTTTACCAGCGCTGGCTGAACCGCTCCGGACCGCTCACGCCCGAGTACGCCGACGCCCTCGTGGACCTCACGCTCAAGGCGTTCCGCCCCTGAGACCCGGCTCCACAAGAAGCGAAGCCTGCGAAAACGTCCCGTGCGCCCAGCACGGAGAATCGGCCACCAGCGAGGGCTCAGACGCCGAGGTCGGCGTCGCGGGCGCGGGCGACGGCCTCCGCGCGGCCGGAGACGCCGAGTTTGGCGAAGATGTTCGACACGTGGTTGCGGATCGTCTTCTCGCTGAGGAACAGGCGCTGTGCGATGGCGTGATTGGTGAGTCCGGCGGCGACCAGGTCGAGCACCTCCCGTTCGCGGTCGGTCAACTCGGGCAGGGGGCGGGGACGTACGGTCTCGGTGGCCAGGGCGGCCAGCACCCGGCTGCCGGCGGAGGAGCCGAAGACGACCTGGCCGGCCGCCACCGCCTGGAGCGATCGGATGATCTCGGCCGGTGGCGCCTCCTTGAGGAGGTAGCCGCGGGCACCGGCCCGGACGGCCGCGACGATGGTCTCGTCGTCCGACAGCATGGTCAGGGCGAGCACGGCCACGGCGGGATGGCGGGCCCTGATGCGGGCGGTCGCCTCCACGCCGCTCATCCCGGGCAAGTGCAGGTCCATCAGGACCACATCCGGGGCATTCTGCTCGACCAGTTCGATGGCGGTCTCGGCGGTGCCGGCGACGCCGACGACCTCCACCTCGGGCAGGTCGCGGAACAGCCCCAGGAGTCCGTCGGCGAAGATCGGGTGGTCCTCGACCACGATGATGCGGATCATGAGGACGCCAGGGGAAGCCGGACGATCAGGTGAGTGCCCGTCCCATCGCCGCTGCGTAGTTCGAAGGTGCCGCCCAGTTCCTCGGACCTGCGGCGCATGGACGTCAGGCCGATCCCCTGCCCCGGGGCGGATCCGAGGGAGGAGAGTCCCACTCCGTCGTCGTCGATGTGCAGCTCCAGGGTGTCGCGGGCACGCACGTGGACGGTGCAGCGGGAGGCCTTGGCGTGGCGTGCGGCGTTGGTCAGGGCTTCGGCGGCGATCCGGTAGGTGGCCAGCTCGATCGGCGCGGGCAGGGCCGGAAGGTCGGCCTCCACCTCGACGGCCAGGTGGCCGGCGAACCCCTTGCCCAACTCGGCGAGCGCGCCCGCGAGCCCGAGGTCATCCAGAGGGGGCGGTCGCAGGTCATTGACGATGGCCCGGACGTTGCCGACAGTGGCCCGGATCCGGGCTGACAGGTCGTCCATGATCTCCTTGGCCTTTCCGGGGTCGGTGTCCACCAGGCGCCGCCCGCGATCCATCTGCAGGGCGACGGCGGCGAGGGTGGGGCCCACCCCGTCGTGCAACTCGTACCGCAGCCGGTCGCGCTCCTCCTGCCGGGCGGCCAGCAGCCGGGCGTGTGAGCGTTCCAAGTCGGCACCGAGGCGGTGGGCGTGGACAGCCACCGCTAGATGCGGGGCCAGTTCCGCCAGCAACGCCCGGTCCTTGGGGCGCAGCCGCTCGCCGACCACCAGCGTGCCGACGTCGTGGCTCTGGTGGTGCAGCGGGACGCGCTCAGCGACCTCGCCGCGGGCGCCCCAGGAGGCCACGACCGCTCCGTGCTCCTCGACCGCCACGTACGGCATCCGCAGGACGCGGCCGATCTCGGCGGCCATCCGCTCCAGCGGGTCTTCAGGGGCGCCGGCATCCGACAGCCGCGCCGCCAGCCGGCGCAGCGCCCTGGCCGGGTCGTCCCGGTCGCCGTAGACCAGGCGGTTGGCGGCCGCGCCGGCCCGCAGGTACAGCGGATGCACCGCGAGCGCCACCAGGACCGCCGCCGCCCCGGCTCCCAGGACGCCGCCCAGCGTGAAGGCGATCAGCGCGTAGCCCGCCAGCAGCAGCACGCTCACGGCGCCGAAGGCCAGCGCGCGCGACAGCAGCAGGTCGAGATCCCACAGGCGGTAGGCCACCACGGCCACGGCCACCCCGGCCGACAGCGGCACACAGGCCAGGGCGACGATCGGCGCCCCCCAGGGGACCATCAGGGCCAGGCCGAGCATGCTCACCGTCAGCAGGGCCCCGGCCACGATCCACTGCAACCGGCGGCGCATCTGCTCATCGGCTCGCCGGTAGCGCACCACCAGCGAGGCGAGGGCCGCCACCGCGGCGATGAGCGAGCACACGGTCCCGGCCGTACGGACCGCCTGGGGGACTCCGGTCAAGTCCGCGAAGACTCCCTGGTAGTCCGGGGGATACATCCGGCCGACCTCGCCCATCAGGGTCACCGGCTGGAAAATCCAGTCGAGCTCGTTCACCGCGATCCCGGCGATGGCGGCCGCCAACGCCGGCCGCCATCGAGGCGAGGGCAGCCGCCCATCAGGAAAGATGAGCAACAGGACGGTCGGCACCGCGAGATAGGCCGGCACCCAGATCCAGTTCGACACCCACATCGCCCAGTCGTCGCCGGGCAGCCCGCCGTCGTTGATACCCAGCAGGCCGTACGCTCCGAGGGCGACGCCCCCCGCCTGGGCTGCACCGATGACGACCATGAGCCACCCGACCCGGCTCGCCGGCCGCTGCGCCACCACGAGCACGCCGGGCACGCCGAACGCCAGCCCCGCCACGCATCGGAAGGCGTCGAAACGCTCCACTATCCCCGTCACGCCGATATGGCTCAGCCGGGGCTCGACGGCGAGCGTCATCGCCACCAAGAGCACCAGCACGCTCACCGGGACGACCACGCGCCAGGTCGTTCTGTCCGTCACGAAGACGATGGTGCCATCCGGCGAGTCCCGACGTCACGGGACGAAATGTCCCGTTGACGTCGGGACCGGCGCCTCACGACGCCCGATCGTCCCGCCTTGGAAGATCGAGGAGCCCACCGCCGAGACGGCCCGCGCATTGAACCGTCGTGTCCGCACACGGCCGTCCTGCGCCGGAATCCGACCACACTTCGAGGAGAACCCATGTCGTCGATACCCTCCCCTTCCCTGACACCGTCGGCCACCCCCGTGTCCGCCGCGCGTCCCTTCGCCCGCGCCGTTGTCGTCACCATCGGCATCCTGCTCGTCATGGACGTGACGGGCGCGCTGATATCGCTGTCGGCCGGGCTCAGCCCCACCTTCCTGGACGCCCTCGGACCGCAGGCGCGGCTGTCGGCGCCGATCCCGATGATGATCGCTCAGGTGATCCTCGCCTTCGCCGTGAGCCGGCGGCGCCGCGCCTTCGCCGCTCCGGCCGCCGTCCTGCTGATGATCGCCGGAATCCTGGCTTTCGTGTCCGGCTTCTTCGACGGCGGCTACGCCGCCGACCTCACCGCCGCCCAGAGAGTGTTCCAGGTCGCGCTCGTCGCGGGCCATCTGGTCATGGGCGTGCTCGCCGGGTTCCGCCTGGTCAAGCTCCTGCGCAGGTGAGATTCGCGGATTCGTGGAACTGGAGGTCCTCGTGACTGATCTCGTGCCGGCGGCCGCGACGGCCGCGGCCCTTCCCGCTCCAGCCGGCCCGAACCGCGTGAGCGGACGGGAGGGCGGGGCCGTGGACATCCGCGTGCTGGGCCCGCTGGAGGTCGTCGGTGACGACGGCCCTCCCCGCGCGCTCGGTACGCACAAGCAGCGGATGCTGCTGAGCATCCTGGTGCTCGCCGAGGGGTGGCCGGTACCAGCGGAAATCTTGATCGACAGGATCTGGGGCGACGCCCCGCCCGCCGAAGCGCTCGCAGCGCTTCAGGTGTATGTGTCCAACCTGCGCCGGGCGCTGGAGCCCGGACGCCGCCCACGCGCCCGGAGCCGCTTGCTGACGTTCGGCCCGGCCGGGTATCGGCTCGCCGTCGACCCGCAACACCTGGACGTCACGCAGTTCCTCGACCTGGTCGCCGAGGCCGAGCAGGCCGCTGACCCCGCCGCGGTGGAACGGGCCGCGACCCGGGCCCTGCGGCTCTGGCGGGGCGAGCCGTACGCCGACCTGGCCGGACAGGAGTACCTCACTGCGGCCCTGGCTCACCTCACGGAGGCCAGGGAGCGGGTCCGCGAGCTGCGGGTGTCGGCCGTCATCGGCCAGAACCGCCATCACGAGGTGGTGGGGGAACTGGAGGCGTTGACGCACGAGCATCCGCTACGAGAGCGGCTCTGGGCGCTGCGGGCGCTGGCGCTGTACCGGTGCGGGCGGCAGAGCGAGGCCCTGGACGCGCTGCGCACGGCACGCCGGATCCTGACCGATGAGCTCGGCATCGACCCCTGCGACGAGCTACGCGACCTGGAACGCGACATCCTCCGCCAGGCGCCCCATCTGCGACCGGACCGCACTCGCCCCGCCCCCACGCGGGAGGGCGCGAGCGGACGCGTGATGGCGGGCCGCCGTGCGGAACTCGCCGCGCTGGATCACCTGTTGGACGAGGTGTCGGCGGGGCAGCCGGGGTTCGCCCTGATCACCGGGGAGCCGGGGATCGGCAAGACCCGTCTCGCCGAGGAGATGGCGGCCCGGGCGCGTAAGCGCGGCCACGAGGTGGCGATCGCGCGCTGCCCGGCGACCGCGAGGACGCCCGACTTCTGGGCCTGGACGCACCTGCTGCGCCAGCTCATCCGCGCCACGCCGCCCCTGCCCGCGCAGGCCGATCCGGAGGAGACGGAATTCCGCATGTACGAGAGCACCGCGCGGCTGCTCACCGCCACCGCGAGCGAGCGTCCCGTGCTGGTGGTCCTGGACGACCTGCACTGGGCCGACCCCTCCTCACTGCGCCTGCTGAGCCACTTGGCGCAGACCTTCACCGACGGCCGCGTGGCGATCGTCGGCACGGCACGCGACTGTACGACACCCGCCCGAGCGCTCACCGACACCTTCGAGGCATTGGCACGGCGCCGGGCCCTGCGGCTCCCACTGACCGGCCTCACCCTCCCCGAACTGGCCCAACTGGTCCCCGCCGACACACCAAAAGACGATCTACGATCTCTGCACGACCGCACCGGCGGCAACCCCTTCTTCGCCACGGAACTCATCGACCACCGGGCCATCGGCTCCGCCCGCGCGGTCCCGCCAGGCGTCCGCGACGTGGTGCTCAGCCGGATCAGCCGCCTGCCCCGGCCCACGGCCGACCTGCTGCGCCTCGCCGCGACGACCGGCGGGGAGTTCGACCTGGCACTGGTCGCCCGGGTCGCGGGCCTGTCCCTCGGCACGGCACTCGACCGCCTGGAACCCGCCATGACCGCCGCCCTCATCGCCGAACGATCCCCTGGGCACTTCGCCTTCGCCCACACCGTAGTCCAGGAAACTCTGACGGAAGGCATGTCGTCCCTACGTCGGGCCCGCCTGAACGCCGAAATCGCCCAGGCGATCAGCACACGGAAGAACACAATCACCTCAAACGGGACCACCTTGGCTCACCACCCGGCCGTACCTACCATGAACATCCCACGCGCCGCGACCCGCCGCCCCGACCTGGCATCGCGATACCACTGCCGACGCCCCGGGGGACGGGGCTGACATTTGCCAGCAGGGGTCTGTCCAGCCAAACCGGGAGATCGACCTGCCGTTACGCTGGCCACCGTGGAGATCGTCAAGGGTGGGGGAGTGGGTGCAGCCCGCCGCAGGGGCCGCCAACGACTGGGTCAAGCAACTCAAGGTGCCAGGCCTGTCCGTTGGGAATGGTTTCTTCGGCATTCCACACCCGACGCCCAGGTTGAGTAGCTCGGGTCTGCGGTCTGGTTGACCACATGCGGCGTGTCGGCGTGAGGGTCGATGGTGAGCGGTCTATGTCGAGAGCATGAGGTACGCCGATAGTGGTGGTCTGTCTGCGACTTGCCCCGTATCCAGCGTCCGGCATACCACTGCCAGGTCGAGGTCCCGCCACATCATCGAACCGAGCGCGGCACTGCCCACGCCAAGGACGGCGGATCAGGTGTCGCGGGTGCGTTATTCGAAGAACTTGAGGCTGTACCCGATGTCGGTGTTGGCGCCGGGCACGTTCGCTCGCCGGTAGGTGGTCTTGCTCCACCAGACGGCTGTGCCGGTGTACCAGTACCGGTTGGACCACGCGTACGGCGTGCCCTTGGCAACAGCGTGGTACATGGTCGGGAACCGGTTGCCGGACGGCGGGCTGGTGGCGATGTCCCCGCGCTCCAGCACGAACGTGTGGTGGCCCGGGCCGTCCACGTGCAGCGTCGGGGTCCAGCCCGCCATCATGTGCTCCGCGTACGAGCCGAACAGGCAACCGTTGCTCTTGTACCAGTCCCACACGTTCGTCGGGTCGCCACCGGAGCGCAGCCGCAGATCGGCGAGGCAGTACTTGCTGCTCCAACTGCCGTTTGCGGAGTACACGATGTGCAACTGCCCGTTCGGGTCGAGGATCGGCTCGGGGGCCTCGTTGATGAACGGGTTGCCGACGACCCGCTCCCACGGCTCCCGCGGCTGGGAGATGATGTAACGGCCGCCGGTGGTCGTGGTCGGGCTGCTCATCCGGGCGATGTAGAGGTTCTGCTCGACGTTGGTGTCGCCCGACCAGCCGGACCACACGAACCAGCGCTGGCCGTTGAAGGTGAACGGCACGCCGTCGATGGCCCACTTGTCGCCGGGCAGGGCGACCTCCGTCGCAGCGGAATAGCCGGAGTCGGCGGTGGCGGAGCTGATGTGGTACATCCGGTGGGCGGCGCTGCGGCCCGCCGCGAAGTAGATGCGGTAGCGGCCGTTGTGGTGCACGATCTCGGGCGCCCACACCTCACCGAGGTTGCCGGTGTCCGTCCACACCTGGCGCCGGGGCGCGCCGGCGATGCCCTCGAGAGTGGTCGCCGTCCGTACGGCGATGCCGCCGTTCACCGACTTGGCCGCGACGTAGAGGTTGCCGACCCGGATGACGCTGGGGTCGGCGCCACCCAGGGTGGTGCGGCCGAGGGCCACGGACTGCGCGGCGGCCGGTACGGCGGTGCCAGCGTTGCCGGGGGAGGCGGCGATGCCGCCGATGGCGGTCAGGGCGAGGGCGATGACCACCGGTCGAAGAGCATGTCTTCTCATGAGGCTCCTTCTACCTGCGGGTCCGCGAGAAATTTAAAGTAAAGTTTACTAATAGATTCGCACTCATTCAAGGCTTCGCCGGAACGGTGCGACGACAAGGCACAAACCGACAGCCACCACAGCAGCCCCACGCCACCCGCTGGGAGCATGGGGGAGTCCGCGATCTACGTCTGGCGCTCGGTTCGGGCGAAGGGCGACACCAAGACCGTGAAGTCGCGGCGCTCGCTCAAGCTCCCCGCCTGTGCGTGGAGGCCGCCGACCTGATGGGCGTGCTGCTGGATGCGCCCGTTTCCAGACTCCGGCGAGGGTCGCTGCGACCGCAACGCGATCGACATCGAGATCCAACAGCCGTTCCACCCGGTCAATCTGGTCGACACGATCCACGAGATCCATCCTTCACAGGTCATCCAACCCATGACAACGGCCCGAGCCAGAACGGGCCCCCTCGACGCGCTAGCCGGAGAACCCTGGATGCCACCCCGAACCGCCTGATCAATCACAGGCCCGAATGGATACCTCACGCCTTGCGCTACGACTGACCCTTTTCCCAAGTAGATAAGCCAATAATCACGGCGTCAAACGAGGTTGATTTGTTCCAACTGCTCGACGATATCGGTCCACGTCATCCAGGGCGTGAGTGAATGAGGCGCGCTTCTCACAATATTGACATCTCGGATTTGGTTTCAGCGCGTCCCTGTGGCCGAGTCATTCACCGACGGCTGGCTCCCAGACGGAGATTGCATGATCGCGTCCAGCGTATCCGGGTGGGCATTCCGCATCGCGGAGAGCGACTCCTCCAGTTTTTCCTCGGCAGCTCCCCGGTGGTGCTTCAGCATCGCGGAGATCACGTTCTCCACTCCCTCGGGAGCTTCCCGGAGGTACATCGGCGGCACCAGTTTTCGCCCGCCTTTCGGGCCTGCCGGTCAAGTTCCATGAATGCGCGCTGTACGGCGACCAGGCCGGACGGAGGGATCACCGGGATGCGCAGTGTCCAATGTCCCTCCCCGTCCACGGTCTCCCCGGTTGGCCGACCACACGGACACTCCCACGGGCTGGGCTCGTCGCCCGGCAGGGGCGGCCAGAAGCGCAGAACGAGCGACTTCGTCTCTGGCAGCTGGCCTCTGGTCGCGTCCTGGACGTAGAAGCTCAACTCTGCGGGGCCACCCTCGTAGAGGCCGATACCCAGCCTCACGGTCGACCCGTTCCGCAGGACCGCATCCCCGACCACCCGATAGCCGCGCGGGGTGGGCATGCTTGCGGCGAGAAACTCGCGCTGGCTCGTGGCCACGGAACTCGTCTTCACCTTCAGGGTGATCTCGCCCGGGTGGACCGGCCCCATGTCCTGGTGCCAGCGGGCCACCTCAAGCCGGGCTAGCTTGGCCGCCTCCGCGGCGGAGTCCTCGGCCGCCTTCGCCGAGCGTTCCGCCGCGACTGCGGATTGACGCGCCGCTTCCGCTGACTCCTTACCGGCCTTGGCGGAGATCTCGCCCGCATCGGCGGAGCTCAGGCAGGCTGCGGCTTCCTTCGTCAGGGAAGAGTCTTAGTCACTCAGTTTGTCGCTCACGCCCCGCACCGGAGATGGGGTGTTTTCGCAGGTGGGCGGTACTGTTCGAACCAGTGGCCCCTCGGCTTGTAAGGCGAGTGGATTCCGGGGACGATGAGCCCCGGCAAGATGACTGAACTACTTTCGAACTCTCGTGTAGTCTGGATGCATGACGACACAGTCCTTTCCGTTCTCCACGCTGATCAACAAGCAGACCAGTGTGTTTCCCGCCCTCGATGACGCGGATGTCATCCTCGAGCGCCGTGACGCCGAGAACCTGGTGCTGATGCGTTCGGAACGCTTTCAGGCGATGACCGACGGTTTGCGCTTGGCGGCGCGGTCTCTGGCGATCGTCGCCCGGACTAATCGTGGGTTGGCCGAGGAGGTCTTCTCCGAGGAGCTGCCGTGGCTAAAGTGGCTGCCCGCTGAGGCCCGTCTCGAATGTGTCAGCGAGCTGCTCGACCACTTGCTAGCGGGTGCCGAAACCGGGTTGTTGGTTCCCTTCGCTCGGGCTCTGCGGGAGTGGATATCCACTGCGGAGATCTACTCCGACCCGGAACTGGCCCGCCGCCTGCGTGGTCCGTTCGAGACCAGCATGGCTCTTGAGCTGCCTCGGCCGGGTGGCGCTGGTGACGAGTAATCAGCTTGGACGCGGTGATGAGGTCCGGCGGCCTACCGGTTGGATCGTGCGCTTGGTTGATCGGCAAGCGGCTCAGGGCTGGGCCACGTTGTTGGCCCAGGTGCCTGAGAATCTGGACCGCGCCTGGTTGGCTATTACAGGGGACCCGCGCGGCCGTGATGATCTGTCACGCCAGCATCGCCTCAAATTCGATCTGCGTACCGTCAAGATTGACGGGAGTGAACTCGAACATTGGCAGTACGAGGTCACCGGCGGTGGGCGAATCTGGTACGCGATCGATGATGAGCGACGGACGCTTTGGATCACCCAGGCCGGCACGGGTCACCCTCGAAAAACCGACAAACGCCACCGTTGATGGTGAGATTGACGTCATGATCACGGTGAAATGGTCGCTGGGTTGATGGTGAACTGGCCGCTATGCCTATGGTGAAATCGTCGCGCGAGTGCTCGCTGGGCTAACCGCCTTCGGCCGGGCTACTGAGGGGTCCTGGACGGCGGCCATGGGCTGACTGGCCAGGATGGGTCAGGGTCCTTCATGGCTTTGGCATCCTGTGGTTTTCGCCCGGAGGATGGAGCTCACCGGACTGGGTGGACCTGCTTTGCGAGGGTCTCGGCTGAGGTTGGTCGGATTGTTTCGGCGGCTGTCAGGAGGGCTGGCTCCTCGACGCCGTGGCTTTCGAGTTGGACCAACGCGCCACCGCTGTGGGTGAACACCGCGATCCGTCCCTCCCATCCGTAGCGGGCCCACCGATCCCGGGTGGCCGCGCGGCAGGGCGGCCCGTTCTCGTACTCCCACGACTCGGCGTAGTACGGCGTCGCGCACGCCTCCGCGGTGGTCGCGGTCGAGGCCCGGCGCACGATCACCTGGATGCCCAGGCGGCTCCCGCTTACAGTCTCCGCACCGACGCGCCGGTACTCCAGCAGGATCACCGGTTCATTCGCCCCGCCGACGACCGGCGCTTCGGCAGCGTACAGCCCATGCCCCGCGATGTCGGGTGCCACCAGCGGGACTCCGAGCAGCTCGAAGGCGCGCGCCAGATGCCAGTGCCGGGCGGGCTCTTCCAAGGGAACGGCCAGCACGCAGACGGCGGCGAGCGCGCCGAGTGAGGCGATCCTGGACTGCCACCGTCTCGTGGTGGCCAGTGCCCAGGCGGCGACGGTGAATCCGGCCAGCGCCGACAGCAGGTGTACGCCGCCGAGCAGTGCGCGGTCGAAGCCGTAGAAGGTGGTCTCGGGCGCGATCATCCATAGGGCTTTGCCCAGGGCGAGCGTGGCGATTGCGCCGGTGAACGCGACGAGAGGCCAGCGGCGCAACCGGAGCAGGGCCGCCACGCCCGAGCCGATCAGGAAGGCTGCCAGCGTCATTCCGAGGGAATGCGGACCGCGCACGCCCGAGTGCCCGTCCCACGGCGCGCTTGCCGCCCACAGGACGGCCTGTACGGCCCCGACCGCCAGCCCGACCAGCGCACCCCTGCCCGTCTCCCTCATACGGCCATGATTGCGACCTCGTTCCGACATGGACCCCGATCTCCATCAAATCCGTACGATTCGGCCACCAAATGGTTAGCCGCCGGTTGTCGGGGGGCCGGGGGCTATCAGGTCGATTTCCCGCCACATCGCCGGGTCCTTCCAGTAACCAGTGTGGCTGCCGATCTGAGGTGGCGCGTCGCCGTACGTGAACTGGCAGGTTGGCGGGTCGGGGAGCTTCTTGTCGACGGAGTTCTCCCCGTCGTCGACGATCCAGCCGCCGATGTAGTCGGTGAGGTAGTAGAAGTTCCGCCAGGTGGAGGTGGTCCCGCTCTGCGGAAGGAGGGATTGCGTGATTTCCTCGGTGAAATACGCCGGGAAGCCCCAGCTGTAGAGCTTGCGCATCGGTGAGCCGAAGGTGGCCAGGACGACCTTCATGCCCGTGGGCCGGACCTGGTCCGGGCCGTCCTGGCTGAGCGCGGCGGCGGCCAGGATCGCGCCCTGGCTGTGGGCGGCGAGCAGGATCTGGGCGCCGCTGTCGTGCAGGAACCACATCCTGCGCTGAAGTTCGGGGACGGCACGTTCCGCGTACGAGGGCGGGGCGAGCGGGTGGTAGCCGCGCGGCCAGAATGTGCCGACGTCCCAGAGGACGCCGATGACCCGTCTGGTCTTGTGGTTCTGCCAGCCCGCGCGGGCGAGGAGGAGCGCGGCCAGTGGCAGCAGGGTCGCGATGGCGGTGCCGAGGCTGGCCGCCCAGGGGGAGGGGCGGCGGATGTCGTCCGCCCAGATGTGCATCTCCAGCCAGGCGAACAGGAGGATGCCGATCACGACGATCGAGGTGAACAGCAGGTCGAGGTCGCGTGGCAGCTCCGCCAGCTTGCGCGCCCTGCTGACCCGCCCCGGCCAGGCCCGCATCTCCGGGGTCGCCCAATCCGGATTGAACGCGCCACCGTCGAGCTTGACCGTGCTCGCCACCCACCCCCGGTCATCCGGCAGGGGCCGCTCCTTCTCGTAGTATTCGTCGGCGATCGCCTGGGCCGGTTTCGACCGGCCCGCCCGCCACCAGCGGATGACCTGCCACCCCGCGAAGATCAGGATCAGGATCACCGGCTCGAAGATGAGGTACGCGGCCACGTCACTGATCACCGGAAATACCGCGATAATTCGGCCGTTGTCCGGGACGGGTTCGGTGGCGGCGAACGTGTACTTGATCTCGCCGAGCGTGTCGGCCACCCGGACGATCAGACCCACCAGCACGGTGTTGGCCAGGCCGAACGCGATGGTGAGCACGATGAAGGGCGCGCCCCAGCGGAACGCCGTCAACTGTCCCGAGTTGACGACCCCGACCACGATGATCCCAATGGCCACGATCAGCGCCACGATGACCCAGCCGTACGGGCGGTCGATCACATCGAGCATGAAGTACATGCCCACGAGCGCCGCGGCCACGACGATCAGCTGGACCGTACGCAGGGGCTTCTTCCGGTCCAGAGCCGCGGCGATCAAACAGACGGGCACGAGCAGCAGCGCGACGATGATCCCGCCGTACACCCAGTTCATGACCGGCCGCAAACCCGGCAGCTCATGCGGAGTCACGGCATTCGGCACCACCGCCGTCATGGCGGGCTCCAGCAGAGCCATCGCCCCAGCGAGCAGCAGAGCCCCGATCGCCAGCACGGTCAGGATCAAGCCGAGCCACCGGAGCGGTCCAATCACCTTCTCCGGGATGACGGCGAGCACGGCGACGATGAGCACGGCCACGGCAATCCAGACAGAACCCGACCACAGCCACTCCGGAGCCAGGCTCCGCCCCGCCCCGATCCGCATTCCGGGCGCCGACTCGAGCGTGCCGTGCACGGTGGTCGCGACCATCAGCGCCAGCAAGGCCAGACCCGCGGCTATGTGGATCTCGCCGAGATAGCGGGTGTAACGGCCGGTGTTCCAGAAGTCCGGGTTCCGCAGCCCGCCCTCAAGGCAGGCCGCGTTCTGTACGCACGGCCGGCGCGGACCTGGGCTGCCCGGCGGCCTGACCGACTCGTACCGGCGCTGCGTCCGGTACGTGAGAACCGCCAGCAGCACGAGCAGCAGCAGCGGAACCACCGCTCCCAGCAGGATGCGCCGACCGGGGAACGAGGCCACCGAAGCCATCCGGAACGGGCTCATCCACCACGAGTCCGCGCATTTGATGTTGCCACCGCACTGGTAGCCGACGTAGTCCATGGCGACCGCGCTCACCAGGAGCACCACGTTCACGGTGAGGGCGAGCGCCGCCAACCGGGCGACCACCCGGAATATCGCGAAGCGTCTGGCCGTCCGCGTCACGGTGAACGGCCACATCCACCCCGCCAGGTTGGCCAGGGCGAACGGGAGCAGCAGCAGCCACAGCACGCGTACGCCGCTGCGGGAGGTCAGGCCGCCCCACGAGTACCCTTCGACGTGCCGGCCACTCGCGTCCGCCGTCCGGTAGAAACCGGAGATATGGTCACCGCCGACCTGCTGGGGAGCCGCGTCGGCGAGCAGATGCTGCGGCGTCGACCCGCCGACGCCGTGCACCCGTAACTCGATCGGTCCTTCCAGGGCAACCGGCGGCGGCACCATGCCGGACCCTCGGTCTCCCGTCTTCATCCCGAAGATCGGCAAAGGCATGACGGCCACCCGGGGTCGGCGCGGATACGTTGCTGTAGGGGATCGCGGCGCCAGGGACGAGGGTTACAGGGTGCTGGTGTCAGTCTCCGACTTCCAGGCGTACGCGGCGGAAGCCCTTGCCCTTGCTTTCGATTTTGGCGACGCGGATGCGGCCGATTTGGCGGGTGGAGGCGACGTGCGTGCCGCCGTCGGCCTGGCAGTCGAGGCCGACGATGTCGACGATGCGGACTTCCTTGACGTCGTCGGGGATCAGGTTGGTGGTGGTGCGGATGATGTCGGGGATGGCGAAGGCCTCGTCGCGGGGGAGGACGCGGATGTCGACGCGGCGGTCTGCGGTGATTTCGGCGTTGCAGGCCGCTTCGACGGCCTCCTTGAAGCCGGGCGGGACTTCGGGGAGGTTGAAGTCCATACGGGCGGTTCCGACGACGCCTGTTCCGGGGGTTTTGGCGGGTTCCATGTTGCCGCCGGTGACGAGGGCGCCGTAGTCGCGGAAGACGACGCCGCACAGGACGTGGAGGCCCGAATGGGTGCGCATCAGGGCTGAACGGCGTTCGTCGGCGAGGGCCGCGCGCACAATGGTGCCAGGTGTGGGGAGAGGTTCGCCTTCGACGGGAATCAGGTAGAGGTCGTCACCTTTGCGTACCCCGGCGATCCGGGTTTCGACGCCCTGCCACAGCAGGGTGCCCTCATCGGCGGGCTGCCCTCCGCCGCCGGGATAGAAGGCGGACCGGCTGAGCACGATCCCTTCAGGCGTGGCGTCGAGAACCGTCGCCTCCCATTCCCTCAACTCCTGATCAGCGAGTTCAAGCCGTTCCGTACGACCATGAGCGTCCATCCCCGCAGCTTAGTTCAGCCGCTGAAAAGGTCCTCAAGGATGGCGCGGGCCCGATCCGGAATGGGCTCGTCGGGGAAGATCTCCGCGCAGAGCGCCAAAACTTGTTCGGCGGTGTCGAGAGCGAGGCGTTCGACGAGGGCTCGAATGTCAGGGCTGTCCCGCCTTCGTGCCGCCAGGACCTTCATAGCGAGTAGATGCTCGGGCGAAGCGGCGGATACCCGCAAGCCGGGATGGTCGAATACTCGGCGAGCCGAGCTATCGCCGCCGGGAGCCACGTAAGCGCTGGCTTGCTCATTCAGCCACCACGACGGGAGTCCGAGTTCGGACGCGACGGCATGTGCCTCGTCGAGGACGATTCCGTGAGGTTCGAAGATGGCGTCTATATCGCGAGTGGATCTTCGGGAATCGTAGGCAAGGCCATCGCTGCCCCGCCGAAGACGTACAGGTCGGCTACGACGCCCTTGCGTGCGAGGCGATCGCCGAGACGTCGGAACGCATCTTCTATCGCGGTTCGATCGAGGAGAGGAGAGTCACTCATGCGACTTCCAGTTCCTGAGGGTGGATGAAGACGCCGCGGCGGCGGAATGAAGCTGGGGCGTGGACGAAGGCGTCGACGCGGGCTGCGGGGGTGTTGAACGGGAACCAGAACTGGTGGAGTCGGCGGGACTCGCTCCAGGGTGGACCTGCGTGGCCTTCCTTGGCGGCGAGGTGTTCGGCCAAGGCGGCGAGGAAGACATCCCAGTGGGGGTCTCCGACGCTGGAGGGTTCGGGTGTCAGCAGCGCGAGCCGAACAGCAGGCGGTTCATGCCTGTACTCCTCCAGGAACTCGGAGATCAAGCGCCAGCGTGTCTCGTCATCGGAGTGGTCTGTCAGCCAGCTGGCGAGCCGCGCGATGGAGGCCGCTTGATACTGCTGGACACTCTTCATGGCTATCACGTTAGCTTAGCGGCCCCGGGTGTCCGATTAGCAGCCAGGCCCTCGTCGCGAGCGGATGGTCTGCTCTGACGTATTTAGATTCCTGATTGATGGGATTTAGGGGGTGTCGATTGCTTCGATTGTCCAGGTGCAGCCGATGGAGGTGATTTCTAGGGTGAAGGTGCCTGGGGTGGTTTGGGGGGTGGTCTTGTCGGTTTTTGTGCCTATTTCGGAGACGGGGTTGGCGATGGTTTGGGTGCCGGACTTGATGGTGACGGAGACGTGGCCGGTGCCGATGGGGTTGGTGGAGCAGTCGTAGGTGTAGTGGATTTGCCAGGATGCGTCCGCGGTGAACTGGGCGGTGGTCTTGTTGCCGGTGCCGTTGTCGGACATGAGGACGTCGCCGCCGGTGGCGGGGGGCTGGGACGCGGGGTCTGCGGCCGGGGTGGTGGGCGGGTTCGTTGGGGTGTTGGGTGGTACGGCGGCTTCCTGGGTTCGTGAGGTTGGCAGGGGCTCGCGGGCGGGCGGGTCGTTGGCGAGGACGACGTACAGGGAGAAACCGCCGCCGACGAGCATGAGGAAGGCGAGCGTGAAGAGGGTCGCCATCGCGGGGATGGGGTTGGCGCGGGGCGGGGGGACCTGACCGGGCTGCGGACCGTAGAGGGGTTGCTGGCCTTCGTACCCGTACGGGTTTGACATCGCTCGCTCCGGAGTCGGGGACCCCCTGAAGATCGCACGATTGTGGGGGATGTCGCTAGATCACACCGGTTGCGGGCGGTGTCGTAAGGTGGGAGGAAAGCCTCTCACCTGGGGATCGTCCAGCCGGTGCGTTCGCAGAGCTGGGCGAGGGTGATCTCGGCGCGCTTCCATTGGAAGCAGTTGTTCAGGTGATCGGCGCATTGGCCGGGGTCGGCGTCGGGGATGCCCAGGACTCGTAGTTCGTTCGCGAAGTCGGTGGCTTGGTCCTGCTGCTTGGCGCTGAGGTTGTGCCAGATCATGGCGTTCCTCTCCCGGGGGTTGGGCAGTCGTTTCCACGCTAGTCAATCCCGGCGTCCTGTGGGCGTTTGACGGTGGGAATGAAAACGGTTCCCGATGCATTACACGGCGCAGAGAGGAGTGCCGATGGCCAGAAGCGAGCTCCGACCTGTGATCAAGCTCCGTTCGACGGCGGGGACCGGGTTCACGTACGTGAGCCGGAAGAACCGCCGTGAACACCCCGATCGGCTGACTTTGAAGAAGTACGACCCGATCGTCCGCAAGCACGTGGTCTTCCGAGAGGAGCGATGACCATGAAGAAGAACCTGCACCCCGAGTATCACCCGGTGGTCTTCCGCGATCCGACCACAGGCTTCGCGTTCCTCACCCGATCGACCGTCACCAGCTCCAAGACGATCGAATGGGAAGACGGCAATACATATCCCCTGGTCGACGTGGACGTGTCCTCGGAAAGCCACCCCTTCTACACGGGCCGCGGCCGCATCGTCGACAGCGCGGGCCGCGTCGAGCGGTTCAAGCGCCGGTACGGCCGGTAACGACCCATCTCCGGCCAAGGGCGCCCGGATCTCCGTCCAGGGCGCCCAGCGGCCGGACGTGTGTCAGGGAGCTACGGCGACGGCGTGGAAGAAGATGTCGCTGTAAGGGATCTTGCGAGGCGTGAAGGCGATCTTGCCCGGGCATAGGCCGCGTTTGCGGAGATTGCTCACGATCTGGGGGACGGCGTCGACGGACGGCTGAGCCCAGTCGTGCATCAGGATGATTCCGCCGGGCTGGAGGGTGTCCGCGGCGGCCACGATCTCCGCGGTGGTGGCGCCAGCCCAGTCCCGGGAGTCGACCGTCCACAGGACTTCGAGGAGCTTCAGGCGCGCCGCGTCGGCTCGCACCTGGTCGTTGGTCTCGCCGAATGGGGGGCGGAACAGGGTGGGCCGGTCGCCCGTGATCCGGCGCAGGACGCGTTGGGTGTCGGCTATCTCGTTGAAGGCCGCGGGTTCGCCGATCTGGGTGAGATGCGGGTGGGTCATGGTGTGGTTGGCGATCCACATGCCGGCGCGCTGCTGGGCGCGTACGAGTTCGGGGTGGGCTTGCGCGGCGGTGCCGGTGTTGAAGAAGGTGGCTTTCGCGTTGGCGGCGCGCAGGGCGTGGAGCAGGCTGGACGTGGTCTCCGGGGTGGGGCCGTCGTCGTAGGTCAGGCCGACGTACCCGTTTCTGCAGTGGAATGAGGGGGTTCCGGCCTGCGCGGGGAGCGGGGCCGCGACCACGAGCGCGGCCGCGGTCAGCGCGGCGAGTCTGGACGGATGGGACGGTACGGCGCTGAGGCGATCGGTCAGGCGGCGCAGGTGTCTGATCATCTTTGCTCCTGGGGGATCTCGGCGCTGTCGACTGGGGTTTGGGACGTGCGAAACATTTCGCAAGAATCTACGAATTGTTTCGCAGCAACATATGACGCCTCCCGTATCCCGGCAACCAAGGCCGGATCCCGAGCCGTGATCAGCCCGGACAACGATGAAATGTTCACGGAGGTTGAGCAGGGGGCTACTCATGTGCCGCAAGGGGCGCGGCAGGAAGGTCGCCCCCATGAGACATCCAATGATGCGAAAGTTCCGCGCTTTGCTCGTGTCGAGTGCCGTGGTCGTCGTCCTCGGCGGATCGGGTACGGCACTCGCCGCGGCCGCCGCCCCGGACGATATGAACGGCTGCATCAACCGCTTGCTCGGTACGCTGCGAATCATCGACCCGGCGAAGGGCCAGCGCTGCCTGAACCAGGTCGAGACGGCCGTCTCCTGGAACAAGATCGGCCCAGCTGGACCACAGGGAATCCAGGGCCCTGCCGGCCCCCAAGGTGATCCAGGCGCGCAGGGGCCTATAGGTCCTCCGGGCGCGAAGGGAGAACAGGGCCCCGCCGGACCTGGCCTGGCCTCTCTCGACGAACTGGAAGGCAAGCCCTGCAATGTGGGCAAACCATTGGCGGGCGTCACCCACGTGTCGATCGACGACACCACCCACGCCATCGCCCTGACGTGCGCCCCCGCCCAGCACCGCCTCACCGTGACGACCACCGGCGACGGCACGGTGACCAGCGTCTACCCCGGCACGGTCAACCCCGCCTTCGGCATCGACTGCGGCGATTACTGTACGGGCACTTACGACAACACCACCAAAATCGGCCTACGCCCTGACAACGGCACCCGAGGTTGGTTCACCGGCTGGACCGGCGACTGCACCGGTACGGACCCCCGCTGCACCGTCACCATGACCGAGGCCAGAAACGTCACCGCCACCTTCGCCCCCGCGACTTACCTCAAACTCAGCATCAAGGTCCTCTCCGACATCTGCATCGGCAACTGCGACCTCAACCGCGTCTACCCCCGAGCCGAGGCCACCACCAACGGCTCCTCCCTCGACGGCCCCTCGTGCTACGCGTTCAGCGCGATCTACCGTCCCGGCGGCTACACAGGCGCCCAATGCTCCTTCAAATACCCCGCAACCGGCCAAGCCGAAGTCACCCCCAGCGACCTGGCCCCAGTCGACGGCCACAAATCCGTCTTCGACCACTGGGAAGGCGCCTGCACCGGCACCACCACCCCCTGCCACCTCACCGACATGACCACCGACCGCGAACTCACCGCCGTCTTCCGCGCCGTGTAACCACCACCCACTAGGAGGTCCAGGGCCACACGCCGCTCTGGACCTCCTAGGGCTGGGGTGGATCCCCCACCCACCCGCCCTTTGGGACGCTCGCGCTCGGCCCCATCGGCCTTCGGCCCCGGGAGCGGCTTTGGCCATGAAAGCGTGGCGGGGTCCCGGAGCGAGGCTTTCGCCAAAAGGCGGGCAGAGCTCGCGCGCGATTCGGTGGAATCGAAGAAGGTCAGCTTGCCACCCAGCCGCAACGCCCGGAAGAAATCGCGCATCGTCCCGCGGGTATCGCGTAGCCCCCACGGGCGTCTGGGGGCGTTCCGTAGGGACTCCAGAGAGGTTGGTGGGGCGGTGCCGATGTTCGGCCGAGGGACTCCGGCTCGTGAGCCGGGTGCGCCAGGTCGAAGCCGCCGCCCCACCGCCGACGGCCTATCCAGCTCGACCGACGCGCTACTTCAGGACCCGATACCGCAGGTGAGTGGCATGGCGGGACTCGATCACCTCGGCCCGTTCCAGTTGGATCTGACCGCCCAGGTGCTCGAACAGCCGGGTGCCGTCGCCCAGGATCACCGGGGCGACGTGCAGGAACAGCTCGTCGATCAGCCCGGCCGCCAGTGCCTGCTGGATGATGCTGGCGCCGCCCATGATGTGCACCAGCTTGTCCCCGGCGGCCGCGGTCGCTTGCTCGATGGCCTGCTCGATGCCCCCGGTGATGAACGTGAACGTGGTCTTGTCCTTCACGACGACCTCGTGCGGGTGGTGGGTGATCACGAACACCGGCATCCGGTGGAACCCGTCGACGCCCCAGCCGCTGGTCTCCTCGTACACCTTGCGGCTGGTGATGACCGCCCCGGCGATCTGGCGCTCCTCCCCGATGGCGAAGTCCATGCCTCGATCCTCCTTGACCCAGTCATGCAGGATCTCGCCGCCCTCGCCCAGTCCCGGGTACTGACCGAGGTTCGGGCCGGTGACGAAGCCGTCCAGCGACATCGAGATGTTCGCCTCCACAAATCCCATCCTCTTGCTGTCCTTCTATGGGTCCGTTCACCCATACAGACGTGCCTGCCCGGGGAACTCATCGCTCGTTCGTGAGTGCTGGCCCACGCGAGACCGGTGACGGCTCGTGACCGCGGTCATCGCGATGGCCACGGCACGCGAGTACGCGTACACCCGCGCCAGAATGGGCGTGGCCCGGACAGGAGGAGCACCCGTGAACGGAGACGAGCCGGACTTCGACGACCTCACACGCAGATACCGGCGCGAGTTGCACGTGCACTGCTACCGGATGCTCGGGTTGTACGACGAGGCCGAGGATCACGTCCAGGAGATGTTCTTGCGCGCCTGGCGCTCGCGCGAGAACTTCCAGGGCCGATCGAGTGCGCGCACCTGGCTCTACCGGATCGCGACCAACGCCTGCCTGGACACGCTGCGCCGCGACGCCCGCCGAGCCACCGGGGCGCCATCGGGCACCGACCCATCCGTCGCGGCCATGCCATGGCTGCAGCCCTATCCGGACGCGGAGCTGGTCGCCGATCAGCCTGACCCGGAGGCGACGGCGGTGAGCCGGGAGACGATCTCGCTGGCGTTCCTGGCCGCGATCCAGTTGCTGCCGCCACGGCAGCGCGCGGTGCTGATCCTGCGCGACGTGCTGACCTGGCCCGCCACCGAGGTCGCCGCCCTCATCGAGACGACCGTGCCCGCAGTCAACAGCGCCCTGCAACGCGCCCACGCGACGCTGCACCACCGCTGGCCCAGAGGCAGGCTGGACTGGTCCCCGGCCGCCGAACCCGACCCGGAGCAAAGCCGTTTGCTCCAGCGCTACATCGCCGCCCACGAACAGGCTGACCCGGAGGCGTTGATCGCCGTGCTGCACGAGGACGTCCGCCTGTCCATCTCCCCGGCGATCGGACAGTGGACAGGCCGCGAGCAGGTCGCCCGCGCCTTGCGCGCCGGCATGACCACCCTCGGCCGCTGGCGACTCCTCCCAACCACCGCCAACGGCCAGCCCGCCGTAGCCGGCTACCTACGCCGCCCTACCGACGAGGCGTTCCACCCGTTCGTCCTCTCCGTCCTCCACATCGAGTACGGCCAGCTAGCCGATATCACCGCCTTCGAACAACCATCGCTGTTCCCAGCCTTCGGCCTGCCCACCAGCCTGTGACCCACGCCCACCCGGATTCGACATCGTTTCGACTGCGGCGCACCATTCCCACACGATCGTGCCCACCGCAACCGCGATGGCGGGGGGCGAGCGAGCCCGAGGGAGGACAAAGGGGCGAGTCTCACCGTGTGGCGGCTGTGGTTCGTGTGGGGAATCACGGGGACGGTGGGCTCGGGCGGAGCTCGGCGGAGGACAAGGGGAGTTCCACCGTGTGGTGGCTGTGGTTCGTGGGACGGCGAGCTCGGAGGAAACGAAAGGGTGGATGGGAGAACCACGGCGATGCGCCTGTCGTTTCCTTCGGGCGACCACGGTGATGGCGGGGTCGGGCAGAGCCCGTGGGAAAACAAACGGGCTGGGTGGGTGGGAGAACCACGCGGATCAAGCTGTCGCTTCCTTCGGGCGACCGCGGTGATGGCGGGGGCGGGCGGAGCCCGAGGGGAACAAACGGGCTGGGTGGGTGGGAGTTCCACGGCGATCAATTGGTGCCGGGGGCAGCGGTACCAGTCATTCGCTCTTCACGTGACGGCGCTCGGTGCTAGCGAAGGGCTTAGTACACGTAGGCGCTGTTGGCTGTTAGGCCTACTGGGGACACCAGTTGGTTAGGGAATATGTACTGGAATGGGCCGCCGAGGGTGCAGTTGGTGGAGGTGTAGAGGACGGCGGTTTTGGTGTTGCGGTTCACGGCGGATTTGACTCGGCCGCCGCCCCAGCCGTGGGCGGTGAGGTCCACGCATACGCCGGTCGGGTTGAGGGCGCTGGCGGTGAAGACGGTGCCAGTGAAGGAGGGGCCGTCGTACAAGCAGAGGGCTCCGGGGGACGGGCAGGGGGTGGCGGCGTTCGCGGGGGCGGGGAGCAGGACGGTGGCCGCGGTTACGGCGAGGGCGGTTTGGACCCATTTTCCCGGCATGTCGTCTCCTGTTGGTCGATAGGTGTTCGTCCTATCAGGAGCCCCGTAGGCGGGGTCAACAATGCGTGATAGTCGGGCGACCGACCATTTTCCCGGAAATTTCGTTGCATAGGGTGTCACCTGCGTTATCGGCCTGACCTGGTCTATCGCGTACAACTGGGACTCCAGATGAAAGCTTCACCGATCCATTGACTCGTGGAGTCTGGACGTGGAGCGGTCGTCTGTGTAATTTCCGGGACATGCCGGACTCGGGAGTGAGGCACGCCCGCGCCATCGCCAGTCGTTACCGATTGGTTCGGGAACTGGGGCGCGGTGGCACGGGTTCGGTGTGGCAGGCCCACGATGAGGTGCTCTCGCGGGACGTGGCGCTCAAACGGGTGCCTGTCCCCGTGCACGCCACGCCGGCTGATCGAGACCAGGCGGCGCGCCGGATCCGGCGCTGGTCCAGGGCGACAGCGCGATTACGGCATCCATCCGTGATCCGGGTCCACGACGTCGTCGACGACTCCGACGGCCTGTGGATCGTCATGGAACTGCTCGACGTGGAGTCGCTGGAGGACCGGCTGGCACGCCTCGGCCCGCTGCCGGAGCGCGAGGCGGCCCGGATCGTCCTGCACGTGCTGGACGCGCTGCGGGTCGCGCACGCGGCGGGAATCGCGCACGGCGACATCAGGCCAGGAACCATCCTCCTCGGTCCCGACGGGGAGGTGGTCTTAACGGATTTCGGCATCGCGCCGCCGTCGGGCTATCCGACGATCACCACCCGCGGGACGATCGTGGGCTCGTTGTCGTACATGGCGCCGGAGCGGATCAGAGGCGAGGAAGGCGGCGCGGAGAGCGATCTCTGGTCGCTCGGGGCGACGCTGTTCGCGGCCGTCGAAGGCGAGCCGCCCTACGACCGGCGCGACCCGGTGGCCGCCCTGACCCAGGAGCCGCCGCCCGTGCAGCGGACCTGGCTGCTGCGCCCTGCCCTGCTCGGACTGCTCCGCCGGGATCGCGCCTCGCGGATCACGGCCGACCAGGCCATCGACCTGCTCACCATCGCGGTCGCCGATCTGGAGCGGGAGATCATGGAAGTGCCCGACGCGGTCCGGAGCTCGGGGGAGTTCGCCTGGTTCACCCGTCGCGAGAACCCCGCTCCAGGACAGCGCGGCGAGGGGGTGCCACGTAGACGCGGCGCGCATGGCGTGACCTGGTGGGATCGGGGTTCCGCGGTGCTGCGGGAGGGAACCGCCCACTGGGCCGCCTGGCTGGAGGCCACCTACGGCGCCCCGGACGTCGTCCGTACCCCCACCACCGCCGGGCGACATGTCCGGAAATCTCGCTTCTTCGGGCTATTGGGTCTCAAGGACTCGCGCGCCCAGACGGGGTTCACCGCGTCGCTGCTGAGCATGGTCGTCACCACGCTCGTCGCGTTCTCGCTGCCGGTCTCGGTCCCGTGGATGATCGTTCTGCCGCCCGCCTTCATGGCCCTGCTCGTCCTGATCGCTCCATCCCTGCCGGAATCCCTGACCCCCGACGCGGGCTGGCCGCGCTGGACCCTCGTGGCCGGCACCCTCCTGCCGTTCAGCGGCGCGACCATCCTGCTCGCCTCCGCCGGCGCGTTCCAGATCGCGATGATCGGCGCCGGCCTCTGGCTCGGCTACCTCAGCATGCTCACCTGGCGTCTCAGCCCGGTCGCCGCCGTCGCCCCCCTGGTCGGAGCGGCCATCTACCTGGTCAGCCTCGCCGTAGGCCTGCTCGAACTCTATTCCGGTACGCCCCTGCTGCGCCTGCCCGCCGCCATCCTCCTGGCCCAGGTCGGCGCCCTCGCCGCGGCTTGGTGGTCGGGCTGGGCGGCCTCGGTGGTCTGGCGGCAGCAGTACCGCCCGATCTCCCTGACCGCGCTCCAGGAGAGCTCCTGAATGTCAGTGGGAACCTCTAGATTCTGACCCATGGGTGTGAGCGTCGACGAGTTCCTGGACATGCTGAACGAGCTGCCCGAGGTCACGCAGGGCCACGGCGGCGAGTGGATCTCCCTGAAGGTCAACGGCAAGGGTTTCGGCTACCTGTGGGAGCGAACCGAAACCGTGGGCCTCAAGTCGACGATCGAGGAGCAGCTGGCCCTGGTGGCCGAACGCCCCGACATCTTCGAGATCCAGTTCACCGCCGGGCGGTTCGGCTGGGTGGTCGTGCACCTGACCAAGATCGACCGCGAAGAGCTCTTCGAACTGGTCACCGAGGCCTGGCGTCTCACCGCCCCCAAACGCCTGCTCCAAGCCGCCGGCCTGGATGATCTCCCCTAATATCAGACCCATGATCCCCGACCTTCCTTTCCGTCCCACGCCTCTCACCGACGAGGAGGAGGCCCGCTTCCGATCCGCGATGACCGGCGAGGTGATCCGCCACCTCACGACCTCGGGCACGTTCTCCATCTCGGCCGACACCCCGGAAAGCCGCGCCCGCTTCCAGGACATCGCCCGCCTCGTGAGCGACGCCCTCCACCGCCCGGTGACCAGCTACTCCAACGGCCGCCGGATCACCATCACCTTCCCTCCCGACGCCACCGCATAGCAGCCCGTCCGAGAAACAAGCAGGTCGCGGGTCGGACTGGAGTCGCTCGGCCTCTTCGTGCATGCGCTCCGTGAGGCACTGGTCAGGGGATGGCCTGGCGGATGGTGTGGAGGGCCGGGGTCAGGATGTCGGCTGGCTGGGTGAGCGAGATTCGGAAGCAGCCGGGGGCGGTGGCGGAGTAGACCTCGCCTGCGGAGACGAGGATCTTGTGCTGCCGGAGGCGGTCGGTGAGTTGCAGGCCGGTCAGGCCGGTGGCGGAGGCGTCGGCCCAGGCGTAGAAGCCGCCGAGTCGGCCGGGGGAGTGCGCGGGAATCAGGTCGCCGAGTATGCGCTGGGCCAGGGCGTAGCGTTCGGCGTAGCAGGCGGAATGGTGGGTGGGGGTGGGGCCGCGGCCGTCTAGGGCGGCGATGGCGGCGTATTGGGCGATGGCGGGGGCGCAGCCGGCGGTTGTTCCGTGGAGGGCGGCGACGGGGGTGCGGTACGAGGGTGGGGAGATCAGGGCGCCTACCCGCCAGCCGGTCATCGCGTGGCTTTTGGAGAAGGTGCGGCAGGCGAAGGTGAGGTCGGGGCCGGTGGTCAGGGGTGAGGGGGCACGGGTGCCGTCGAAGACGATGGACTCGTAGGCCTCGTCGCTGAGGATGGTGGCGCCGTGGGATCTGACCAGGTCGACGAGGGTGGCCAGCAGGTCGGCGGAGGCGACGGCGCCGGTCGGGTTGGCGGGGGAGTTGACGACGACCAGGCGGGCGCCGGCGGTGAGTCCTCGGTCGATTTCGTCCAGGTCCAGGAAGGCGGCGCCGCCTGGGCCCTGGCGGTAGGTCAGGACGGGGATTCCGAGGGACGCGGCCAGCACCCGGTAGTTGGGCCAGGCGGGGTCGGGAACCAGCAGCGGACGGCCGGGGGAGCAGGCGGCCGCGATGGCGACAGCGACGGCGCCGGTGCCGCCGATCGTGATGACCACGTCCTCGGGGGAGGGGCGGTGGCCGGTCGCGGTGGCGATGTCCTCGGCCATCAGGGTACGGAGTTCGGCCAGGCCGAGCTTGGGCGTGTAGCCGGTCCGGCCTTCGGCGATGGCCGCGATGCCGGCCTGGCGGAGCGCGGGGGCCACCTGCTGGTCCGGTTGGCCGACGCTCAGGTCGATCTCGTCGGCGAGCGGTGCGGCGGCCATCATCCTGGTCACTGCCGAGTCAGGCAACGGTCTCCCCCAATCGGTTCGACCGACACCGTATAGGCCCGAACCTGTCTAAAACATGTCGATATGGGCGGAAGAAACATTAAGGGTACATATCAGCAATTCTGGTGAAACGGGGCGGGCCTCGAATGCCTCTCGGAGGGCAGAGATGGCTCCGTTCCTCCGGCGAGCAATCCCTACCAGCCAGGAGGACCCGCCCATGACCGTTGCCCGTGTCCGTTCCCGCCGATCGATGATCGTCGCCGTTGTGTCGGCGGCCCTGACCCTCGGCGTGACGTCCTGTTCTTCGTCCTCGGACTCCGCGGGTGCGGCGGCGTCCGCCCCAGCCACGTCCGCCACGCTGGTCGCGGCGGCCGATCCGTCGCTGGTGCCGTACAACTTCCTCGACGACGACGGCGCGACCTGGAAAGGGCTCAACGTCGACCTGGCCGCGGCGCTCGGGGAGAAGCTGGGCCGGACCATCACGTTCGAGAACGTCGCGTTCGACTCGATCATCCCGGGGCTCACATCCGGCCGGTACGACCTCGCGCTGACGGGCATGTTCGACACCAAGGAGCGGGAGAAGCAGGTCGACTTCGTCGACTACATCACCTCCAAGAACAACTTCCTGATGAAAACGTCCTTCGCCAAGGACATCCAGGGGTTCGACGACCTGTGCGGGGTGACAGTGGGCATCCCCAGCGGGGCGCTGGAGGGGCAGTACCTGGACGAGGCGTCCAAGAAGTGCGTCTCCGGCGGGAAGCCGAAGATCACCGTCAACGAGTACAAGGATCTGAGCGCGACGCTGCTGGCGCTGACCAGTGACCGGATCGAGGTCACTCCGAACGACTCGGCTGCCAACGCGTACGCGATGACCCGGCAGCAAGGGCTCAAGGTCACCGGCGGCTACGCCACCGACGGCTACTTCGCCGCCGCGTTCCCCAAGAACAGCGCGCTGACCCAGGAGGTCAGGGACGCCTTCGCCGCGATCATCAAGGATGGGGCCTACGGCAGGATCCTCCAGACCTGGGGAGTCGACGACCGGGGACTCACCGAGCCGCTCATCAACTCCGCGGCCTTCTGACCCGCCGATGGTTCAACGACCGGTGATACCGGCAGCCGAGCACCACAGACCTGTCGACCAGGTCGCCGATCAGGATCACGTCGTCGTCCCGCGGTCCAGGCCATGGCGCTGGGTGGGGATCGTGGTGATCCTCGTGGTGACCGCCCAGGTGGTCTCCTCGGTGCTGACCAACCCCAACTACCAGTGGGACATCGTCGGAAAATACCTTTTCGACAGCCGGATCCTGGCCGGTCTCGGCACCACGCTGCTGCTCACCACGGTGGCGATGGCGCTGGCCTGCCTGCTCGGCCTGGCGCTGGCGTTGATGCGCCGGGCGGACAGCAGGATCCTGCGCGCGACCGCCGGCGGCTACGTCTGGCTGTTCCGCGGCACGCCCGTGCTGGTCCAACTGATCATCTGGTACAACCTGGCGATCCTGGTCCCGGTCATCTCCATCGGGATCCCGTTCGGCCCGCAGTTCTGGGCCGCCCAGACCAATGACCTGATCTCGCCGTGGACGGCCGCCATCCTCGGGCTCGCCCTGAACGAGGCGGCCTACCTCTGCGAGATCATCAGGTCCGGGATCACCGCGGTCGACCACGGCCAGACCGAGGCGGCTCAGGCGCTCGGCATGAGCCGTACGCACAGTTTCCGCAGGATCGTGCTGCCGCAGGCGTTGCGGGTGATCGTCCCCCCGGCCTCCAACGAGGCGATCGGGCTGCTCAAGTACTCCTCGGTGGTCAGCGTGATCGCGCTGCCCGAACTGCTCTACGCCGGGCAGCTCATCTACGGCCGCACCTACGAGACCATCCCGGTGCTGATCGTGGTCAGCATCTGGTATCTGGTCGTCGTCACCCTGCTGACCTGGCTCGAACATCGGCTGGAGCGGCGGCTCGGGGCCGGTTTCGCCGCGCGGCACGGTTCGGCGGCGCCCTACCGGGCGGGGAGGTGGAGCCGATGGCTGGCCCCGAACCGGTGACCGCGCGGGACGAGCCGCTGGTCCGGCTGACCGGCGTGCGGAAGCGCTTCGGCGACCACCAGGTCCTGCACGGCGTCGACCTGGAGGTGGCGCGCGGCGAGGTGCTCTGCCTGATCGGCGCCTCGGGGTCCGGCAAATCCACCCTGCTCCGGTGCGTCAACCACCTGGAGCGCCCCAACGCGGGACGGGTGTACGTCGGCGGCGAGCTGATCGGCTACGAGGAGCGCGGCGGGAGGCTGCACGAGCTGCACGAGCGCCGGATCCGCGCGCAGCGGGCCCGGATCGGCATGGTCTTCCAGCATTTCAACCTGTTCCCGCATCTCACCGTCCTGGAAAATGTGATCGAGGCTCCCATCCGGGTGAACCGGCAGCCCCGGGAGCCGGCGACACGCGCGGCCCGTGCCCTGCTCGACCGGGTCGGGCTGGGCGACAAGGTGAACGCCTATCCGCGCAGCCTGTCCGGTGGGCAGCAGCAGCGGGTCGCCATCGCCCGCGGGCTGGCCATGCGCCCCGAGCTGATGCTCTTCGACGAGCCGACCTCCGCGCTCGACCCGGAACTGGTCGGCGAGGTCCTCGACGTGATGCGCGACCTCGCGGCCGGCGGCATGACCATGATCGTGGTGACCCACGAGATGGGTTTCGCCCGTGAGGTGGCCACCCGGGTGGCCTTCATGGACGGCGGCCGGATCCTCGAGCAGGGCACGCCGCGCCAGGTTCTGGCCGATCCCCGGCACGAACGCACCCGATCCTTCCTCTCCAAGGTGCTGTAGATCGTGATGACCTCACCCGCGTACGGCCGGCCCGCCCGCATCATGACCCGCAAGGAGGCCGCCCTGCTCTCCCCGACGGTGCTCTGCAGCGAGCCGGACCGCCCGGCGCTCGCGCCCGTGGCGGCCCTCCAGGGGCAACGGGAGTGGGCGGTCGGCGCGTTCGAGGACGTCCAGCGCGCCGCGCACCAGGCGTCGGTACGGGAGACCAGGCTGGTCCTGATCGCCGGAGCGAACCCGGGCTGGCTGCTCAGGGCGACCAAGTCGCTGCGCGCGGCCTGCGCCTCCCCGATCGCCGTGGTGGCGGGGCCGCTCGACCATGACCAGGTGCTCGCGCTGCTCGGCGCCGGCGCGAACCTGCTGATCGACCGGCATTGCGGCCCCCGTGAGGTGCTCGCCCGGCTGACCGCGCTCTGCCGGGGAGCGCGCCGCGACGAGACGCTGCGGATCCGCTGGCTCCAGGCCGGCGAACTCCGGGTCGACCTGGGAGCCCGCCGGTGTGTGCTCGGCGAGGACGCGGTCCAGCTCAGCCAGAACGAGTTCGACCTGCTCGTCTACCTGATGCGCCGGTCGCAGCAGACGGTGCCGCCGCACGAGATCGTGCACGGGGTGTGGCGGTGGAAGCACGGGGACGGGCTGAACACCCTGCGCATCCACATCGGGCGGCTGCGCCGCAAGCTGGGCGACACCCCGTCCGGATCGCGGTGGATCGCTTCCGTACGCGGGGTGGGTTACCAGTTCCTCCCGCCGGTGGCCGAGTTCGGGGACGACCGGAGCGAGGAGCGGCTGCGCGAGACGGTGGCCACCCTCAACGCCCAGAACGACGCGCTCTATTCGATCGTCGACAACCTGCTCGCCATGCCGGACGTGACCGCGCTCGCCGACACCGTGGTGCGCTGGGCCGTGGACCGCAACTTCTGCGACGCGGCCACCGTGTTCCGGCTGGGGCGGGACGGCCGGGGCGCGGACATCTCCACCCTGGTGGCCTCGGCGGGGATGTCGTCCCGGTGGACGCAGTCGCTGGCCGCCGGGCATCCGGTGGAACCGGGGTTCATGGGCGCGCACGCCTATCGGAGCGGCAAGGTCGTGCAACTGTCGGACGTGAGCAGGCTGGCCGGCCGCTTCCCGGTGACCGCCCGGATGTCGTCGGCCGAGGACCTGCACGCCTGTGTGCTCTTCCCGCTCTTCGTCGGCGGGCGGGTCTGGGGGGACCTGGCCTTCGTGAGCCGTACTGTCCGGGCGTTCGACCCGGCCCGTACCGCCTTTCTGCGGGCGGTCGCCGGCATGGTCTCGCTGGCGCTGGCCGCCCTGTACGGGAGCGGGGGTGACGGCGGTGCGGAGGATGACTGACGCCGACGTGGCGGCGGTGGGCATCGAGCCGCGGACGCTCACCGCGGCGGTGGCCGCCGCGCTCGCCGACCTGGGGGCGGGGTTGGCCAGTCAGCTTCCCAAGCAGACCCTGTCCACCGGCGACGGCGGCTTCTTCCTCACCGTGGCCGGCGTGGTGCCCGCACTCGACCTGGCCATCAGCAAGTGGGCGTCCTACCGGCCAGGACGCGCCGGGTCCCCGGGGGTGTCCACCTCGGCCATCCTGGCCACCCGGTACGGCGACGCCGCCAACCTGGCGTTCATCGAAGGGATGCTGGCCACCTGGCTGCGTACCGCCGCCACGGCGACCGCGACCGCCCAGGCGCTGTGCGCGGAGCCGCCCGCCCGGCTGGCCCTGGTCGGCTTCGGGCCGACCAACCAGTGGACGCTCCGCTACCTGGCGGCCGTGCTGCCGCCGCGCGAGGTCCGGGTGGCCGTACGGTCCGCGGCCTCGGCGGCCCGGGCGGAGGCGGCACCCGGAATGCTGCCGGAGAGCTGCACGGTCTCGGTCACCACCGACGTGGCGGCGGCGGTGCGCGGCGCCGATCTCGCCGTGTCGGCGACCGGCGCGCGGACGGCGCTGGCCGATCTCGGCACGCTGGCGGAGCGCGGGGTCGCGGTGAGCCTGGACGGCAGCCTGACCTGGCGCACCGGCGCGCGGGACCTGGTGGTGACCGACCGGGCCGCCGACCCGACGGCGATCTTCACCCCCGGAGCATGGCCTGGTCACGGGGAGGGCCGCCGGGTGCTGGCCGACCTCGCCGGCTCGGCGGTGGCGGACGTGGCGCTGGTCGCGGCGTTGCTGGGGATTACCCGCGGGGAGGCACGGCTGTGATCGCCGTACCCGCCGTCGAAAGGTCCCACCAGGCCGGTCCCGCCGCGGCACTGGCCGTGGCCGCCGCGTTCAGCGCCTTCCCCAGTCCTTTCTACCGGGACTACGCGGCGCTGCTCGGCGGCGGTGCCTGGCCGACCGCGCTGCTGTTCAGCGTGCACGGCGCGACGGTCGCCGGCGTGATGGGCCTGGTCGGGACGGGGCGGCTCGCCGGCCTGATCGCCCGCGCTGAGCCCCGGCGGGTGCTGGCCGCGGCGATGCTCATCGACGCCGCCGCAGGGCTGCTCTATCTGGTCTCACCCGACCTGGCCGTGCTGGTGACGGCGCGGATCGGGACGGGGGTCGCGCTCGGCGTCGTCTCCCCGGTGGCCACCTCGGCGCTGACGGCGCACGCTCGCGGAGCGTCGATCGCCACCGCCTGCCTGCTGGGCGGGGTGGGAGCCGGCGCGTGCTGCGCCGGGCTGGCCGCGAGCCTGGGGAACAGGAGCGCCGCGTTCGGCGCCGGGATCGCGCTGCTCGTGATTACCGCGCTGCTGGTGGGCCGGAATCGGGCCGTCGCATGGGCACCATTGTCGCGGCCCGGTGAGGGCGGCACACAGGTACGCGACCCCGGCACGACTCCGCTCGCCGCCTGCGTGGTGGCATTCGCCGCCAACGGTGTGCTCGGCCTGTTCACCTCGGTGCTTCCGGGGGAGGTCGCCGCAGCCGCTGGCCGGGACGGCGACCCGCTGATCACCGGCGCTGTCGTGGCGCTGGTGCTGCTGAGCGCCGGGGCCTGCCGGCTGCCGGCCCGGCCGGTGGGCGCGCTGCCGACCGGGGCGCTGCTGGCGGCGGGCGCCGGCGGGCTGGCGGCCGGATGGGCCGCCGGCGTGCTCTGGCTCGCGCTGCTCGGCGGGGCGCTGCTGGGCGCAGCCGCCGGATTGGGCTACGCCGCGGCGGTCCGCGCCGCCTCGACAGGCAGGAACGGGGCGGCGCGGCTGACCGCGCTGGCCAGGGTCCAGTTCGGCGGCCAGCTCGGCCTGGTCCTGCCCGTGCTGATCTACGCATCCGTCAGGTAAAGGAAATCGATCATGATCAACCCAGTGGCCCAGGCCGGGCAGCACGGAGGAGGCGGTCAGGCGTGCGCGTGAGCTTCGACATCGGAGGCACCTTCACCGACCTGGTGCTGCTCGACGAGCGGACCGGCCTGGCCTGGCTGGGCAAGTGCCTGACCACCTACGACGACTTCTCCCGCGCCATCGAGCAGGGCGTCGGGGAGGTGCTGGCCGCCGCGGGCGCGACGGCCGCCGACATCGACCGGCCCGCGGTCGGCGCCACCACCCTGGTCACCAACGCGCTGATCGAACGGCGCGGAGCCCGGACCGCACTGGTCACCACCCGCGGCTTCCGCGACGTGCTCGACATCGGCCGGGAGTGGCGCTACGACCTCTACGACCAGCGGCTGGTCAGGCCCGACCCGCTGGTTCCCGGCGAGCTGCGGCTGGAGGTCGCCGAACGGCTCCGCGCGGACGGCACGGTCGAGATCGCCCCCGATCCGGCGGACCTCGCGGCGGTGGCCGACCGGCTGGCCGAACTGGGCGTGGAGTCGGTCGCGGTCTGCCTGATCAACGCGTACGTGGACGCCGCGCACGAGCAGGCGGTCGCCGCCGCGCTCGCCGAGCGGCTGCCGGGCGTCCCGGTAACCCTCTCCGCCGAGCTGGCGCCGATCATCAGGGAGTACGAGCGCACGGTCACCACGGTCGCCAACGCGTACGTCCGCCCGGTGGCCGGTGAGCACTTCCAGGACATCGAACGTGCGCTGACCCGCCTGGGCCTGGCCGTGCCGCTGGTGCTGATGCAGTCCAACGGCGGCGTCGTCACCACCGGGACCGCGCGCCGCCACCCGCTGCGGCTGCTCGAGTCGGGACCGGCCGCGGGCGCGATCGGCGCCGCGCACATCGGGACGCTGCTCAGGGTGCCCGACCTGATCGCCTTCGACATGGGCGGCACCACCGCCAAGGTGTGCGTGATCACCAACGGCGAGCCTGGCGTGCTGTCAGGCTTCGAGGTCGGCCGGGTGCACCGGCTCAAAGCCGGCAGCGGCCTGCCGGTGACCATGCCGGTGGTCGACATGCTGGAGATCGGCGCCGGCGGCGGCTCCATCGCCGCACTCGACGACCTCGGCCTGCTCAAGGTGGGCCCGCACAGCGCCGGCTCCCGCCCAGGCCCCGCCGCGTACGGCCTGGGCGGCGACCTGCCGACGGTCACCGACGCCGACACCGTGCTCGGCTACCTGGACCCGGACTACTTCCTCGGCGGCCGGATGCGCCTGGACGTGGCCGCCGCCGGACGGGCGATGACCGAGCACCTCGGCGCGGCCTTCGGCGGGGATCCGCTGGCCGCCGCGGCCGGCGTGGTCCGGGTGGTGGACGAGCACATGGCGCTGGCCATGCGGGTGCACGCCACCGAGCGCGGCCACGACCCCCGGGATTTCACCATGGTGGCCTTCGGCGGCGCCGCCCCCGTGCACGCCGCCAGGGTCGCCCGCATCCTGGGCATGCGCCGGGTGGTGGTGCCCAGCGCGGCGGGAGTGCTGTCGGCGACGGGACTGCTGGTGGCGCCCCCGCTGGTGGAGGTGTCCCGCACCCAGCTCACCCGGCTGTCGGCCTGGCCCGCCGACGCGGTCGAGCAGGTCTTCGCCGACCTGCGCCGGCAGGCGGAGGCGGAGCTGGCAGAACCCGCCGTCCGGTTCGAGCACGCCGCGGACATGCGCTTCGCCGGCCAGGGGTTCGAGATCGAGGTGCGGACCGAGCCGGGGGACGGCCCGGCGGAGTACGCGGCCAGGTTCGCCGCCGAGTACAGCCGGATCTACGGCGTGCCGGCCGGGCACGGCGACGCCGAGGTGGTGACCTGGCGGATCCGCGCCTACGGCCGTTTCGACCGGCCCGAGCTGGTGCGCACGGTGCCGCCGGCGGCCTCGGGCGGGGCCTCGGGCCGGACCAGGCGGGTGTGGTTCCCCGAGACCGGCCTGGTCGATGCGCCGGTGCTGCGCCTGCTTGAGGAGCCGCCCGGCACCCGGGTGGTCGGGCCCGCGGTGTTCCAGATGCCGGAGAGCACTGCCGTGGTCGGCCCCGGCGACCTGGCCGAGATCGACGAGCACGGCAACCTGCACATCGCGGTCGCAGGCTCGCCCGGCCGGGCCGTGACCGAGCGAAGCGGGACTGAGCGGAGCGGGGCGACGGCATGACGCTCGACGAGATCCGCGGCTACCTGGCCGCGGCCGGGCTGCCTGGCCGGGATCCGGACACCCCGCCGACCAGCACGGGAAGGTTCGCCGACGGCGGCTGGTACAAGTGGGAGGTCGCCGGCGCCCTGCTCGGCCCGACCGTGCGCGCGCTGGCCGGCCGGTTGCGGCCGTACGGGATCAGGCTCCACCAGGTGACCAACACGGTCGGCACCATGCGGCTGCTCGACGCCGAGCTGGCCGACCTGGTGGCGGCCTGCGCCGAGCACGACGCACAGCTGCGGGTCGCGATCGGGCCGCGCGGCATGTTCGACATCGGCGGTCAGCGGCTCGCCGCCGGGGAGGTGGCCGCGGCCAGCGCCTACCGGCTGCGCGGCATGGAGCAGGTGGTGCGCGCCGCCGACGACGCGCTGCACGCCGCCGAGCTCGGGGTCCGCGGCTTCCTGGTCTTCGACGAGGGCGTGCTCTGGCTGCT
This sequence comes from Acrocarpospora sp. B8E8, assembly GCF_039871605.1. NCBI lineage: Bacteria > Bacillati > Actinomycetota > Actinomycetes > Streptosporangiales > Streptosporangiaceae > Acrocarpospora > Acrocarpospora sp. B8E8. The sequence goes on along the minus strand of NZ_JBDPLV010000007.1, from coordinate 40,777 downwards.
CGACCGGATGCGGGCCGACGGGCTGCTGCCCGACACCGTACGGCTGAAGGCGTCCTCCAACATGGGCGCGGGCAACCCGCTGCACGCCAGGCTCCTGGCCGGTCTCGGCGCCGACTCCGTCAACCTTCAGCGTGACCTGGACCTCCGCATGATCGCCGCGGTCCGGCAGGCCACCCCGGCCGCGCTGGACCTGCACACCGACAACCCGCGCGCCACCGGCGGCTTCGTCCGCGGCTACGACGTGCCGGAGATGGTGCGGGTGGCCGCGCCCGTCTATCTGAAGTCGGGCAACGCCGCCCAGGACTTCGCCGACGAGGCCCCCAGCGAGGAGGCGGTCGGCCGGATCGCCCGGCAACTCGCCCTGGACGCGCAACTCCTCGCCCGGCTGTTCCCTGCGGCCACCCCGTCCGACACCAGAGAGCTCTAGGAGACCACCATGATGACCTGGGATGCCGCGACGCTGCAGATCGTCTGGCAGCGGCTGATCTCGGTCGCGGACGAGATGGCGGCGGTGCTGCTGCGGACGGCGTTCAGCTCCGTCGTCCGCGAGTCCAACGACCTGGCCTGCGCGGTGCTCACCGCCGACCTGGACCTGCTGGTCGAGTACGGCAGGTCGGTGCCGGTGTTCACCGGGACGGTGGCAGGCACGGTCCGGGCCATGGTCGAGGAGATCGGCCGGGACCGGCTGGAGCCGGGCGACGTGCTCGCCACCAACGACCCGTGGGTCGGCAACACCCACCTGCCCGACCTGACGGCCGCCACCCCGGTCTTCCACAACGGGGAGATCGTGGCGTTCGTCGCCAGTATCTGCCACCTCTCCGACATCGGCGGCGCCTCCGAGGGCGCCTTCGCCCAGGACATCTTCGAGGAGGGCTTCTGCCTGCCGCCCGTGAAACTGGTCGAACGCGGGACCCCGAACGCGCTGATCCGGCGGATCCTGGCCCGCAACGTGCGGGTGCCGCGGCAGGTGCTCGGCGACGTGGACGCGCTGGTCGCAGCCAACGCCCTCGGCGTGCGGCGGATCACCGCGATGCTGGCCGACGACCCCGACCTGGACCTGACCGAGGCAGGCCGGCGGATCTGCGCCGCGACGGAGTCCGCGGTGCGCACCGCCATCCTGGGCATCCCCGACGGTTCCTACGGCGCCACGGTCGAGCTGGACGGGTTCGAGGAGCCCAAGCAGATCACGGTGACCGTCGAGGTCGCCGGGGACACGATGGTGGTGGACTACGCCGGCACCTCCGGCCAGAGCAGGTACGGCATCAACTCCGGCTCGCCGACCCTCGGCTACACCCGGTACGGCCTGGCCTGTCTGCTCGCGCCCGACCTGCCCAACAATGAGGGCGCGCTCCGCCCGGTCACGATCAGGATCCCGGACGGCTCGCTGCTCAATCCGGACAAGCCGGCTGCGCTCAGCGCCAACTTCCCGGCGCACGCCATCCCGGCCGTGCTCTCCCGTGCGCTGCTCGGCCCGCTGCCTGCCAGGGTCGCGGCGGCGGCCGGCACCCCGTTCTGGGTCGTCGGCGTACGCGGCAGGGACGACGCCGGCCCGTTCGCCTCGCTGCTGTGCTTCAACGGCGGGCAGGGCGCGTGCGAGGGCCAGGACGGGCATCCCACGCTCAGCACGCCGAGCAACGTCTCCAACACCCCGGTGGAGGTGATCGAGGCCCAGACGCCGCTGCTGGTGGAACGGAAGACGATCGTGCGGGGCTCCGGCGGCGCGGGGGCCTGGCGCGGCGGCGACGGCCAGGAGGTCGTGCTGCGCAGCCTGCATGACGAGCCGCTGGACATCGTCTTCCTCACCGAACGGATCGACCATCCGGCGCCCGGCCTGGCGGGCGGCGCGGACGGCCTGCCCGGCGCGCTGCGCATCGACGATGTGCCGGTCGCCGAGCCCAAGAGCCGGACGGTCCTGGCCCCCGGGTCCCGCATTCTGCTCCGCACCCCCGGCGGCGGCGGATTCGGCACGCCGTGACGTCCTTTTCATCCCGCCTATTGAGTCCCATGGAGACCATGCAATGACTGACGCCATGACCGGCACAAAGACCGACACCGGGACCACCGACCGCAACGGCTGGACCTCGACGGGCACCACCGTGGTCCCGCCGCGTGGCAGGCTGGCGCTCAAGCTTCGCGCCGGGCAGATCCTGACCGTCGTCGACGTGCGCGGCCAGCAGGTGATGGACCTGATCGCCGCCATGGTGGATGACCAGGACGAGCGCCTGTCCTGCATGTTCTCCCGGGTGAGTTCCGGCAGATGGGACCTGAAGGAGGGCCACGTGGTCTACTCGACCAAATGCGCCCCCATGTTCCGGGTGGTCCACGACGACAACGGCATCCACAACATGACCGGCGGCTACTGCTCGCAGTGGTCCAACGCCATCCGGTACGGCACCGGCCAGACCTTCACCTGCTACGACAACCTGACCGCCGACTGGGTGGAACTCGGGCTGGACACGCAGAAGATCTCCCCGGACATGTGCATCTCGCTGTTCATGAACATCGCCCACCACCCGGACGGGCGGATGGAGATCAAGGAACCGACCACCTCGCCCGGCGACCGGATCGTCCTGGAGGCCCTCGCGGACGTTTACGTCGGCCTGTCGAACTGCCCCGAGGAGCACAATCCGTGCAACGCCTACCACCTCACTGAGATGGAGGTGACCGTGAGCGGGGGACCGGCCGACGAGACGTGATCAAAGTGGCATACGTCCAGGTCAGCGCCTCGTGGCCGGGCCCACTTGGGCCACTGGTCGCCCGCGTTCGACTTTAGCAGGGTTCCGTCAGGGGGACCGGGTCGGGGCGGGCGCAGGTGGTGGTGATGGGGATGGCCTGGGCTGTGGTGGTGGAGGTCAGGAGGGATTCCATGATGTCCAGGACGTGCAGGGCCAGCGGTGCTGACGCGCGGGGGAGTTCGCCGGGTGGCGTGGTTGTGAGGTCGGCCAGGCCGTAGCCCCGGGAGGCGTTTCGGTAGCCCGCCAGGGTGGGCAGGGCTTGCCAAGTGCCGTCGATGGGGTGGATGAGGACGTCGCCGTCGAATGTGTTGGGGTCGGGAACGATCAGGGACGCTTTCTCGCCGTGGACTTCGATGGGGGCCGCCCTGGTCGCGGCGGCGTCGAAGCTCATCACCAGCGTGGAGAGAGCGCCGGAGTCGTGGATGAGGATTCCGGTGACGTGCGTGTCGACGGTCACGGGGATCGTCGTGCCCGCGCGCGGGCCTGAGGCGATGGTGCGCTCGGGGCGGGCATGACCGGCGGCGCCGATCACCCGGCTGACGGGGCCGAGCAGGTGGATCAGGGCGGTGATGTAGTAGGGCCCCATGTCGAGAAGCGGACCGCCGCCGGGAGCGTAGTAGAAGTCAGGGTTAGGGTGCCAGCGTTCGTGTCCAGGAGTGACCATGATCGCGGTGGCGGCGATGGGCGCGCCGATCAGGCCGTCGTCGACGTGCCGGCGGGCGGACTGGACGCCCGTGCCCAGGACGGTGTCAGGCGCGCAGCCGAGGCGCACCCCCGCGGCTGCCGCGGCGCGCATGACCTGCAGGGCCTCGGCTTTGGTGGCGGCGAGCGGCTTCTCGCCGTACACGTCCTTGCCCGCGGCGATCGCGGCCAGCGCCACGCCGGCGTGCGCGGCCGGGACGGTCAGGTTGAGCACCACATCCACACCGGGGTCGGCGATCAGCTCGGCCACGGGCAGGGCACGGGCGTCATTGGCCACGGCCACCGCCTCCGCCCGCGCGGCGTCCAGGTCCGCCACCGCCGCCAGGCGCAACCCGGGCAACCGCCCGATAGTCGTCGTGTACGCCCCTGAGATCGCCCCGCACCCGACGATCCCGACATTCACCTGCTCGCCCATACCATCCCTCGCTCGATGACGGTACGGACGCTGGGGTCCCGGAGCACGTTCAGGTCATGGCCGGGCGTGGCGACGAAGACGCGGCCCGCACCCCAGCTCCTGGTCCAGATGGCGGGCACGGTGACCGCGCGATTCCAGGGGGCGCGGGCCGGATGGGTGGTCGTCGCGAGCACGTCGTTGTAGTCGTCGGCGAGCACCCAGTACTGCTCGGTGACGAGGTCGAAGTCAGCCAAGCCCGTGGTGATCGGGTGATCGGCCGCTTCGGGCAGCATGGTCACGCGATACGGGATGAAACAGTTGTCCTGCGCGCCGTCCACCTGCTCGTGCGGCGGCTTCGCCGGATGGCAGGCGAACTGGCCGCCGACCAGGTGCAGGTAGTCGGGGTTGTTCCGGAAGGAGTCGACGATGCCGCCGTGCCAACCGGCCAGACCGGTCCCCGCGCTTACGGCGGCCGACAGCCCGGAACACTGCTCAGAGGTGATCTCGCCCATCGACAGGCACTGCACGATCAGGTCGACGGTCGCCATGTACGCGGCGTCCGCGTACGGTTCCGGCGAATCGCACACGCGTACGTCGAAGTGCTGGTCGCGGAGGTAGGGGATGAACAGGTCGGTGGCGGCGACCGGCTGGTGCCCTTCCCAGCCGCCGCGGACCACAAGGGCATTCCGGTTCTCGTTCACGAGGCCAATCCGGTCAGGAGACTCCACTGCCGGAATTATCCCCGAATAAGCGGATCAGAGGAAACCCTTAACGGTCCGGGCGGCGGGGGTTACCGCCCGGACCGACCGGTTTACGGCCTGGGGCGGCCGTAGTCGAGGGGGAGGGCCTGCAGGCGTTCGACCGGGATCTCGGAGAGCACGAGGTATTTCTCCACGCCGTCGGGGACCAGGTCGGTGGGGTCGAAGAGCAGGGTGTAGGGGTCGACGCCGCCGTTGTGGGCCATGTACGGGCGAGGATCTTCGGCGTAGGTGACCAGGGCGCCGCCCTTGTCGGTCATGATCAGGCCGTACTCCTGCATGGCCCGGGCGATCGTGCGGGCGGCGGGGCTGGTGAGGGTGCTGACGTCGAAGGTCGGGTCCAGGCGGAAACGCTGGCCCTCGCACGGGATGTCGGCGCCTTCGACCCAGCCGTCGTTGCGGGAGGCCGGCCAGGAGTTACAGTTCGCCCGGGTTCGCACCGTGACGATGTTCAGGGCGTGGTCGATGCGGCCGCGGCGGAGCTCCTCGATCCGGATCGAGAACGCGCCGAAGGGCAGGCCGGTGGCGGTCGCGCCGAGCGGGTTGTCGAAGATGCCGGGGTTCTTGGAGTAGTGCTCGATCTTGCCGCCCCAGCAGGCTGACCAGTTCCCGGCGGCGTCCTTCTCGGCGCGCCAGAAGTCCCAGTAGGTGTCGGTGGACGGCTGGTAGATCGCGACCGAGGCGTCGGTGCCCTTGGAGACGATCATGTCAGGTGGGGTGGGGACGGCGGCCAGGCTGTCGGCGATCACCGGGGCCAGGTGGGGGAGGTTGAGGCAGTCGGAGAAGGTCCACTTCTTCTTCGGGGTGTGGCGGCCGACGGTGTAGATGGGGGCCGAGTATTCGTCGGTGTTGATGGCCCACGAGCCGAAATTCTGTTCCTTGTCGAGCTTGATGTTGTCGACGATGGCCTGGGAGTTGGGCGCGAGCCGTACATAGCGGGGGATCTTCGTATTCCACGGGCCCTTGGCGGAGAAGCCGTTGGTGGGGCCGTGGTGGGACGAGGCGAGCGAATGGCCGGGCAGGGCCAGGATGGCGGTGGCGATCAAAGCGATCACCGATCGTCTGCGCATGAGGGGTCAGGCCTCCTATTAATGAGAAAGACGTGATCTGGCAGCCGCAGCGGCGGATCACCTCGTCGGTGGCCATGCGGCTGGTTGGGACGGGTTTCTCGTTAATACGGGTGGGTTTGACGATCAGCGTAGGTCGCGGGTGCTGCCGGGGCTTCCGGGGTGAACCCCAGGGATTTCGTGTGGCCACCCTGGTTCTGGCAGCACTTGGCGGAGTTCGTCGCGGGTGGTGATGTCGAGTTTCCTGAACACGTTGGTGAGGTGGAATTCGATGGTCTTCACGCTGAGCACCAGGCGTTCGGCGACCTCCCGATTGGAATTCCCGGCGGCGGCCAGGGTGACGACCGCCCGTTCGGCGGGGGTGAGCGCGGCCAGCGCGGCCGGGGGCGCGTCCAAGGTCATTCCGGCCTGGCCGGCGGCGTCCAGGGTCTGGATTATGTAGGCGTTCGCGCCGATCGCGGTGAACCGTTCAATCGCGACGCGGAACGAACGTTCGGCCCCCGCGCGGCGGCCCAGCGCGTGCAGGCACCGGCCGACGGACAGCTCGATCCGCGCCGCTTCCAGGCGCATGCCGGTCTCCCGGGCGATTCGCAGGGCGACGCGGTATTCGTCCAGCGCCTCCTGATGCCGTCCGGAAACGGACGCGATCTGGGCCTTCACCCGGGCCACACACATCTCGACCGACCTGCGGCGCGACGACCCGAGCCGGACCTGGAACCGCGCCAGCGCTTCGGCGGCTTCGGTGACCCTTCCCAATCGCGAAAGCGCGTCCGCCCGCACCGGCCCGAGCAGGTGCGTGCCGGGCTCCTCCACCGGATAGATCGCCTCCGCCTCCTCGGCCGCCGCCAGCAGCCACGCCGCGTCATCCCTGGCCTGAGCGAGTACGGCTTGCGCCGCCGCCGCGTACACGATCCCCGCCGGGGTTCCGACCTGGCGCGCCCACCGGCTGGCCCGCTCCGCGTGAGCCTCGGCCCTGGCCCATTCCGCCTGCGCCGCGAGCGGATAGCAGGCGATCGCGTGCAGCATCGCGTAGTCCCAGACGCGGCTGTTGTCCTCCGCGTCACCGACCGCGAGCTCCGCGTGCAACACGGCCTCGCCGAGCGCGCCCAGCCGGTATTCGGCCTCCCCGAGAAAGCCCAGCGCCTGCCCCACCCGCAACGGCTCGCCCCGCGTAGCCCGGTTCACCGCCGCCGCCAGATCGCTCCGGCCGCCCTCCAGGTCATCCGTCCACAGCCGGATCATCCCCCGCGCCACCAGCCCGTCCAGCCCCGACGGCGCCCCCGGCGCGTCCACCCCCGCGAGCGCGGCAAGCGCCTCCCCGCTCCGCCCGACCACCGCCAGCCCGATCGACTTCGCGAACCACGCGAACGCCGCGACCCATGGCACCTTCGCGGTCGCCACCGCCGTCGTCGCGTGCTGGATCATTTCCGGGTACGACACGGTCAGCACGCCGAGGATGGTCAGCTGGGACGCGATCCTGGCCTCCAGATCCACGGGCTCCCGCTTGTGCCGTTCACCCGACACCAACGCCCGCCGCAACGCCATCGCCGCTTCGGCAACCTGCCCGGTCAGCAAAAGCTGATATCCAAGCACATAGTCGGCCCACCGCCGGATACCGTCCCCGGACGGCAGGTCGGCGGCCTCGCCCGGCCGGGAGATTCCGGCTCCCGGCGACCGGTCGGAGATCTCGCTTTGTAGTTGGATGCCGCCTTCCGATGCGAGGCTGGCGACCTCGCCCGGTCGAGGGATTTCGTCCCCCGACGGCCGGTCGGCGATCCCGCTTTGTCGCTGGATGCCGCCTTCAAATGAGAGGCCGACAACGCCGCTCGTTCGAGGGATGCCGCTGTCCGATGACGGTCCAGCGATCTCGCTTTGTCGTTGGATGCTGCTTTCCGATGCGAGGCTGGCGACCTCGCCCGGTCGAGGGGTTTCGTCCCCCGATGGCCGGTCGGCGATTTCGCTTTGTCGCTGGATATCGCGCTCCGACGAGAGGCTGGCGACCTCGCCCTGATATTCCAGGCTTGTCGCGATATCCCCTGCTACCAGCAACGCCTCGACCGCCGCCAGTAGCCGAGGTCCCCGCGTCGGCCCTGCTGGCGTCAGTTCCAAGGCATGGCGCCACAGCATGGCCGCTAGTGGTATCCAGCCCTGCGCCAGTTGCTCCCGTGCCGCCCGTTCGACATCTCTGGCCAGTTCCTCGTCCTGCCCTTCGGCACCGGCGATCCGATGCCATAACGCTCCGGCACCACCCCGCCGCGCCGCTCGCCGGTGCAGCTCGCGCCGCCATCCGCGATCGATCTCGTGATAGACCAGCCCTCGCACCATCGTTCCGGGAAATCCCAGCTCCATTCCTGCCGAGCCGGGCACCTCCTCCAGCAGGCGCAGCTCGATCGCCTCGGTAACGGCCTTCCTGAAGATCTCCTCGGCAACGGTCGATCCGGGTATATCACCCCGGTCCGGCTCGATCGCCTCCGTGGCGAGGGTCTGCGTTTCCACCAGGGTGCGGAGGGCGGTGAGGGTGGATTTGGTGCCGAGGACGGCAGCCGCCGCGAGGACATTTCGGGTGGCAGGGGAACATCGTCCGAGGTGGGATCTGAGGGTGGTGGTCAGGGTTCGGGGAGCGGGGAGAGGGCCGTGGCCGTAGTTGATGGCGTGGAGGGGGAGTTCGTTCAGGAGATGGCGGGCGTGCAGGGGGTGTCCGCCGGTGTGGGTGTGGAGGCGGGCGGCGCCGCCGGGGGAGAGGCCGGGGTGGCCGTGATCGACGGCCAGGCGGATCAGGTCGGGGGCGGTCAGGCCGTGGAGGGAGAGGCGGAGGCCCCGGTCGGAGTCGAACAGGCGGCGCCAGTTGTCGTCGAGGGCCGGAGCGGGGCCGTCGTGGATGATGCGGTCGAGCGGGCCGGGCGTCTGGTGGATCACGATGAGCAGGATCGGGTCGGCCAGCAGGCGGCGGGCGGCCAGGCGGATGGTGGCCAGCGAGAGCCGGTCCGCCCAATGGGCGTCGTCGATGACGAGGACCAGGTCCTTGCGGTCCTGCAGCTCGCGGGCCAGCGCGTGGCCGATGAACACGGGATCCGCGCGCGCCTCCCAGGGGGTGCTCGGTGACCCGATCGCCGGGAGGGCTTGAGCGATCTGGGTGAGCACACCCCAGGGGAGATCGATCTCCGCTTCGTCGCCGCTGGCCCAGACGAGGGATTCCGGTTTGGCTTCGCGGAGGAAACGGCGTACTAATGCGGTTTTCCCGATACCCGGATCACCGTCAATGCTGATGATCCGTGTCTCGCTGTGCTGGGCGCTCTCCCAGGCCTGGTTGAGAACGGCGAGTTCGCGTTCCCGCCCGACGAAACCACTTTCCGGCACGATCACGCCTCGCCTCCGTGGACAACCGTCGTACGCACGATTGAACCGCTGAACGGCCGTTAAGGCGGAGCGTTCGGTTTGATCGGCGGTGGTTGGACGCGGCGGCCGTGGATTCGGGTCGATGCGTCGAATCCCATTCACCGACAGTGCCACAGGGCATCGCGGAAGGACACGGTCAGACGTCGGCGGCGTGCATGTCGGTCGGCACCGCCATTGAGGCGAAATATCGAGCTAAATCGGCATATGTGGGGCACGTGCCCGGGCCCGGGTGCGCCGGGTGCCGGGTCCGGGCACGTGCGGTCAGCGTTTCGTCGGGGTCAGGATTCCTCGGGTCAGGATTCCTCGGGTCAGGATCTTGCGGGGTCAGGGTTCTTCGCGGTCGGTTTTCTTCGGGGTCAGGGGAGTTCGAAGGCGGGGGTGAGGGCCGCGCCGCGGTGGGGTTTGTACTGGTCGTAGCCGCGTGGGTTGCACTGGAGGCCGCCGTTGATGCAGTGCGTGACCAGGGCCTGCAGGATGGCGGGGTTGTCCCAGGCGTTGAAGAAGTCGTAGTGCCAGGTGTAGCCGCGCCCGCTGGAGAGACGGGCCTGGGTGAGGTCGCCGCTCGCCGGGAAGGCGATCTTGAATTCGAGCATCGGCACGGGGACCGGGTGGGACTCCGGGCAGTAGCCGCTGACCGGGTAGGACATGTGAGACTTGTGGTTAGCGCTGTCCAGGTTGACGCCGTCCCAGCAGCTGGGCGCCTGGTAGCGGACGTTCACCTGGCTCCCCGCCGGGCAGTTAGTCGGAATATCCCAGCTAAAGGAGATATTTCCGCATTCGAAGCCTTCGACGGTGCCGGGGGAGTCGCGGAACTGCTCCAGGGTCGCGGTCGGGCTGCCGACCACGAACCGCAGGCCCTGCGGGAACGACTGGACCCGCCAGTATTCGAGGATGCCGGACTTGTAGTAGATGACCTGGTCACCGATGGGCTGGATCAGGTCGGCGCCCTTGTAGAAGCTCGGGAACCAGTAGGCGGAGCGGTCGTGCGGGTTGGTGCAGGAGGTGCTCCCCGCGAGGAGGGACGCCGCCGTGCTGCTCGCGTTGGTCGTGGTGTTGCCGACGAAGGTGTGCATGTGGGACGCGCCCGGCAGGCCCGGGTAGACGATCGGGTCGTCCGGGCGGTTCTGAGTGAAGGCGCAGTTGGCCTGGAACTCGTGGTGGGTGACCTCGTCGGTGAAGGTCGGGCTGGGCATGGGGGTGGAGCCGCTGCCGCCGGTGCCGTACACCTTGAACTCCCAGAGGGAGTAGCCGTAGCCGGTGCCGCGGGCGGTGCCGTACATGCGGACGTAGCGTCCGGAACCGGTCACGTTGAGGGTCTGGGTGCCACCGGTGCCGGTCGTGGTGGAGTAGATGTCCGTCCACGTGGTGGTGTTGGGGGATGTCTGGATCTTGAAGCTCTTGCCGTACGCGCCTTCCCAGGCCAGCACGACCTGGGAGATCGTCGCCGTGGCCCCGAGGTCGACCTGGATCCACTGCGGATCGCTGAACGCGCTGGCCCACCGGGTCCCGTTGTTCCCGTCGACCGCCGCCCCGGCTCCGTAGCCCCCGCCCTCAGTGGACGACGCCGAAGCCGGCCGACCCTGCGACAACAAACTGTCCGCCGCCGCTGCCGCGCTGCTGACAACGGCGAGACCCGCTGCGACCAGCGCGACGAGAGTAGCGATGACCAGGCCTAACTGGTATCGCCCCGATCTCCTGGATGGATGCACAGCCTCTCCTTATGCATGGGGGGTGCCCCGCCGTCCGAACAGACCGCGAGGGGGAGAGCGCTCTCCACGTGAGATTGGCCCCCTGCATCCGGAATTGTCAAGACGTGCAGCTCCACATTTCCGAAACATCCAGTTCACAGCCCTGAAACCGGATTCAAGAAACGGGTGCGCCATGGGAGAGCGCTCTCCATTCAGCTACCGCAGGTCACGCTCCACCCGGACAATAGGCTTGTCAGGTCCGGACATGATGAGGTGAGGCCTGATGCCAGCACTGCCGGATGACAGCTGGCTGCTCAGCATTCGTCCTCAGCCTGCATGCGTCACCGCCGAGGACTATGAGGCGCTTCCGGAGGAGATCGCAAAGGCCATCGAAATCGTGGACGGCTGCGTCGTGTACTGCGCGGTCCCCACCCCTGATCACCAGACCGCAGGCAGGCGCCTGGCCAACCTGCTGGAACGTCATGCTCGCGTGGCGATGGATAATGGCCACGAGCCCATCACCGTGAACAATGACATCGATCTCCGGCTGCGGGATGTCCCGCTGCTCAACCGTCGTCCCGACGTGGCGCTCTATCGCTGTCTGGACAGAGATCAGGGCGAACGGCTGCGCGCCGAGCATGCGCTCCTGGTGGTGGAGATCGTGTCTCCCGGTTCGGAGACCCAGGACACGACCGACAAGCTCGGTGAGTACGCGAAAGCAGGCATCCCGCACTACTGGATCGTCCGGCTCGATCGCACCGGCGTGTCGATCATCGAGCGTTATCGACTCGACCGGGCGACGATGCTCTACAAGCACACAGGCACCTTCATGAAGGACGAGGCAGGAGGGCCTCCTGCCGTCGCCAATCCCATCCCCATCAGCGTCGACTGGGCAGATCTGCAGTTCTGACTGTGATGGTTGTGCGGAGCGGGAGGGTGTTGGCGTTCGGGCCGGACAGGATGGTGAAGGTGCCGGGTTCGGTCTGCCAGGAGTGGTGGGTGGGGGACCAGTGCTGGTAGGAGCGGGGGGTCAGGTGCAGGGTTACTTCGGTGGATTCGCCGGGGTTTGCGGTGGCGGGGGTGTAGGCGGCTAGCCAGCGGTGGGGGCGGGGGTTGGTGGTGGGAGGGGCGGAGAGGTAGAGCTGGACGAGTTCGCGGCCGGGGCGGGGGCCGGTGTTGCGGAGGCGTACGCGGATGGTCAGGGGGTTGTCGGCGGTGATGGACTCGTACGACCAGGTGGTGTAGCCGAGGCCGTGGCCGAACCAGTAGGTGGGGGAGTCGGGGCGGCGGAGCCAGGCGCGGTAGCCGATGTCGAGGGATTCGGTGTAGTCGAGGGTGCCTGCGGCGGGGGTGGTTGTGGCGATGGGTGAATCGTTCCAGGTGGTGGGGAGGCGGCCGCCGGGTTCTGTGCCGCCGAGCAGGATGTCGGCGAGGCCGTGGCCGGCCTGCTGGCCGGGGAACCAGGTCAGCAGGAGGGCGGGGATCTGGGTGTGCCAGGGCATGGCGATCGGGCCGCCGGAGTTGACGATCACGATGGTGCGCGGGTTGGCGGCGGCGACGGTGGTGACCAGGTCGTTCTGGCGGCCGGGGAGGGCGAGGGAGGTGCGGTCGCGGCCTTCGCTTTCGATCTCTTCGGTGGTGCCGATGACGACGATGGCGACGTCGCAGGTCCGGGCCAGGTCGGCGGCGGCGGCGAGTTCGCGGTCGTCGTCGAGGCGGGGTGGGTCGGCGGCGAGTACGGTGGCGCGGCCGGTGTCGGGGGCGAGTTGCCGCCTGGCGACGAGTTCGACGGGGGTCTGCGCGGTGAGGGCGAGGTGCGCGGTGCGGTAGGGCGGGTGCAGGTGCACGGTCGCGGGGTCGTCGGTGTCGCGCGGGATCTCCTCGTCCAGGAGCGTACGGCCGTCGGCTTCCAGGGCGACGCGCCCCCATCCGGCGACAGCCAGCCGCCAATCTCCGGATATAGCTGGATTTAGCAGGGCGCGGACTTCGACGGTCGCGGCGGAGTCGACCACGGTTGGTTCCAGGAGGCGGCCGGTCAGGCGGTGTTCGGCGTGGATTTCCACTCCGTCGGCGTCCAGGATCCTGACGAGCAGGCCGGGTTCGCCGGTGCCGGGATTGCGGGCGTTCACGGTTTCCAGTGGCGTGGGGAGATCGGTTGTCGACACCCCAGGGGCGTACGCGACCTCGGCGGTTCCGCACAAAGCATCGCGAATGCCATCCAGCGGCGAGACGACGGAATCCGGATATACCCCGGCGCTTCCCCCGCCCTGGATCCGGACGGCCGCCGCGTTCGGCCCGATCACGGCCACCCGCCGCAGGCTTGCGGGGTCGAGCGGCAGCAGGGCGCCCTCGTTCCGCAACAACACACATCCCGCGGCAACCGCCTGCCGCAACAACGCGGCGGTGTGATCGGGAACCGGGTCACCATGACCGCCTCGCGGCGCGAGGGCGCGAGGCCGGTGCTCCTCAGCGGTCGCGTCCATCACGTCATTTCCGCCGGGATCCAGTGCCCCCACGCGCTCGGCCAGGCGCAGGATGCGGCGGACCTTGTCGTCGATGGCGGACTCGGGAACCTCACCGGATCGTACGGCGGCCAGGAGAGCGTCACCCCAGTACGCGTTCGGACCCGGCATGGCGAGATCCTGCGCGGCCCGGCCCGAGGCCAGGGTGGATCGCACGCCACCCCAGTCGGAGATGACGACCCCATCGAACCCCCAGCGCTCCTTCAACGGATCCGCGAGCAGAGGACTTTCCGACATCGTCGTCCCATTTACCGCGTTATATCCGGACATGATGACCCAGGCGCCGGCGTTGACTGCCTCCTCGAAAGGGGCCAGGTAGAGCTCGTGCAGGGCCTGCTCGTCGACGCGGACGTCGACTGTCATTCGCTCGGTCTCGGAGTCGTTCGCGGTGAAGTGCTTGGCGGTGGCTGCCACCCCGCCGGATTGCACGCCCCGGATGTAGGCCGCGCCGATCCGCCCGGTCAGCAGAGGATCCTCCGAGAAACACTCGAAATGCCGGCCGCCCAGTCCCGAGCGGTGCAGGTTGAGCGTGGGCGCCAGCAGGATGTGCACCCCCTTCCGCCGGGCTTCGGCGGCGAGCAGCGCGCCGAGCCGCTCGACCAGGTCCTCGTCCCAGGTCGCGGCGAGCGCGGTCGGCGAGGGCAGGGTCGGCGAGGTGTTCCTCTCGTCCCAGCCTTCACCGCGCACCCCCACCGGCCCGTCAGAGCTGAGCATGGCCTGCAGGCCGATGGCGGGCTCAGCGTGGGTGCGCCACACCGTCGCGCCGGCGAGCAGCCGGACCTTCTGCGCCAGGTCCAGTTTCTCCACCAGGTGGTCGAGCTCGTCGTCGATCACGCCAGGTCCTCTCGTCGAGTACGGAGAGCGCTCTCCATTAAGCCCTAGGGTCAGGGCCCGCTCCGATCCGTGTCAATGGCCAAGCTCAGAACCCCTCACGCCGATAAATCCCGAAAAGCCGATAAATCCCGAAAAATCGTGTGTCGGGAAAGTGAGCGGAACATTTCGGATTGGGACGATTCCCCCTTGACAACCCTTGTCCGGCAGCGCCAATCTCTCGGTATGGAGAGCGCTCTCCCCAACGTTTCCGGTCCCGGCCGGCACCCCCCGTTCCGAGGAGAGCCCGTGCACCCGTCACCCAGCTCAGGCCGTCTGCGATTAGGCCTGGTCACCGCCATGATCGCCGCACTAGTCGCGGCCGGCCTGGCGCTCATCACCCCGGCCCTGGCCGCCGACACCCTGCTGTCCCAGGGCAAGCCCGCCACGGCCTCCTCCTCCGAGGGCGCCGCCTACGCCGCGTCCGCCGCCGTCGACGGCAACCTGACCGGCACCCGCTGGGCCAGCTCCTTCAGCGACCCGCAGTGGCTCCAGGTCGACCTGGGCGCGACAGCCACGGTGTCCCAGGTCGTCCTGACCTGGGAAGCCGCCTACGCCTCCGCGTTCAAGATCCAGACTTCCCCGAACGCAACAACCTGGACAGACATCTACACGACCACCACCGGCACCGGCGGCACACAAACCCTGAATGTTTCCGGCAGCGGGCGCTATATCCGCATGTACGGCACCGCCCGCGGCACCGGCTACGGCTACTCCCTCTGGGAATTCCAGGTGTACGGCACGACCGGCACGCCAACCCCGACCCCCACCGCCACCTGCGACCCCCTCAACATCGCCCAGGGCAAACCCGCCACCGCCTCCTCGATCGAGAACGCGGGAACCCCCGCCTCCGCCGCCGTCGACGGCAACTCCACCGTCACCCGCTGGTCCAGCGCCTACAGCGACCCGCAGTGGCTCCAGATCGACCTCGGCACGACCTACCAGATCTGCAAGGTCGTCCTGACCTGGGAAGGCGCCTACGCCACCGCCTTCAAAATCCAGACCTCCCCGAACGCAACAACCTGGACAGACATCTACACAACCACCACCGGCACCGGCGGCACACAAACCCTGAATATTTCCGGCAGCGGGCGCTATATCCGCATGCACGGCACCGCTCGCAACACCGGCTGGGGCTACTCCCTCTACGAATTCGCCGTCCACGCGGGCACCACCACAAGCCCGAGCCCAAGCCCCTCCCCCTCCCCGTCCCCCGACCCCGTCAACTGGACCGAAGTCTGGCGAGACGACTTCACCGGCCCCGCCGGAACCTCCCCCAGCGCCGCCAACTGGCTCCTCCGCACCGGCACCCAATACCCCGGCGGCGCAGCCAACTGGGGCACCGGCGAAGTAGAAACGATGTCCGCCTCCACCGCCAACGTCTCCCTCGACGGCACCGGCACCCTCGCCATCAAGGCCCTCAAGGACGGCGCCGGCGCCTGGACCTCCGGCCGCGTCGAAACCCAGCGCACCGACTTCGCCCCCCAACCCGGCGAGATGCTGCGCTTCTCCGCCCGCCTCAAGCAGCCCGACGTCACCAACCCTCTCGGCTACTGGCCCGGCTTCCGCGCCACCGGCGCCGCCTACCGCGGCAACTACAACAACTGGCCCACCGTCGGCGAGACCGACATCATGACCAACGTCAACGGCCGCAGCCAGCTCGCCAACACCCTCCACTGCGGCACCGCCCCCGACGGCGTCTGCAACGAGTACAACGGCCGCACCAGCGGTTTCGCCTCCTGCGACGGCTGCCAGACCGGCTACCACGAGTACACACAGATCATCGACAGGACCAAGCAGGACGAGGAGATCCGCTTCTACCTGGACGGCCGCCAGACCTGGGTGGTCCGCGAGAGCCAGGTCGGCGTGACCGCCTGGCAGGCCGCCGTACACCACGGCTTCTACCTCCGCTTCGACCTGGCCATCGGCGGCTCCCTCCCGAACGCGCTCGCGGGCACGACCACACCCACCGCGGACACCACCTCCGGCGGCACGCTCAACGTCGACTGGGTTTCGGTCGCCCGCCAATCCGGGACCACTCCAACTCCGATGACCGACCCCGCCACTCCGGCCGGGCCGAGCGTCGTCCGCGTCACCGGCACGCAGGGCAACTGGCAGCTGACCGTCAACGGCGGGCCGTACGAGATCAAAGGCCTGACCTACGGCCCCCCGCAGGCCGCCGCCGACGGCTACATGCGCGACCTCAAGGCGATGGGCGTCAACACGATCCGCACCTGGGGCGTGGACGACACCCAGACGCCGGTCCTGCTCGACCGCGCCGCCCAGCAGGGCATCAAGGTGATCGTCGGGCACTGGCTCAACCAGGGCGCCGACTACGTCAACGACACCGCGTACAAGACGAGCGTGAAGAACGAGATCGTCGCGCGGGTCAACGCGCTGAAGAACCGGCAGGGCGTGCTGATGTGGGACGTCGGCAACGAGGTCATCCTGACCATGCAGGACCACGGCCTCCCGGCCGATGTGGTGGAGGCCCGCCGGGTGGCGTACGCGAAGTTCGTCAACGAGGTCGCCGACGCCATCCACGCCGCCGACCCGAACCACCCGGTCACCTCGACCGACGCGTACACCCACGCCTGGACGTACTACAAGGCGCACTCCCCGTCGCTGGACCTGCTCGCGGTGAACTCCTACGGCGCGATCGGCACCGTACGCACCGACTGGATCAGCGGCGGCTACACCAAGCCCTACATCGTCACCGAGGCCGGCCCCGACGGCGAGTGGGAGGTCCCCAACGACGTCAACGGCGTCCCGACCGAGCCGACCGACCTGCAGAAACGCGCCATGTACACGGCCAGCTGGAACGCCATCCACGGCCACACCGGCGTCGCGCTCGGGGCCACCGAGTTCCACTACGGCCTGGAGAACGACTTCGGCGGCGTCTGGCTGAACACCTTCACCGGCGGCTGGCGGCGGCACGGCTACCACGCGCTGAAGCAGGCCTATTCGGGCGTGGCCTCGGCCAACACCCCGCCCGAGATCACCTCGATGACGGTGAGCACCCCCACCGCGGTCCCCGCCGGACAGCAGTTCACGGTGGAGGCCAACGCCACCGACCCCAACGGCGACCTGATCAGATACAACCTGATGTACAGCAACAAGCACATCAACGGCAACCGCGGCTTCGACCACGTGCGCTTCACCCAGACCGCGCCCGGCCGCTTCACGGTGACCGCACCGCAGCAGATGGGCGTCTGGAAGGTGTACGTCTACGCGTACGACGGCCACGGCAACGTCGGCATCGAGCAGAAGTCGTTCCGGGTCGTGCCACCGGTGGTCCAGGGCACCAACGTGGCGATCGGCAAGCCGACCACCGCGTCCACATCCCAGGCGACCGGCGACGGCGGCCCCTTCACCCCGAACCGCGCCACCGACGGCAGCTACACCTCCCGGTGGGCCAGCGAGTGGGCCGACCCGCAGTGGATCCAGGTCGACCTGGGCGCGACCACCGCGATCAGGCACGTGCAACTCGCCTGGGAATCCGCGTACGGCAAGGCGTACCAGATCCAGACCTCGCCCAACGGCACAACCTGGACCAACGTCTTCACCACCACCACCGGTGACGGCGGCTTCGACGGCATCGACCTGAACGTGTCGGCCAGATACGTCCGGGTGAACATGACCCAGCGCGGCACCCCCTACGGCTACTCGCTCTGGGAGTTCGGCGTCTACAGCTGATCGGGACGGCCGTCGCGCTCGCGCCGACCAGCGTGAGCGCGACGGCCGCGGGGAACGCATGTCACGATGAGGTCTCGACGCGAACAACGGGCGACATTTCGTGATCTCACTGACATGAGGAGATTGCTGCTCGTAGCAGTCCTGCTGGTGGCCGGAGTCGTCCCGCGCGCTTCGTCCGCCGCGAGTACCGCGAGCCCTCGCTGGCCGTACCCGCAGAAGTTCTGCGACGAGCGGCCCCGCGCGGCCGCCCCCGCCGGTTTCGGCCCGGCGCAGACCTTCGGCGGCGACGAGCACACCAACATCACCGGCGTCGGCTTCGAGCGGCGCGGCGACCGGACCGTGGCGGTCAGCACCGGCCAGGAAGGCACCCTGCGGACCTGGGCGCTGCCGGGGCTGACGCCGCTCGGCGAGCCCGAGAGCGGCGGCGAGATCGGCCGTGAAACCGAGGACGTGCGGACCGGCCGCCTGAACGGCCGGACGGTACGCGTCACGGCAGGGGACGAGCTGCGGGTCGTGGACGCGGGCACCGGCCGCCTGATCGCGCCGATCATGTCTCTCGGCGAGGACAACAGCGTCCACGCGATGGTCTTGTTCACCCTTGGCGGCAGGCTCACCGCGGCCGTGAACGGCAACGGCGGCGACGAGAACGAACCAGGCCCCGACGACGTCACCCTCGGGGACCTCGCCTCGGGGACGAAGGCCGGCAAGATCGACGGCGACTTCTCGACCGTGCGAACGGCGACGATCGGCGGCAGGGCCGTGCTGCTCACCGTCAACCTCGGCGCCGACCGCTACGAGCTCGGGACCGCCTATCCGCCGGCCGGCACGGTCTCGCTCTGGGATCCGGCGACGCGGAAGGAGATCGCCCGGCTGCCCGGCCACCCGCCGCCCGCGCAGCCCAGCGGGTACACCAGCCTGGTCTACGACCAGGTCCAGCTGGCCGTCGGCGACCTGGACGGCCGTCCGGTCGCGCTCACCGGAGGCGGCGACAACGCGCTCCGCCTCTGGGATCTCACCACCGCGACGCAGCTCGCCGCCACGACCCCGATCGGCCACACCGACGAGATCGAGTCCTTCGCCATCGCCGAGCGCGACGGCCGCAGGGTCCTCGTCTCCGGCGGCGCCGACGGCACGGTCATGGTGTGGGACCTGGCCACCCGCCAACGCGTCGAGGTCCTGCGTGACACTGCCCCAACCGTGAAATATCCGCTCTTCACTGACATTCCGGGGATGAAGCCAATTGTCAGTACCTGGGATGACGAGTTGCGTTATTGGGAGCTCGGAGCCACGGGTGCGCTCGAACCGATACTGCCGGGATTGGGCGCCGGCTGGATTCTCTCCTTCCACGGCCACCCCGCCCATCTCGGCGAGGAGTCCGGCCGGGTCCGCCTGCGCGACCTGACCACCCGCGCGCCGATCGGCGCGCCCATCCCGATCACCGGCGAGCAGCCGGTCACCCGCGCCATCGTCACCCGGCTGGCCGACCGAGACGTCGTGATCGACGTCAGGAAGCGGATCAGGATCTGGGATCTGTACACCGGCCGCCGCCTCGGCACCATCCTCGACGTGCGCTCACCCGGCTCCCGGGAGGCCCGGCCCGCCGCCGCCCAGGTGAGCTGCACGACCCTCGTGCTCAGCGGCGCCGGACCCGTCGTCCGCGTCTGGGACCTCCGCACCGGCCGCGAACTCCGCCAGCTCAACGGCCACGGCGGCACCATCGTCCACATCAGGACCGGCGTCATCGGCGACCGCCCGATCGCGGTCACCACCGCCGAAGACGGCACGGCCCGCGTCTGGAACCTGACCGACGGCACCCAGCTCGGCCCGCCGATCAGCGTCGGCCGCCGCTACGGCGTCATCCAGCTGACCTACCTGAACGGCCGCACCCTGCTGATCAGTGCCGGGCGGGACGAGCGGGTCCGGATGTGGGACCTGGGCGGTCAGTGACCGGGATAGTGATCCTTAAATTCGAACAAACATTCAAAAACCAGGATGATGCCGGGGTGGTGGAACGGCTTGACTGGTCATTCGCGTTCATGGCGATAATGCCTAGCCCCGTATTCCGCGCCTCTCGTGATTCCCGCTGGACGTGGCCCGGGACGCGGGGTCCGGGCTTCATGGCGTTGTGGAGGTACGGGGTTGCGTGTCGCGCGGAGTTGCTTTATCGGCCTGCTGGCAGTTGTTGCGGCGACTGGGTGTTCGTCTGGCCCGTCCCTGCCGGAAGCCGGCGCTCAACTCGCCGCGGACGGCAAGGCCGTTATGGCATGGGACAACTGGGTGGACGACTCCATCGACATCACGAACGCGGCCACCAGCGACGTCTCCTGTGATGGCGGGTTGAAGCGCGTCTTCACCGCCACTGGCCAACTGCCGACTCTCAACCCCGATCCGGACAACAAGCTCGACGGAGCGGAAAGGCAGCTCGGAGCCAGATTCACCGAACGAGGATACCTGCCAGACATCAGCGGCCCTGACCAATCAGATCTCATCGACTCGCGCACCATCGTCTGGGTCAAAGAGGCAGCCGGACTCTGGTTCTCCATCACGATTACGCTGCCATCGGATACGAGAATCGCCGTGCAGCTCAACGGCGAGACCAACTGCGAGTAGTCAGCTGGTCGAGCCCGATGTGGGGCGCAGGGCTATTGCTGATTTTCGTGTCTTTTCGCTCTCGCCACGGGCTCACTGCTGGTCACTCCGTCGATCCCGTCTTCGATCTTCTTGTCAAAGGCCGAGCCGTCACCGTCCTCGTCCGTGGAATCCGACCACGCGTCGAACATCTCGAATTTCTTGCTGTCCTTGAGAAGGTCGTCCAGCTGAAGCGGCTTACCGTCCTTCATCAGGCTGGGCGGCCACGGCGGATCGGCGGGATACCCTCCCTCCCACAACCTGGTGGCGATCTCGTAGCGCTGCGCCAGGACCCATTGGTCGCGCGCACTGTCAAGCTTGCCGACCCGGGTGCCCGCCGGGTCTCCATCCTTCCAGGAATCCAGCCCCTTGCCTGCGGTGAACTTGGCCGCCTCCCAGGCGAACAACCAGATCGCCTTCTTTGGATCGGGCACCCTGTCCAGCGTGACTGACGTGGCATCGGCGATGATGCCGCGCATCCTCTCATCAAACTCGTCCATGTCCCCGCGAACCTTCAGCGCCGCCGCGTACTCCATGCCGGCCAGGTCACCGATCGCACTGGCCGTTACCGCGAAGTAGCCGGGATCCTTGGGCGGGCTGTCCCGCACCCCTTCGCCATCGAGACGGGCGGCTTGAACCAGGAGGTCACCGCGTAGCTCGCTCATTGCCTTGTCGAAGGTGTTCGTGTTCTTCTCATCGGCGGCGAAGGTCTTCAGGAAGCCGTAGGTGTGCCCTGTGCTCAGATAGAAGCCCGGCGTCAGCCCTGGAATCGTCGAGAAATCGGGGGGCGCGGTCATCCCGGAGTCACGGAATCGGCCGTCGCCGATGACTGCGCCGGCGAGCATTTCGTGCCTGTAGGAGGCGGCCAGTTCGGCCATGGAGTCCTGAGCGGCGTCCGGCATGTCCTGGCCGAGGGGCGCGGTGGTGGTGATGGTGTCGAAGGCGAAGGCCACCGCGTCGGCGCTGTGCGCGCCCGGCTGCTCGTGGTAGGTGCCCGATCCGCTCGCCAACGCCCGGCCCAGCGCGTCCGCCGTGTCATCCTCAGCCTGCCGGGCGTACTCCAACAGCAGGTTCATTCGCTCCGGGCGGGTCAGCTCCACCTCTGGGCGGCCCATCTCGGCGAACACCGACCGCACGGCCACCGGGTCATCGGCGATCACCTGCAACGCCAGCGCGACCGAGTCGATCGGCAACCCGTAGGCGTGTGACTCCGCCACCCCCACGCCTCGCCAGTCCCGCACCGGGTCGGCCACAAAGTCGTCCAGGACCAGCCGCGCGGTCTGCGCCAGCACCGCCGGGGGCGCGCCTGACCCCGTCAGCAACGCCAGCCGCTGCCAGGCCACCGCCGGGATCGCCGGAGCCGCCAGTTCGCGCCGGTACTCGGCCATCCCCGGCGGCGGTTTGGTGGCCCGCAATGCCGCGCCGAACACCGCCGAGAACGCCGCCAGATCCGCACGCGCCGTCGAACTGCCGGTCTCCATCAGCAGGTTCGGCAGGGCCTGCCGTACCGGCCCGGGCAGCGCCGCCACGAACGCTGCCGACGCGTCCTGGTCACCGGCCAGATGTTTGAGTTCACCGATGTGCTGATGCACCAGTTCACCCTTGAACTTCGCGGTGAAGTCCTTGTTGGACAGGATGCCGGTGCCGAACATGGCGGCCAGGTCCCGGCCTTTGGCGTGCGCCTCGGCCAAGGTCATCGTGACGTCGGGGATCTGTACGAACGCGGCCCTGCCCACCCGGTCGGCGGCTATTGCCAGTTCGTGGCGGCGGCGCATCAATGGCAGTTGGTCCCGCGTCCACGCGCTGATCCGCTCCAGCTCCGTCAACGCCGACGTGTCCACCCCCAGCCGCGCGAACTCCCCCCGGAACCGCTGCACGAACGCCTGCAACGCCTCCGCGTCCGCGTCCATCGAATTGATCATCGCGAGCAGCCGGTCAGGGTCGACCCCACGGAACTCGGAACTGTAAGGCGACATCACAACCGCCCGCTTCGCTGCCGCCGATATGCGTCCGCCGTGGCTTCCGGCACCCTGACGGGCTGCCCGGCCAGGGCGTCGTCGATCGCCCGCTCCATCCGGTCCGATGCCCGCCGGAGCTGGGTCCGCCGCAGGCCGAGGTTGTCACGCCAGCGCCGGGCCTCCGGCCCGAGCCACACCAGCCCGCCGCCCATGTCCTTGTCGGCTTTCGCCAATGTCTGCTCGACCACGTGCAATTCACCGCGAATTCGGCGCTGTAAGTCCAGCAACGCCGTGTGCATCGGATTCGCCGTCTCAACCATCCGGGCCCTCGCTCCCGTACGGATACCGATCCAAGCCGAAGGTCCCATACTCCACCCCCGCGTTGAAAGACCGTTTGGTTATTGACCCTTCCCCTCGCGGAATTTCGCGGCAAGGAGACTTAGGCGGTCAGGGAGGGCGCGTGTTCGCGGGCGTGCCGTACCAGGGTGAGCAGGATCTCCTTCACCGATTCGCGGTCGCGGACGTCGGAAAGCACCACCGGGACGTGCTCCGGCAGTGCGAGCGCTTTGCGCACCGCCTCCGGCGAATGCCGTCGCGCCCCGTCGAAGCAGTTCACGGTCACTACGAACGGGATGTTCCGCTGTTCGAAGTAGTCCACCGCCGGAAACGCCTCATTGAGGCGGCGGGTGTCGGCGATCACTACCGCGCCGAGGGCGCCGATGGACAGTTCATCCCACATGAACCAGAAGCGGTCCTGGCCCGGTGTGCCGAACAGGTAGATCCACAGGCCCTCGCGCAGCGTGATGCGGCCGAAGTCGAGCGCGACCGTGGTAGTGAGTTTCATCTCCACCCCGGTCGTGTCGTCCACCGCCGCGCTGTGGTCACTGAGCAGCTCCTCGGTGTGCAGCGGCTGGATCTCGCTCACCGCCGACACCATCGTGGTCTTGCCCACGCCGAAGCCGCCCGCGACCAGGATCTTGATCGCCAAGGTCTCAGAGCGCGCGTAGTCCATTGAGCACTTCCTGATAGGTCCGCTCGTTCATGGCGGCGGCGGAGGCCACCGGGCGGTCGATCGACACCAGGCCCTCCCGCCGCAGGTCGCTCAGCAGCACGCGGGTGATGTTGAGCGGCAGGCGCAGGTGCACGCCGATATCGGCCACCGTCGTCGGCCGGACGCACATCCGGAGCACCGTGATGTGCTCCGGCGCCAACCCCACCGGCTCGTACGGCATGCCGAGCGTCGTCACCACCGCGACGACGTCGAACGCCTCCCCGATCGGCCGGGCCCGCCCGCCGGTCACCGCGTACATGCGGACCAGCGGCCCCGGGTCTTCCTCAGCGCCCATGAACCTGCCCGCTCGCGGCCCGTGGTCGCGTGCTCAGATGCTCCCCGACCCGTTTCACCAGCATGGTCAGTTCGTAGGTGACCACCCCGAGATCGGCGTCCGCGGCGGTCATGACGGCCAGCCTGGCGCCGTCCCCGGCCGCGGTGACGAACAGGAACGCCGCGTCCAGCTCGATGATCGTCTGCCGGACGCCGCCGACCCCGAACCGCCGCCCCGCCCCTTGGGCCAGGCTGTGGCTGCCGGCCGCGATCGCCGCCAGATGTTCGGTGTCCTCGCGGTTCAGGCCCTGGGAGCCGCCCATCGCCAGCCCGTCCGCGGAGAGCACGATCGCGTGCAGGACACCGGGTGTGCGCCGGATCAGGTCGTCGAGCAGCCAGTCCAGCTCCTTCACGAGTTCAGCCATCCGTCGTGTCCTTTCGTGTGCCGTACAGGTCGGGCTGACCCGTTTGCCTGCGCCCGCGTTCCCAGCCGCGCTGCATGGCCGTCATCAGACCGGCCCGCCGCTCCGCCGTGGACGCGTCGATGTCAGCTTGGTTGCTCGGCCGTTCCGGCTCGGCCCCCCGCAGCTGGGCGGCGAGATGAGTTTGCGGCACCCGCTGCGGCAACCCTTCCATATCGTCGTCTTCGCTCAGGACGAGTGGCGGCGGGGGCGGTGGGGTGCGTGCCGGGGGTGGCGGCGGGGGTGGCTGGTGCCGTACCGGGCGGGTGGGCATGGTTCCGGCGCGCTCGTCGGCGGCGGCCAGCATGCTCGGCGGGATCATCACGATCGCCGTCACCCCGTCGTACGGGGACGGGCGGAGGACCACCTTCACCCCGTGCCGGGCGGCCAGCCGGGCCACCACGAACAGGCCGAGCCGCTCGCTGTCGGCCAGGTCGAACTCGGGCGGTTCGGCCAGTCGCCGGTTGAGCGCCTCCAGCTTGGCCGGCTCAAGACCGAGGCCGCGGTCCTCGATCTCGATGGCGTAGCCGTTGGCGGCGATCTCGCCGCGGACGAACACCCGGGTGCCCGGCGGCGAGAACACGGTGGCGTTCTCGATCAGCTCGGCCACCAGGTGCATCAGGTCGGTGACGGCGGTGCCGACCACGGTCGGCGCGTGCCGCATCTCGTGCACGGTGACCCGGGTGTAGTCCTCCACCTCGGTGACCGAGCCGCGGACCAGGTCGAAGATCGGCACCGGCTCCCGCCAGCGGCGGCTCGGCGCGGAACCGGACAGGATGATCAGGTTCTCGGCGTGGCGGCGCATGCGGGTGGACAGGTGGTCGAGCCGGAACAGGTCCTCCAGCGTCTCCGGCTCCTCCTCCCGGTGCTCCATCACCTCCAGCAGGCTGAGCTGGCGGTGCAGCAGCGACTGGCTGCGCCTGGCCAGGTTGAGGAAGACCTGGCCGACGCTGCGGCGCAGCTCCGCCTGCCCGACCGAGGCCCGCACGGCCTCGCTGAGCACCGAGTTGAACGCCTCGGAGACCTGCTTGACCTCGGCCGTCCGCCCCTCCGCCATGGTGGGGGTCTCCTCGGCCGGGTCCACGCTGTCGCCGCCGCGCAGCCGCCGTACCAGATCGGGCAGCCGGGTTCTGGCGATGGCGACGGCCGACTCCTGCAGGTCGCTCAGCTCGCGGACCAGGCGGCGGCCGAACCGGACCGAGACCAGGATCGACAGCACGACCGCGATCAGGCCGAGGCCGCTGATCAGCGCGGTCCTGGTGAACACGGCGGTGATCCGGGACTCGGCGTCGTCGAGCGCGCGCTCGATGGCGGCCGCGGTGACCCGCTCGATGGCGGCGCTCACCTCGCCGGCGTCCCGAACCCACTGCTCCAGCTCGTACGGCAGTTCGCCCGGCGTCGGCACGAACGCGACGATGCGGTCCTCGCCCGCCACCACCCCGCTGTACACGGGCAGCGCGAAGATCCGCTCCAGCTCCACGCGCAACTCCGGGCTCAGGTCGCTGTGGCCGTTGCGGAGCAGGAACTTCCGGCTGCTGGCCAGCTCGCTGAAGGCCGTGTGGGTGGACGGCGCGAGATCCTTCTTGGCCACCGCGTCGGCGATCAGGCTCTGCTCGCGGGCCAGCAGGTCCACCGCCAGTTCGAGCGACCCGAGCGAGCGGATCTGCGAGTACTGCTCCAGCGACATGCCGTCGTTGCGGGCCAGACCGGCCATGAAGCTGTAGATCTCGTCCACCAGGTCGCTGTAGACGCGCATCGCGGTCAGGCCGGTGCTGGTGCCCGTGTCGACCGACCGCCGGGTCGCCGACAGCCCGTCCAGCTGGGTGATCAGTTCGGTGGTCTGCTCGGGCAGGGTCTGCGGGTCCTGCTCGGCGGTGGCCGCCCGGAACACGTCCAGGGCTTTGTCCGTGGCCCTGCGCTGCCTGGTCAGCTCGCCGCGCGCGCGGTCATCGTCGTCGTCGTGGAGCGCGACAACGCTGAGCCTGCGTTCTTCGCGGATGTTGTTGTTGAGGTCCTCCACGGGACCCAGATAGGAGCTGTAACGTGCCGCGATCCCCAGCAGCGTGGTCGCTTCGCCGATGGCCGTGACCGCCGTATAGGCCCAGATCGCCGTCAGCGACAGCAGCGGGACCACGAGCAGGGAGAACGCCTTGGACCGGATGGTGTCACGTCTGAAACCCATGGCTCTCGTCTCGCTCGGGTGCTGGCGCCATCATGCAGCGCCCCCGAACGCACGGCAGCGCTGATTATGCGCCGCCACAATCAGAGCAAGATAGTTCTCCTCCGGCCCCGCCCGCAACTCCGCTCAACTGCCGGGGAACCCTGTGAATCATGGAGTTCACTCCGCGGCAGCCCGAAGATGGGGATAATCGCGGGGGATCGACCGTTCTGATCGAATGGGGACCCCTTTGTCGGCGGAATCCGTCAGCTCACTGCTGCCCTATGGCGGCGCGCTGCTCGCGCTGTTCGTGTTGCTGTGGATCGTCGACAAGCTCGCCGGCGGCATCGTCGAGGAGCTCGGCAAGCGCTTGCTGGACCGCCTGCAGGCCGGGCCCGAGCGCAACCTGCTCAAGCGCCGCGCGCTGAAGCTGTATGTCGCCGCTGTCCGCAAGAATTACGGCACCCACACGATGGGCTTCCGCCGCGACGACGCCCCGATCGCCGTCGAGGAGGTCTACATCCCCGTCCGGTATGAATCCGGCGGCGAGCGACTCGACGTCGAGGAGCGGCTGCGCAAAGCGGACCGCGCCGTGGTCGTCGGCGAACCGGGCGCCGGGAAGTCGATGCTGCTCAAGCACCTGATGCTGGCGTGGACCAGGGACCCGCGCCGCGACCCGTCCGTCCCCGTGCTCGTCGACCTGCACCTGTACGGCACCAGCGGCGCGACGCTGAAGGACCTGGTCGCCCGGGCGCTGAGCCATGGCAAGTGGCAGTTCACGCTCAAGCAGCTCGACGCCGCCCTCGGCGAGGGCCGGTTGCGCCTGTACTTCGACGGCCTGGACGAGGTGCTGCGCGACCGCCACGCCGCGGCGCTGGCCGAGCTGAAGGACCTGGCCCAGCGGCACCACAGTTGCCCGATGGTCGTGACCTGCCGCGACGAGGTCTACGACGGCGAGCTGGCCGCCGAGTTCGGCCCGCCGATGAAGGTCGCCGACCTCGACGACGCGGCGTTGCGCCTGCTGCTGCGGCACCTGCTCAAGGACGACGAGCGGATGGAGTCGTTGTTCGGCGCGCTCCAGGCCAACCGCCCCGTGCTGAGCCTGGCGCGCAGCCCGATGCTGCTCACGATGATCGCGTACCTGCATCTGGAGGGCGTGTTCGGCGAACGGGGCGAGCGGATGCCGCGTTCACGCTCGGAGTTCTACGAGAAGGCCGTCGCGTACCTGCTCCGCCGCGACGAGGCCCGGGGCCTCGGCCAGGTCACCCGGCACGGTCCCGCCATCAAGCTGGCGATCCTGCGCAAGGTCGCGCTGATGCTGATGAGCAGGCAGGAGGCCGACGGCCGCGGCGACCGCAGGGCCATCACCCGCCGGGATCTGCTGGCGGTCATCCGGGCCGAGGGAGAGGACTTCAACCTCGACCGCGCGGAGGCCGACGAGGTGATCCGCGAGATCGTCGAGCGCAGCCGGTTGCTGATCCGCCTGGAGGGGGCCGAGGAGCTCTACGGCTTCCGGCACCTGACGTTGCAGGAATACCTGGCGGCGCTGGAGCTGGGGAAGAACTGGGAGGAACTACTCCAGCATTATCGGCGTCATCCCGAGACGTGGCGTGAGGTCGTCGGGCTGTGGTGCGGCCTGGTAGCCGACGACTCGGCGCCGTTGCTACGCGCGATCTACACCGGCGAGGGCGACGAGGGACGCGTGCTGGTCGTGCGCAGCCTGGCCGAGGCCACTCGGGTCGAGAGCGCGTTCGCCGACGAGGTCATCGGCCACTTCCTCGGCCAGCTGACCTCGGGCGTGCTGGCGGATTCGACCGTCCGCGCGCTGGGCGCGCTCGCGGGCGTCGGCGGCCCGCGCGGCAGGACGGTGCTGGACACGCTCCTGCGCATGGTCGGCCAGGCGCATCCGGGCGCCGTCGGCGAACATGCGGATCGCCTGCCGGTTCCCGCGCCCGCCATCGATGAGCCCCGGCGCCAGGCGATCCGCGTGCTCGCCGCCTCCGGCCATTCCGAGGCCGGGGCCGCGCTGACCGAGCAGGCGCCGTCGGACCCGTTCGCCCGCGCAGAGCTGCGCTCGATGGGAGAGCTGGCGATCCCCGCTTTGCGAAAGGCCGCGCAGAGGGGTCTGCTCTGGGCGATCGACGACATCGGCCTGATCGGCACCCCGGCCGCCGCCGAGGCGCTGGTGCCCCTGCTCGCGCCGGATTCCCCCGCGCCGGAGTCCGCGCGCCTGCCGGCCGCATGGTGGCTGGCGGTGCTGCTGAACAGCGACGACGTACGGGCCGTGCTGGACAAGGACCGTCGCGATGAGGTCGTGCCCGGCGAGCGCCTGGAGTGGGTCGTCAAGCCATACCGGCGGGAGTGGTCGCCGCGTCTGTCGTCGGTCGTGGGCAGGGTCGCCTGGCTTATCAGCGAGGGCATCAGGGCGGACGCCCTCGGCCCGCTGCCTCCGGTGACTCCGTTGATCGCATTGCCGTTGCACGCCGCCAGGCTGGGATCCCGTGGTGGTGAGCGGGTGGTGTGGTCGGTGGATGCCATCACGAAAAAGCGGATGGACGAGCTACGCGAGCACGTTCCCGGCGTCTCCGTCCTGGCGCATGTTCGGGGCTCTCCCCAGGAGAGCTACGCGATGCTTGAGAACGTGGGGCTGGCGGCACTTTCAGGGACCGTTGAACCGCGTGTCCAGGTCGCCGCTCAGGCCTTGGCGGACCGGGTCATCGCCAAAACCGTAGAGGGCGGAGCCAGCAGCCAAATAATCCGCGCCCTCGACTGGCGCGTCGGGCTCATACTGGTGGCCAGCTTCGGAGCCAGGCGCTGCAGCCGGCAGGACTGGGAGGCGCTGGCGGAGCGCACACCGGAGCCACGCGTGCTGCGGCTGATCCGAACCATCGTGTGGGGGCTGCTGGCGTGGTGTTTTGCGATAGCGGGATCCGTGAGGCTGTGGGGCACGATCACCGGATCGTGGACGTTTGGTCCGGCATGGATCGCCTGGATCGTTGCGGTGTCCACCGTCGTCGTGATCGCCAGCGTAGTGATCGTCGTGTTGGAGGACATGGGCAAGCTGTCCAACGACCTCCTTGGCGGGGTGAGCGGGTTCACCATGCTATTCGGGGGCCTTATCGTCGCGTCCGGGTTCCTCATCTATGGCACGGTCACCACCGTCACGTGGCTGGAGCCGTCGATCGGGACCTGGGCAGGCTGGGTCGTCGTCGTGGCCTCGGCAGGGTTGGCGTTGCTCCTGGGCAAGGCCGTGTCGTCGAAGACCCGGCGGTTCCAGAATCCGTTCCAGAGCATCTTGGGGAAGTGCGCGCCACATCTGCTTCCGGCTCCGGAAGAGGAGGCGTGACCGTCAGGCCAGCGGCAAAAGCCGCACTATGTACCGATGAGCGGTATATATAGATGACATGAGACAGATGCAGGAGCCGACGTTCCTGATCCTGACCGCGCTCGCGGCGGGACCGCAACACGGCTACGGCGTGATCACCGACGTCGCCGAGATCTCCGAGGGCCGAGTGGTGCTGAGGGCGGGAACCCTGTACGCCGCTCTCGACCGGCTTCGCGCCGAAGGACTGATCGAGGCCGATCGCGAAGAGATCGTCGACGGCCGGGTGCGCCGCTACTACCAGCTCACCGGCGAAGGCGCGACCCGCCTGGCCGAGGAGGTCGACCGGATCACCCGGCACGCCACCGCCGCCACCACCCGGCTGCGGCAGCGCTTCAGCACGGCCTGGGGGATGCCATGACCGCGCTGGAAGCCCGGTACCGGCGGCTGCTGCGGTGGTATCCGCAGGCGCATCGCGCGATGCACGAGGAGGAGATGCTCGGGGTCCTGATGGCGGGCGCGGAACCGGGGCGCACCCGCCCGAAGGTCGCGGAATCGGCCGACCTGATCCGGGGAGCGGTGCGGATCCGGCTCCGGCACGCCTTCGGCCCGGAGTCGGCCCCGTCCTGGCGGAGCGCGTTCGCGCCGGTCGTGCTGGTCGCGGTGCTGGTGACGCTGCGCCCGGACCGGCCGGCCGTGCCGTACCGGAAAATGCTCGGCTGGTCGGCGCTGCTGGTCGGCGCGGGGCTGCCGCAGCTCTTCCAGTACGAGATCGGATTCGCCGAGAAGATCGGATTCCTGGGCTACGAGGCGGAGGCTTTCCTGTTCATGTTGCCGCTCACGGTGCTGGCCGTCCTCGCGGGCCAGGCCGTCCGCACCGCGACCGGTCGACGCACGATTGTGCTGGCCGCCGTCCCGGTGCTGCTCATCACCGGCTACGACCTGCTGGTCCGCGTGATGACCGGCTCCTGGCTGTTCGGCTCGCTCGGCCTGCTCATCCCGGCCGTCATCATGTTCGTGCTGGCCCGACGCGGAAAGCCGGTCCCCCAGACGCCCGTGCCGGGCTGAGGTCCGCTAACCGGAGACGATCGCCGATCTGGTCCGGCGTACGCACTGGAGCAGGCCGACGGCGGCCAGGCAGGCGATGGTGGCCGAGCCGCCGAAGGAGACGAAGGGCAGCGGCAGGCCGGTGATGGGCATCAGCCCGACGGTCATCCCGACGTTCACGAACGCCTGGAACGCCAGCCAGCTCACGACCGCCCCCGCCACCACCCGCCCGTACGGCGAGGCGCTGGCCGCGGCGATCCGCAGCCCGCGCCAGAGCAGCGCCGTGACCAGCAGCAGGATCGCGGCGCACCCGGCGAACCCCAGCTCCTCACCGGCGACGGTGAAGATGAAGTCGGTGTGCTGCTCGGGCACGAACCCCCCGGCCGTCTGCTCACCCTGGAACAACCCCCGCCCGAGCAATCCGCCCGAGCCGATCGCGATCTTCGCCTGCGTCGCCGTGTACCCGCTGCCGTCCGGATCGGCCGAAGGATCGAGCAACACCGCGAGCCGCTCGATCTGGTACGGCCGCGCCACCGTCACCAGCCAGGCCACCGCCCCGGCCGAGGCGAGCACCAGACCCGCGATCAGGCGCTTGCTCGCCCCGGACACGAGCACCGCGCCGGCCGTGGTCGCGGTGAAGACCAGCGCCGTGCCGAGGTCCGGCTGCAGCATGATCAGCCCGATCGGCAGCCCCGCCAGCCCGAGCGCCGCCAGCACGCCGCGCGCCCTCGGCCCATGTTCGCCGTGCGCCAGCGGCACCGCCACCACGAGCACCAGCGCGACCTTGGCCAGCTCCGACGGCTGGAACCGCAACCCCAGATCCAGCCAGGACCGCGCCCCGTTGACCCGATCCCCCAGCGGCAGCACCGCGGCCAGCAGCACGACCGCGACCAGGTAGACCACCGGCGTGAACGACCGCAGCACCCGAAGGTCGAACCGCGCCAGAACCGCCATGGCCACCAAGCCGAGCCCGACGGCCACCCCCTGCCGCCGCGCCAGCTCCGCGCCCCCCGACGACCAGACCAGCAGCAACCCGATCCCCGACAGGGTCACGGCCACCCCGGCCAGCACCCAGTCCACGCCACCCCGCTCGGGCGCCCACCCTCGCCCCGCGCTCACCCGGGGACGCCCACCCAGGTGGGGATCTCTCATC
Organism: Acrocarpospora sp. B8E8; assembly: GCF_039871605.1. Classification (NCBI taxonomy): domain Bacteria; kingdom Bacillati; phylum Actinomycetota; class Actinomycetes; order Streptosporangiales; family Streptosporangiaceae; genus Acrocarpospora; species Acrocarpospora sp. B8E8. The sequence continues at coordinate 8,898 of NZ_JBDPLV010000007.1, read as the reverse complement.
GGCCGGACGATCGTCATAGGGAGATGCCCTCCCAGATCGCTCGCGCGGCGGGAGCCGCGGTTTCCGCGCCGGTGCCGCCCTGGGAGACGACCACGACCACCACGTGTCGCTGGTCGAATGAGGCGAACCAGGATGTGTCCGCACGGCCGGACACTTCGGCTGTTCCGGTCTTGCCGGCGATGGAATGGGTGAAGCCGGTGAAGGCGGTGGCGGCCGTACCGGTCCGGGGGACGTCGGTCAGGGCGTCGCGGATGAACGCCAGGACGTCGGGCGGGACCGGAACACGCTCGGACGGCGGGGTGATCGTCCGGATGACCTCGCCGCCGGGGCGGACGACGGCCTTGGCCACGCGGGGGCTGAACAGCGTGCCGCCGTTGGCTATCGCGGCGTAGGCGCGGGCCAGTTGCAGCGGCGTGACCAGGACGTCTCCCTGGCCGATGGCGAAGTTGGCCGCGTGTCCCGGCAGGTCGCCGGTGCCGGGCACCGCGCCTTTGGCCTCACTCGGCAGGTCGACGCCGGTCCTGGCGCCGAACCCGAATCCCTTGGCCACCTCGCCCAGGACGCCGTCCCTGCGGCCGGCCCAGAGCTCGTCCGCGATCCGGTAGAAGATCGTGTCGCAGGACTGCACGAGGGCCTCGCGCAGGTCCATCCGGCCGAGCGCGAAGCCGCCGAAGTTGCGGAACGACCGGTTGCCCACCCGGTAGTACCCCGGGCAGTCGTAGCTCGCGGACAGGTCGTATCCGGCTTTCGCGGCGGCGGCCACCGAGGCGACCTTCCACGTCGAACCGGGCGGCCACTGCCCGAGCACGGCCCTGGACGCGAGCGGCAGCGCCTCGAATTCGCGCTGGGACACCCCGCCGGTCCACACCTCCGGGTCGTAGGAGGGGTTGGCCGCCAGCGCGGTCACCCGGCCGGTCGCCGCCTCCAGCACGACGGCGGCGCCCGAGTCCGCGGGCAGCCCCCGCCGCCGGGCCCCGGCGATGGCGTCGGCGAGCGCGCGCTCGCTGACCTGCTGGATCCGTGCGTCGAGACTGGTCACGAGATCGGCCCCCGGGACCGGCGGGATCTCGCGCAGGACATGCGCGACCTCGCCGGTGCTGCGCACGACCACGTCCCGGCGGCCGGGGGTTCCCGCCAGCTCGCGGTCGTACCCGGCCTCCAGACCGTCCTGCCCGCTCCCGGCCTGGACGTAGCCCAGGGTGTGCACGGCGGCCGGACCCAGCGGATACGTGCGAATCGGCTGGAGTTCGGTGCTGACGCCGGGAAACTCCTCCTGCCGCTCGGTGATCTGCAGCGCCGTCGGCACGTCCACCTCGCCCTCCACCGGAATCGGCTGGTACGGCGACCCCGGCCAGCACGGCCGCCGGACCTCCCCACCGCACAACCGCACCCGCTCGGCCACCCGCTCGTACGGCTCCCGCAACACCTCGGCCAGCCGCGCCAGCACAGAGCGCCCCCCATCGGCCTGATGGGTGAGCGCCATGTAGTCCACCGCCACGACCGGCACCGTGCGGTTGGCCACCAGCGGCAGGCCGGTCGCGTCCAGGATCCTGCCGCGCACCGGCGCGATGGCCACAGTCCGGACCCGGGTCTCCGCCGCCGCCCGCACGTAGGCCGGACCGTCGGCCACCTGCAGGTACCAGAGCCGCCCGAGCAACGTGACCAGCATCGCCCCGATGACCACGTGCAACACGAGCAGCCGCCCCGGCCTAGGCATACCGCCTCCGCAGCACAGCCCGCCCGGCCCCCATTCGCCGCCTCGACAGCCCCGCCACCGCGACGGCGCACGCGACCACCGCCCCCAGGTTCCACCCGACCTGCCAGGCGAGATCGTCTAGGTCGAGCCCAGCCAGCGCCAGGGTGGCCGCCACCGTGATCACGCCGAGCAGCCCGACCCAGGAGGCCGCCGACCTCTCTGCCGCCGACCGCTCGCCGAAGGCCGACAGGGAACGCTCCTGGAACCGGCGAGCGCCCAGCTGCCCGGCGGCGTACCCCGCGAAGGTGAGGACCAGGGCGCCGGTCCCGATCGTGTGCTCCGCCGGTGGCGCGACATCCGCCGCGATCCCCGCCACGAACCCGAGCACCGCCCCCGTTCCCGGCGCCCGCGCCAGCACCACGACGGCCACCAGCGCCAGCTCGGGACCACCCCACCGGCCGATCACCATCAGCTGCGCCACCGGCGCGAGCAGCACCAGCACGACGGCCCTCACGGGAGCACCACCGTGACCAGATCGACGGTGGTGAGTGCGGCGTACGGGCGGACTAGGGCGGTCTGGGTGGACGCGCCCGGGGTGGGCTCGACCCGGATGACCTCGCCGATGGGCACGCCGGGGACGTAGGGCCGGTGATTGTCGGAGCCGAGGGTGGTCACCCTGTCGCCGGGCGCGAGGGCGGCCTGGGGATTCAGCAGGCGCAACAGCAGCAGGTCGTCGTGACCGGTGATCGTGCCCACCTCCCCGGAGGGCAGCCGGGCGCCGATCGAGGAAGCGCGGTCGGTGAGCAGGGAGACGGTGGCGGTGGTCGGGCCGGCCCAGGTGACGCGGCCGATCAGGCCGTCGGCGTTCAGGACGGTGAGGTCGCGGGTGATGCCGTCGCCGGTGCCGATGTCGATGGTGATGGTCCCGGGGGCGAAGCCGACGGCGTGGGCGGGCAGGCCGCGGTGGGCGGGATCCGGCAGGGGGATCGCCGCGGGGGTCTGCCGCCGGGCGAGGTCGCCGGCGCGCAGGGCCGCGTTCTCGCGTTCCAGGGCGCGTAATCGGTCCGCGTTGTCGCCGATCCTGGTCGCCGCGGCGATGAGCGAGGCGGTCGTGCCGTACAGCAGGGAACCGGCGCGGCGGAGCGGATCGAGCGGGGTCCAGCGGTCCAGGGCGATGAGCAGGAGGGAGACGGCGGCGAGCAGCAGCAGCACGCGGGCCGGGCGGCTTGTCATCGGCGTTCCTAGCGGCGGGATTCTGGCAGGAAGACCTCGCGCAGCGCGTCGAACCGCTCCACGCACTGTCCCGCGCCGAGCGCCACCGAGTAGAGCGGCCGCTCGACGAGGTGGATCGGCATGCCGGTGGCCTTGCCGAGCCGATGCGCCAGGCCGCGCAGCAGGGCGCCGCCCCCGGTGAGCACGATCCCGTTGTCCAGCAGGTCCCCGGCCAGCTCGGCGGGACACTGGTCGAGCGTGCTCTGCACCGCGTCGATGATCGTCTGGACCTGGCCCTCGATGGCCTCGCTGATCTCGGCCCGGTTGATCTCGGCGGTCTTCGGCAGCCCGGTCACGAGATCCCGCCCCCGGATCGTCATCGTCGTCACCTCGGGCTCGGCCGCCGCCTCCCCTTGCGGGGCCTGCGACGGCTGGTCGGCCCGGCGGAACGGATTCCATCCGCGAGCCGCGGGCACGGTCTGCTCCGGCGGTTCCTCGGCTGCCTCCTCGTCGGCCACCGGTTCCACCGGCAAGCCGGTCCGATGCCGCCCCTTCGGCGCGTCGGCCATCCGCTCGTCCTGTACGGCCCCGAGCGTGATCTTGATCCGTTCCGCCGTGTGCTCCCCGAGCAGGAGGGCATGCTCCTTCTTGACAAAGGTGATGATCGCCTCGTCCAGCTCGTCACCGCCGACCCGGATCGACTTGGCCACCACGGTCCCGCCCAGCGACACGATCGCCACCTCGGTGGTGCCGCCGCCGATGTCCACGACCATGCTCCCGGTCGCCTCGCTGACCCGCAGCCCCGACCCGATCGCGGCGGCCATGGCCTCCTCGACGATGTGCACCCGCCGGGCCCCGGCCTCGTAGGCGGCCTCCTTGACCGCGCGCTGCTCGATCCCGGTCGTGCCGCTCGGCACGGCCACCACGATCCGGGGCCTGGACAGGAACCGGCTGCGGTGCGCCTTCCTGATGAAGTGCCGCAGCATGCGCTCGGCCGCGTCCAGGTCGGCGATGACGCCGTCCTTGAGCGGCCGGATCGTGGCGATGTGCGGTGGGGTGCGGCCGATCATCCGCTTGGCCGCCTTGCCGACGGCGACGATCCGATCGTTGTGCAGGTTGATCGCCACGACTGAGGGCTCGTTCAGGACGATCCCCTTGCGGCGGACGTAGACCAGTGTGTTGGCGGTACCCAGATCGACCGCGATGTCCCGGCCGAACAGACCCCACGCAATGCCCATCGTTACCAGCCTTAAGACGGGGGGAACTCCGTCTGCCCTGGACGCGAGGGGTTAAACGGCCGCGCGGTGGACGTCCTCGTCTATCCGGACGCGTAGGCCGTCCAGAACGAACTCGAGGTGTCGCCGCCAGGCGTCCTCCTCGACTGTCGTGGCCGCGCGCAGGATGCCGGAGTTCGCGAGGAACATGGCGGTCAGGTCGGCGATCCGGAAGTCCCCGCGCAGACTGCCGTCGGCCTGGGCCGCCTCGATGAACCGGGCCGCGTGGGCGAGGGCGTCGTCGCAGTGGTTGGTCAGCTCCTGCGAACCGGGGTAGCGGCGGGCCATGATGTCGTCGACCGGGGGAGAAGCGGCCTGGAGCTCGAGCAGGCGCGTCACGTAGAACCGGAACCGCGACCACGGGTCGGGCTCCGCCTGCGCCTGCGCCGCCAGCCTGCCCGTACGGTCCGCGGCGATGACCGGAACCACGGCGTCGATGAGCGCTTCGCGGGTGCCGAACCGGTTGTAGAGCGTGCCGATGCTCACCCCCGCGGCACGGGCCACCTCCTCCAGCGGGGCGCAGAAACCCTGGGCCAGGAACACCTTGACCGCCGCCGCCGTGAGCTTTTCCAGGTTCTCCCGAGCGTCACGGCGCAACGCCCTCGTACTGTCCGCAGGCGCCATGCTGGGTCTCACCCCCTAACTTGATGGCTTCCTCAAGTTGGTGTTACCGTACGGAAGGTAACTTGAGGTAAAGCTCAACTTATCACGGGAGAAACGAGGTTGGCAGCCGTGGTCAGCACCATAAAGGTCGACATCTGGTCCGACATCGCGTGCCCGTTCTGCTACATCGGGAAGCGCAAGTTCGAGGCGGGCGCCGCCGCGTCCGGTCTGCCGGTCGAGGTCGAGTTCCACTCCTTCGAGCTCGCGCCCGACACACCCGAGGACGTCGAAGAAAGCCACGTGCAGCTCATCGCGCACAAAATGGGCGTCACTCTGGCGCAGGCGCGCGACATGGAGCAGAACGTTTTGAAACTCGCGCACGCCGTCGGACTCGAGTTCGACTACGGCCGGCTCAAGCCGACCAAGACCCTCCGGGCGCACGAGCTGCTGCACTATGCGAAGGCACGCGGACGCCAGGCGGACATGAAAGAACGGTTGCTGGCGGCCTACTTCACCGAAGGCCGGCACGTGGGCCGCGTCAGCGAACTCGCGGACCTCGCCGCGGAGATCGGTCTCGATCGCGACGACGTCGTTCGATCGCTCAACAGCGACGAGCACCTCTCGGATGTGCGCGCCGACCTGCGGCAGGCCGCGCGGTACGGCATCCGGGGCGTGCCGTTCTTCGTCTTCGACGGCAGGTACGCGGTCTCCGGCGCCCAGGACGCCACGACGTTCGCCGACGTACTGACCAAGGTGAAGGAGAACGCGGCATGAGCAGCCCTGCGAGAACCGATCAGTACCCCGAACCCGACGGACCGACAGGGCTGCTGACGGTGCTCGGCGACGCCGACGCGGCGCTGTGCGAAGGAGACGCCTGCCTCCTCCCGTCCCCGCCCCCGTCCCAACCCGGCTAGGCGATTGCACGGTGGCCTAGCCTCGGCGACATCGCGTTCAACAAGACGGATGGGATAGAGGCACACTCTCGGAGCTCTAGGCGCGGTGAACTCGCGCCGTTCGGATTGAAGGGGAGTGAGATCGTCGCCGTGTCGGGGACGCATCGGCACTCGCCGAATCGTCGGCAGCTCGCCGTGAATAGGGGCGCGATGCAGCATGCCACGCGCACGGTCACCCATGAGCTCGCTGTCGGCGGCGTTGCTGTCGGCCATGGCCCCCGCCGCCATTGGGAACGCCAGCATCAGGTCGTCGACATCGACGACCGGGTGCACGATTCCGGCCTCACGGCCACGCTCGAGCAGGGGCTGGAAAGCGGCCACGGTGCGGGCGGAACGCCCGGTGAACAATTCGATGTCGGCGCCCGATAGCACCCGGGTGAGACTGCGGTTTTCTCGCTGCGGTGCGCCGCCAGGGATTCGAACCCCGGACGCGCTGATTGAGAATCAGCGGCCCTACGCGATCAACGTCCGCCAGCCGCCTGGGTATCCCGTGTCGTACCGTTTCGTTCTTGACTCCGTTGATTTTCATGCCGGTCCTTCCGCGCCCGTGTCGGATAGGTTCCTGACATCCGAGCACACTACGAGCGCACCGAAACCCACCCGGTGCGCTCGTGATCTGTCACCAAACGTAAGGGGTGCAAGCTTTCGCCGGCTCGCACTCGACCGCGGATGGGGGCGTGACAGACACTCCATCAGCCTGCCGTCAGGCCCAGGGCTATGGACAGGACACATAGCGCCGAGTCGATCAACCGCATTTGGGACGGAGGGACGGTGATATGGGAGAGACAAGGTTTCACGAGCTTCGGCCGTAGCCGGTCTGGGCCTCGGTGTGCGGGGACGCCGAGTACGTCACGTCAGAGCTGATGACCAACGCGCTCCGGTACGCACCCCGGTCGGGCTCGGCAGCGGCTCGGTCATCGTGGAGTGCCTCCTGCCGCCCCTGCCAGGCCCGCGTCGCCGTCTACGACCTCGGCCGGGGCGGCACGCCGAGGTTCACGGCACCTATGCCGCTGAGCGGCCACGGGTACGGGTTACGCGGTCATGCTGATCGCGAGCCAGGCGGGAAGGAGCGGCAGCCCAGACAGGCGCGGTACCGGATGGTGCGGGCATTTTGTCCGCCTGGGCCTTCGTGTTCCTTGGTATGGCCGGGGTCTATTCGACCGGTTTCAAGGAGTAGCGCCGGAAATTCCGGTTGTGGCTTATCGTCTGTGCGACGGCAGGGAGGGCGGAGCCGATGGACGCAGTACGCGTACGTATACCCGTGGGGGAGACAGATGGGGAGGGGCAGTACATCGAAGCTGAGATCGAACCTGGTCCGGGTATCTCGCTGGCCTCGCGCGGAGGGAAGCTCGAAGAGACCAGTTGGTCGCTGGCCGAGGCATTCGACAGGGTCGGGCCCGCGCTCGAAGTCATCCTTGGCAAGCTGCGGTCCCAGCTAAGGGCGCCGAAGGAGATCGAGGTCGAGTTTGGTTTGACGCTCGGCGGAGAATTTGGGGTGATCTTTACGAAGGGGACGGCGGAGGCATCTTTCACGGTCAGGGCCAAATGGGACGATGGCACGCCCTGAGCACGGGATCGTAGAGGTTCTTGGGCGCGACCAGAAGCCTATTGGGCTGGGCTTCCTGGTCGGTGACTTGCACGTCCTCACCTGTGCGCATGTGATCAACGACGCTTTGGGCCGGGAAACGCGGGAGTCGTCACGGCCCGGGAGCGTGCACGCCATCCTGCTGCGTTACCCCTTCGCTGATGGAGATGTCGTACGGTCCGCCCACGTCAAAGCATGGTTGCCTCAGGAGCGAGAAACCTTCGATTATGCGGATGTCTGTGGGTTGGTGCTGTCGGAGGCGATTCCTGGGCCAGGGGCGGCGATGACGCTGGCAGACGAGGGGACCGATCCCGATGACGTGCAGATGTGGGGGCCATCACCGGTTCGCGAGACTGGGGGACACGTCGTTGGGCAACTAATGGGCGCCGTAGATGCCGTCCGCTATCAAGTGGATCAGCAGCTTGGGGGCGTGTTCGTTGCCCGCGCAGGCTTCAGCGGCGGGCCGGTCTGGTCGCGCACCACCCAGCAGGTCGTTGGCATGCTGCAAGCGGTTGGTGGCGAGGATGTTTACGTGATCAACCCAGCCGTCCTGATCCAGGCGTGGCCAGATGTCCTGTTCCGGCCACCTCCGTGTCCGTACATCGGCTTACGGGCATTCGACGAGTCCAATCGCGACTCGTTCTTCGGACGCAACCAGTTCGTTCAGACGCTTGTGGATGATGCGGTACTGCTTCCGCTTGTTGTCGTAATGGGCCCGTCGGGTAGCGGTAAGTCGTCTGTGATCGACGCTGGACTGGTCCCTCGGCTCAAGGAGCAGGGTGGAACTGCGGCGATCAGAATGCTGCCCGGCCGTCAGCCCTTCCGCGCTCTCGCGCGTGCTTTCGCTGAAGCCAGCGCCGCGCCGCTCGCGGAGTGGCAGGAAAGACTGAGGCGTCACGGTCTGCGCCACTGCGCCCAGCAGTTTATAGAGGACGCTGGATTGGGCCGCCTCGTTTTGGTGGTTGACCAGGTCGAGCAGATCATCACGAGTGCACAGCCGTACGACCCGGAAGAGGTTAGTGTTTTTTTCGGTTTGCTCGCCGAGTTAGTAGCGGAGAGGCATAGTCAAGGGCGCCCGTACTTGGTGGGCGCCATGAGTATCCGAAGTGACTTTTTCGGGCAGTTCATCACGATGGCTCGTGAGGACATTGGTGAGTACGTTAAGGTACATGCGCGTACGCTTCGTCCGATGTCTGAGGATGAATTGCGGCAGGCCATCATGAGCCCGGTGAAATATCCGATCACGATACGCGACTCACTGGTCGAACGGCTCTGTGGCGACTTTCGGGGCCGTCACGGGGAGCTTCCCCTGTTGCAGTTTGCGCTGACGCGGCTATGGGAGCAGCAACGGGGTCGTGAGCTGTCGCTGGAGTCATACCACCAGATCGGTGGCGTCTCGGCGCTAGGACGGTACGCAGACGAGCGAATCGAGTTGATGTCCGATGCTGAGAGTGCGTTCCGCGAGCATATGCCTGTGATGTCGCAGTGTGATCGTATGGATTTGTAGCGTTACCGCCGGTCGGTGGGCTCGGATGTGCTGGGATGGCCGGGTGACCGAGCGCAAGCCGTACCCCA
>NZ_JBDPLV010000069.1:0-58858 GCF_039871605.1 Acrocarpospora sp. B8E8 | reverse complement strand
CGACGCCTCCACTGGGGCGGTCGTCGTCGTCATCGTCGGTGGTGCCGCCCTTGCCGGTGTCGACGCCTCCACTGGGGCGGTCGTCGTCGTCATCGTCGGTGGTGCCGCCCTTGCCGGTGTCGACGCCTCCACTGGGGCGGTCGTCGTCGTCATCGTCGGTGGTGCCGCCCTTGCCGGTGTCGACGCCACCGCTGGGGCGGTCGTCGTCATCGTCGTCGTCCTGGGTCGCGCCCAGTCCGGTGTCGACGCCACCGCGAGGCCGGTCATCGTCGTCGTCATCGTCATCCGTGGTGGCGCCGAGTCCGGTGTCGACGCCGCCCCGGGGCCTGCGGTCGTCATCGTCGTCCGAACCACCGCGAGACCGGTCGTCGTCTTCGCGGTCGTCGTCATCGTCGGCGGTGATCGCGGAGAGGGGGGCCGCCTGGGCGGGGTAGGTGATCGCGGCTGTGGTCGTGGTCAGGCCCAGGGCGAGGGCCACGGCGAGGAGGGTGGGGCGGAAGGTTTCGGTCATTGTGGGCTCCTGGAAGGTTGGGCGCTTTTCGCGGCTGGTTCCAGGATTCGGGGGCGGGGTGGGGTGACCGTGAGGGGTTGGTGAGAGGGTTCTCACTCGGCGCGGAGGCGGTAGCCGGTGCCGCGTACGGTCTCGATGCGGTCGTGGCCGAGTTTGCGGCGCAGGTAGCGGACGTAGACGTCGACGACGTTGGAGCCGGGGTCGAAATCGAAGCCCCAGACGTGGCTGAGAAGTTGTTCGCGGGTCAGGACTTGGTCGGGGTGGCGGAAGAAGACCTCGGCTAGGGCGAACTCGCGGGTGGAGAGGTCGATGGAGCGGTCGGCTGCGTGGGCGCGGCGGGTGCGCAGGTCGAGGGCTAGGTCGCCGGCCTTCAGCACGGTCACCTCGGGCAGCCGGTCGGCGCGTAGGCGGAGCCGTACCCGGGCGAGGAGTTCTTCGAAGGCGAAGGGTTTAGAGAGGTAGTCGTCGGCGCCGCCCTCCAAGCCCGCGACCGTGTCCACGACGCTGTCCCGCGCGGTCAGGATGATGACCGCGATCGCGATCCGGGACTCGCGCAGCCGCCGCAGCACGGTGAAGCCGTCGCTCAGCGGGAGGCCGATGTCCAGGATCAGCAGGTCGAACTCCCCGGTCCGCGCGTGCTCATAAGCGGCCAGCCCATCGCTCACGACCGTCGTCACGAACCCGCTCCCGCGCAGCCCTTTCTCCAGGAAGGACGCGATCCTTTCCTCGTCCTCCGCGATCAGAATGCGATTCACCCAACCTCCTTACACGGAAATTTCATGACAAAGAGGGCTCCACCGCCGGGGGATTCCTCCACCCTCACCGTGCCGCCGTGGCTCTCCGCGATCGACCGCACGATGGCCAGGCCCAGCCCGGCCCCTTCGCCGGTACGGCTCCCGCCCCGCACGAACCGCTCGAAAATGCGCTCCCGGTCCTCGGCCGGAACTCCGGGGCCACTGTCCCGCACCCAGAGCCGTACCAGCCCGTCCCGGACAGAAGACCCAACCGCGACCAGATCACCCACCCGGGTATGGCGCACCGCGTTCGCCGTGAGCTGCACCAGCGCCTGCGTCAGCCGTTGCCGATCCGCCAGCACCCGCTCCTCGGCGACCTCCTCCACCCGCCACCGCCGATCCCCGAGCGCCCGCGCCTTGGCCACCACGCTCACCGTCAGATCCGCCAGCTCCACCTCCTCGGGGCTGAGGAAGTCGGGCTGCCCGGCCTTCGCCAGGGTGAGCAGGTCGTCGACGATGCGGTTCATCCGGGCGAGCTCATCCGTGACCAGGGCGAGCGTCTCGGCCTGGTCGTCCTCGCCCATCAGCTCCAGATGCCCGCGGATCACGGTGATCGGCGTGCGCAGCTCGTGCCCGGCGTCGTCGACGAACTCGCGTTGCGCGGCGAACGCCCGTTCCAGCCGGTCCAGCATGTGGTTGAAGGTCGCGGCGAGCGCGGCCACGTCGTCGTTTCCGGACACGCGGAGCCGCCGGGTCAGGTCGGATGAATCGGTGATCTGGGCGGCTGCCTGCCGTACCAGGCGGACGGGGGCCAGGACGCGGCCCGCCACGAACCAGCCGGCCCCGCCCGCCAGGGCGAGCGCCGCGAGCGCGGTGAAGGCGAGCACGCGCACGGAATCGACCACTTCCTCGCGATGCCGGTCGTAGAAGACGGCCACCACGAAATGGCCGCTGCGGTCGTCGCCGGTCATCCGTACCGGAATAGTGGCGTAACGCACCTCACCGGCGGTGCTCGGCCACCGCCCAGGAGTGGGCACCGTGGCTTCGCCAAGGATCTCCACCAGGTCTTCGTCCTCGTCCAGCCGTACCGGGGCAGGGACGCCGCTGACCGAGTCGGGGCGGGCGTCGACCAGGGTGAAGAAGGTCTCCCAGCGGTCCGGCACGTTGACCGCGAGGTAGGAGTCGAGGAGCTCGGAGACCGTCCAGCCCGTGGAGTCCACGTTCCCCGCGTAGGAGCGGAGCTTCCTGGTCTCGTTGTGGAGTTCCTCGTTCACCCGGTCGTCGAGGCGGCCCAGCAGGATCGTCCAGGTCGCGAAGAGGGAGACGGACAGGGCGAGCGCGACCAGCAGCAACATCCAGCCCACGATGCGGGCGCGGGCGCTCACCCGCCGAGCCGATCAGTCGTCATCGCCCTCATCGTCGTCGTCATCGTCGTCCCCACCCCGCTGCGGCGGTGGAGGTTTGACCGGATCCGCGCGCTTTGTCGATACAGGGTCCAGTGTCCCTGGTGTCGGCTTCGAGGGAGCCGAATTTCCGGCGGTCGCCGCCGGAACGACGACGGGACCGCCCAGGTCAGGGGCGCCGGTCCCGGCCGCCCAGACGATTCCGACGAAGGCGAGCGCGACGGCGACCGCCCCGGCCAGGAGCACCACAACCGATATCCGGCGACTCATGCCGCCATCCTCGCCGCGCTCCAGGAGCCCAACCTGAGGCCGGGATGAGAAGACTCTCATCTTGGGCTGTACCGTGGCCGATCGGCTGTAGGAAGATCGGGGACAAGCACCTGGCTTGGCTGGAACGGCGCGGGAAGACACAGGCTCGGAGTGGCCAGCCCGCCGTGCCGGAGGCCCGGCCATAAGCACAGTCGGAGGCATCATGTCGGTTTTGCGGGATCTGGTGGCGGGCATTCGTGGCGGTTCGATCGAGGTGATCGACCTGACCGCGCCACTGGCGAGTTCGACCCCGATCCTCATGCTGCCCGAGCCGTTCGGCAACACGATCCCGTTCACGCTCCAGGAGATCAGCCGGTACGACGACCGCGGCCCCGGCTGGTACTGGAACAACATCGCCACCGGCGAGCACACCGGCACCCACTTCGACGCCCCCATCCACTGGGTCACCGCCCGCGACGGCGAGGACGTCTCCCAGGTCCCGCCGTCCCGCTTCCTGGCCCCGGCGGTCGTGCTCGACTTCGCCGCGGAATCGGCCGCCGACCCCGACTTCCTGCTGGAAGTCGACCACGTCGCCGCCTGGGAGAAGGAGCACGGCGCGCTGCCCGACGGCGGCTGGCTGCTCTACCGCACCGGCTGGGACGCGTACGCCCATGACCAGGGCGAATTCCTGAACGCGAACGAGAGCGGCCCGCACACGCCGGGCATCTCCGTGGAATGCGCTCGCTACCTCGCCGAGCAGACCTCCATCGCCGGGGTCGGCGTGGAGACCGTCGGCACCGACGCGGGCGCGGCCCACTCCTTCGACCCCGCGTTCCCGTGCCACACCTTCCTGCTCGGCGCGGGCAAGTACGGCCTGACCCAGCTGCGCAACCTCGACCGGCTGCCGGCCACCGGCGCCGTGGTCGTGGCCCCGCCGCTGCCCATCGTCGGCGGCTCCGGCAGCCCGCTGCGGGTGCTGGCCCTCGTCGAGAGATGACCGTGAACGTCGCCGGGGCGATCGGGGCCACGCTGGTCCGCCTCGGAGTGCGGACCGCTTTCGGGGTGGTGGGCAGTGGCAACTTCCATGTGACGAACGCCCTGGTGGACGGGGGTGCGCGGTTCGTGGCGGCCCGTCATGAGGGCGGCGCGGTCACGATGGCCGACGCGTACGCGCGGATGAGCGGCGAGGTCGGCGTGGTCACCGTCCATCAGGGGCCGGGGCTGACCAACGCGCTGACCGGGCTCACCGAAGCGGCCAAGAGCCGCACACCACTGCTTTTGCTGGCTGGGGAGGTGACGTCGCCACGCTCGAACTTCTACGTGGATCAAGCGGCCCTCGCCACCGCCGTGGGAGCCCTGACGATCAGGATCTCCGCCGGAACCGCGGTTGAGGACACTGTCAGGGCCTATCGGATCGCACGTTCCGGCAGAGCGGTCCTCCTCAACCTGCCGCTCGACGTCCAGGCGACCCCGATCATTGAGGAAACCATCCTCCCCGAGATCGAATCGCTCGCGACGCCGACCGGTTGGCGGAATCCCCCGGACGCCGGAGCCCTCGCCCCTGAGGAAGGCTCCATCAGCGTTGCCGACATCGGCGTTCCGGTCGTCGGCGTTCCGGTCGTCGGCGTTCCGGCCGTTGGTGGTTCGGCCGTTGGTGGTTTTGAGGACGCCGGTTCTGAAGCCGGTGATTATGGGGTCGCCGGTTCCGAGGCTGTCGGTCCCAAGGTGCGTGATTCTGGGGTCATCAGGCCCGAGCTTGGCGGTGTGGACGAGCTCGTCGACGTGTTCCTCGCCGCACGGCGGCCGGTTTTCGTCGCCGGGCGGGGGGCGCGCGGGGCGCGGATGGAGCTGGTGGCGCTGGCCGATCGGGTGGGCGCGCTGCTCGCCACGTCGGCTGTCGCCAAGGGCCTGTTCCGGGGGAGCACCTGGGACCTGGATGTGAGCGGCGGGTTCGCCACGCCGCTGGCCGTTGAGCTGATCAAGGACGCGGACCTCATCGTCGGCTGGGGCTGCGCGCTCAACATGTGGACGATGCGACACGGCAGCCTGATCGGCCCGGACACCACCGTCGTCCAGGTCGACCACGACGCCGACGCGATCGGCGCCCACCGGCCGGTCACCCTGGGCGTCGTCGGAGACGTGGCCGAAACGGCGAAACACACGCTGGATCGGCTCGACCCCCGCCAGGTGACCACCTTCCGCATGGGCTACCGCTCCCCGGGCCTGGCCGAGCGCCTCGCCCGCGAAGGCCGCTGGCGCGACGTCCCCTACGACGACTGGGGAACCCCCGGGGAAGGCGATTCGGACGAAACCGACGGGCGTGCCGGCTCGAACCCGGCATCGGTGCCCGCCGGGCATGATGACTCGCCATCGAAGGGCCGGATCGGCACAGGGATCGCCGGACACGAGGACTCACCATCCGAGGGTCGGATCGACACAGCGATCGCCGGACACGATGATTCGGCACGGAAGGGCCGGATCGACCCGCGGACCCTCTCGATCGGGTTGGACGATCTGCTGCCCGATGAGCGCATCATCGCCACCGATTCCGGAAATTTCATGGGATATCCGGCCATGTTCATGGACGTCCCAGACGAGTGTGGTTTCGTCTTCACCCAGGCCTTCCAGGCCATCGGGCTCGGCCTGGCGACCGCCATCGGCGCCGCGCTGGCGCGTCCCGACCGCCTCCCGGTGGCCGCGCTCGGCGACGGCGGAGCGCTGATGGGCGTGGCCGAACTGGAGACCGTCGTCCGCCTCGGCCTGCCCATGGTGATCGTCGTGTACGACGACGAGGCCTACGGCGCGGAGGTCCACCATTTCGGCCCGGATGGATTCCCGCTCGGCACGGTCACGTTCCCGCCTACCGACCTCGCCGCCATCGCCCGCGGCTTCGGCTGCGACGCGCTGACCGTACGGGCGAAAGAAGATCTTCACGGGGTCGCCGAGTGGCTCAAGGGCCCGCGCGAGCGGCCGTTGCTGGTCGACGCGAAGGTGGCCGCGGACCGGGGGTCGTGGTGGCTGGAGGAGGCGTTCCGTGGTCACTGATCCGGGGGTCACCGAACTGTTACGGTGCTCGCATGGCTGAGATTGTGTACCCCCCGGTTATCGGGGCCCTCCGGACCATGTTCCGGGTGCTCGACATGAAGATCGACATCGTCGGCGCCGAGCACGTCCCGACGACTGGCGGCGCCGTGATCGTCAGCAATCACATCAGCTATCTGGACTTCATCTTCGCCGGTCTGGCCGCCCGGCCGTCGGGGCGGCTGGTGCGGTTCATGGCGAAGAAGGAGGTCTTCGACAACAAGATCTCCGGTCCGCTGATGCGGGGTATGCACCACATTCCGGTTGATCGCGCCGAGGGCGCGGGGGCGTATGTGGCGGCGCTGCGCGCGCTGAAGGCGGGCGAGGTGGTCGGCGTCTTCGCCGAGGCCACGATCAGCCGCTCGTTCACCATCAAGGAGATCAAGAACGGCGCGGTCCGGATGGCGGCGGCCACGAACTCGCCGATGATCCCCGTCGCGTTGTGGGGCACCCAGCGGCTGTGGACCAAGGGCCGCAAACGCGCGATCGCCCAGCGGCACATCCCGATCACCATCATGGTGGGCGAGCCGATGTACCCCAAGCGCGGCGAGGACATGGACGCCCACACCGTCGAGCTGCGCCGGCGCATGTCCGAGATGGTGGACAAGGCACAGCGCGGATACGCCGAGATCCCCGAGGGCGTTTGGTGGCAGCCCGCTCATCTCGGCGGCTCCGCCCCCACCCCCGAGGAGGCCGAGGCGCTGGACGCCGCCGAACGCGAGGCCCGCGAGGCCAAGCGCGACTGACGTTCTGGATCATGAAGAAAGCGCTCCCTCAACCAGGGTGACGCGAGGTTTCGGCCGTGTCAACCGGCCGTTCTTTAGCATTCATCGCACGTCAAGATTTCTCAGGACACTTGGCGACGGGTGGTGCGGCGGCGTGGATATTTCGTCATAAGTCCATGTCAAAGCGTAAATTTCCCTGCGCGGCCGCAGCCTGGAGAGCGCTCTCCCCAGGAGTTTTGGGCCGCTGCAAAGAGTTCGTCGTATTACATCAGAGTTAAGTTAACTCTTGACATAAGTGTGCGGCAGAGGGGACATTTTGCGTGCAGGGAGCGCTCCCCGACATTCGCCCTCCCGAGGAATCGGCCTCGGGCTCAGCACGCGGCGGCGACCCGTGTGTCCCCCTGGTTGTTCCGCCCATGCCTGGAGCTCGCATGACCATGTCCTTCCGCGCCCGTGTCCCGGGCAGGACCCGCCTACGCCTGGCCACCCTGATCGCCGCAATCACCGCCATGCTCGCCACCAGCCTGTTCGTCACGGCGGAACAGGCCGCCGCCGCGGTGCTCTCGCAGGGCCGCCCCACGCTCGCCTCCTCCGTCGAGAACGGCGGAACCCCGGCGGGCGCCGCCGTCGACGGCAACCCCGGCACCCGCTGGTCGAGCGCCTTCTCCGTCCCGCAGTGGATCCGGGTCGACCTCGGCTCCGCCCAGGCCATCAACCAGATCGTGCTCAACTGGGAAGCCGCATACGCCACCGCCTTCACCATCCAGACCTCACCCGACGGCAACACGTGGACCACCATCCACACCGTCACCAACAGCACCGGCGGAAACCAGACGTACAACGTCAACGGCAACGGCCGTTACGTACGCCTGCACGCCACCGCCAAGGCCACCCCGTACGGCGTCTCGCTGTGGGAGTTCCAGGTGAACGGCCCCGGCGGCGGGGGAGGCGGCGGCCCGATCGTCCGGGTGGCCGAATTCCTGGCCGACTGCCCGTTCAGCCACCGGCTGCCCGACGACCCGATCGTCGCCCCCAACCTGCCCGGCGGCTCGCACATGCACAGCTTCTTCGGCAGCACGGTCACCAACGCCTTCACCACCCTGACCGACCTGCAGAACGCGCCCAGCAACTGCAACCCGTCGATCGACCTGTCCTCGTACTGGGTGCCCACCCTGTACGTCAACGACGTGCCCGTCGAGCCGACCGGCACCACCTTCTACTACCTCGGCGAAGGCGTACGGGACGACGTGATCGCCAGGACCCAGCCGATCCCGCTGGGCCTGCGGATCGTGGCCGGCAACGCCAAGGCGACCGCGCCCGACGCGAGCTCCACCGCCCGCTGGTCCTGCCTGCACGCCGGGCAGGTCCCGCCGAGCAAGGACTTCGTGACCTGCCCCGCGGGCACCATGCTGGAGTCGTATCTGGACTTCCCGCAGTGCTGGAACGGCACGACGCTGGACTCACCCGACCACAAGAGCCACATGGCCTACCCGGTCAACGGCGACTGCCCCGCCACCCACCCGGTCCCGGTCCCCAAACTCCGCCAGGTCCTCCGCTACCCCGTCAACGGCAACCCAGCGGGCTTCCGCCTCGCCTCCGGCCCCGGCTACACCATGCACGGCGACTTCTTCAACGCCTGGCCGGTCGCCGAAATGGAACGCCGCGTCCGCGACTGCATCCGCCCCATCATCAAGTGCGGCGCCAACGGCACCCCATAACAACCCCGACCAACGGCACCCGCTCGATCGCCCGAAGGAATCCGCCTAACGGCAATCGCTCGCGGCGATTACCCGAAAGCACCCTCTGAACGACGGTACGAGGAAGGACATTCGATGCGAAACCTGCTGATCCTGTCCTTCCTCGTGGCCGCCTGCGCCCCGTCACCGGCGGCGGGCACCCCCCAGATCTCCGCCCCGCCGCCGGTGGCGACCACCACCCTCAACCCGGCCGCCCTCAACCCCGACCCCCTGAGCACCGGCACCCTCAACGCCACCGACATCGCCTGGGCCCAGCTCATGATCCCCATGCACGAGGGCCTCCTCCAGCTGCTCGACCAGGCCCCCGGCCGCGTCACCGACCCCGACCTGGCCCGCCTGGCCGCCCAGGTCGGCACCGCCCACCGCGCCGAACTCCCCGCCCTCCGCGACATCCTCACCCGCGCCGGCATCACCAGCGCAAACCCCCACGAGGGCCACGACATGCCCGGCATGGTCACCAAAACCGACCTGACCATGATCACTTCCATCACCGGCCCGGCCTTCACCCGCCTCTTCATCGCCCACCTACGCGGCCACCTCGAACAGGTAACCCTGATCTCCAAAGCCGAAGGCAAATCCGGCACCGACCCCGCGGCCCACACCCTCGCCGCCGCCATGGTCAAATCCAGAACCGCCCAACTCGCCACCCTCAACCACCTGACCAGCCTGAACTGAGTGCTGGACTGGTTCATCCAGGCCTTGCGCGTCCGGATCCCGGGATAGCGGGCCACGGCGGGTTAAACGACCTGGATCACGTGCTTTCCGCGGACGCCGCCGGCCTCCAAGGCGCGGTGGGCGGCGGCAATGCGAGCCAGAGGGTGGACGGTGTCCACGACGGGACGGATGTCTCCGTTCTGCGCGTACCGGGTCAGTTCGGCGAACAGCTCGTGCCGGGGATTGCCGCTGAAGAAACGCACCCGCCGGGAACCGTGGACGGTCGAGCCGAGGATGTAGGAAACGCTGGTAAGGAGGTTCTCGACATCGAATGCGATGGCCACCATGCGTCCGCCCGGAGCCAGCAGCCGGCGGTAGGCGGGGTGCTGGGTGCCGACGGTGTCCATGATGACGTCGAAGGCGCCCAGCGCGGACGGGTCGGTCCTGTTGTAGTCCAGGACTTCGTCTGCGCCCAGATCGCGAACGAAGTCGAGGTTCTTCGGGCCCGCCAGAGCGGTGACGTGCGCACCGAAGGCCTTGCCGAGCTGGACTGCGACGCTGCCGACACCGCCACTGGCGCCGCGGACCAGGAGACGTTCGCCGGACTGGAGGCGGGTCTTGTCGCGCAGGGCGGTGATCGAGGTCGTTCCGCCCGCCAGCAGGGAGACGGCTTCCACCAGGGTGAGGTTGCCGGGGGCAAGGGCTATCTGCCGGGGCCGGACGGTCACGTACTCTGCCGCGCTGCCGAACCTCCGCCCCAGGAATCCCCACACCCGTTCCCCCTCCCGCAGTCCGGTCACCGAGGGGCCGACCTCGGCGATCTCGCCGGCGAAGTCGATCCCCACGCGCTTGGGGAAGCGGCGCCCCGTCACCAGCCGCAGTTTCCCGGCCCGGCCGGCCAGCTCGCCGCCGTTGACACTGGCCGCGTGGACACGGACCAGCACCTGGCCGGGCTTGACCTCTGGCACGGGCACCTTGCCCTCATACAGCACATCCGGAGGCCCGTATCGGTCGAAGAGGGCTGCGCGCATCTCGTTCACGGTCTGGTCCCGTTTCTGTCTGGGGGAGCGGCGAGTGGAAAGGATGTTGCCGCTCGCTCAACCAAGCTAATCCCGTAAACGGACGACACCGTCCACTTGCGGTAAAGTGAGAGATATGCCTGTTCAGCCCTCTCAGAAACCGGGCTGGCCACCCGCCGACGAGCACCCTCCGGCCGCCGCAGCCACACGGCTGCGTGCCGACGCCCGGCACAATCGCGACCGCATCCTTGCAGCCGCCCGCGAGGCGTTTACGACCCAGGGAATCGACGTCCCCCTCACCACGATCGCCCGCCGCGCCGGAGTCGGCGCCGCCACCCTCTATCGGCACTTCCCCACCCGCGCCGCTCTCGTCACCGAAGCCTTCGCCGAACAACTCGCCCGCTGCGTCGCGGTCCTCGACGAGGCGCTGGAGGACCCCGACCCCTGGCACGGATTCTGCTCCGCCATCGACAAGCTGTGCACCATGCAGGCCACCGACCGAGGCTTCACCGGCGCGTTCCTCTCCCAGTTCCCGGACGCCATCGACTACGACCGTGAACGCACCCACGCCGAAAAAGAGCTCGCCCAGCTGGTACAGCGTGCCAAAGACGCCGGGCGGCTACGCGACGACTTTGACCACACCGACATCATCCTTCTGTTCCTGGCCAACAGCGGGATCGTCGGAGAGCCGCAGCAGGTTTCCCTGGCCGCCTCCCGACGCCTGGTCACCTACCTCCTCCAGTCCTTCCAGGCCGGCCACACCGAACCTCTGCCTCCGCCCGCACCTCTGGGACTGCACCAGATCCACCAGCCCCCACGCCGCCACCGGAACGGGTCCGCGTGATCGTTCAAAGGGCCGTCAGCCCAGGATGAGCAAGCCGAGCGCCGCCGTGAGGAATGTGACGCCCAGCCCTATGAGGATGCCGCCGACCAGGGTGCCTCGGCCGCGTAGGTCGTCGATTCGTACCTGGCGCGGGTCGGCCGGGTCGTACAGGATGGCCACCACGTCTCCCGGCTGGGCGGGGGCCGGGTTGGCACCGACGGGTGACTCCGCCTCGACCCGTACGCCATCCGCCGTCACGAACCGCAGCACCGGATGGTAGACGTGGCTGTACCGGGGCTTCTGGGGCACGCCCTCCCGGCTCATACGTAACCGGACGACCTCTCCCTGACCGGTCACCGAGCGGCCCAGGAATCCGCGCGCGACGGCGACGACCTCCCGCCCTCGGCCGACGAGATGCAGCCCGAGGAACTCGATCATGACCGCGAACAGGACCTGCCACACCATCCGCCGACTTTACGGCCTTCGGCCTCTATCGGGGCACCAGCCAGGCCTGACCAGCGGTGTTCTATGAGAAGTACAGTTATGATAACTGTACTTCTCAAAACTGGAGCGGGGATGCGCAAGCCGCCGGACATGTTCGACCGGGACCGCGAATGGGCGGCCCTGGTGCGTTTCGCGAGCGATGAGCAGCCCGGGGCGACGCTGGGCGTGGTCTCCGGCCGTCGGCGGCAGGGCAAGAGCTTCCTCCTCGAATCGTTGTGCCAGGAGGCGGGCGGGTTCTACTTCTCGGCGCAGGAGGCGACGGACGCCGAATCCCTGGCGTCGCTGGGTGCGGCGCTGACGAGGTATCTGGATCCGGTGGTTCCGTTCGTGTTGCCGAACTGGGCGACGGCCATCGACGCGCTGCTGCGGATTGGCAGGGATCGGGCGATCCCCGTGGTGATCGACGAGTTCCCGTATCTGGCCCGGGCTCATCCCGCGCTGCCGTCGATCATTCAAGGGGCCTACGCGCCCCGGCGGGCCGAGCGCGTGGAATCGCGGACCCGGCTGCTGCTGTGCGGCTCGGCCATGTCGTTCATGGGCCGCTTGCTGTCGGGCAACGCGCCGCTTCGCGGGCGGGCGTCGCTGGATCTGCCGGTGGACACCCTCGACTACCGGCTCGCACGCCGATTCTGGGAGATCGAGGACGTCCGCCTGGCGGCGCTCGTGCACGCGGTCGTCGGCGGCACGCCCGCCTACCGTACCGAGATGATCCGCTACGACCGCCCCCGCGATCTCGGCGATTTCGACGACTGGGTGGTCCGGGCCGTACTGTCGCCCGGCAGTCCCATGTTCCTGGAGGCCCGGTATCTGCTTGCCGAGGAGCCCGACCTGAGGGATAGCGCCATGTATCACTCCGTGCTCGCCGCCATCGCCGAGGGCAACAACGGGCGAGGCGGCATCGCCGGCTATGTCGGCCGCAAGAGCAACGACCTCTCGCATCCGCTGACGGTTCTGGAGGACGCGGGCCTCATCGTCCGCGAAACCGACGCCTTCCGCGGCAACCGCACCAACTTCCGGATCAAGGAACCGCTGCTCACCTTCTACCACACGATCATGCGACCGTTCTGGCCCCAGCTCATGCGCGCCACCGCCACCGACCGTATCTGGCAGCGCGCCACGCAGCGTTTCACCAGCAACGTCCTCGGCCCTCATTTCGAGCGCCTCTGCCGCGACTGGACCCTGCACTTCGCCGAGGACCGCTTCGGCGGCTGGCCGGTCGAGGTCACCGCTGGAACCGTCAACGACCCCGCGAACCGCACCACCCACGAACTCGACGTGGTCGCGATCGGCCACGCCGACGGCGGAAAACCCCCACTCCTGGCCATCGGCGAAGCGAAATGGGGCGACACCATGGGCATCGGCCACCTCGACCGCCTCCGCCACATCCGCGACCTGCTCAGTCACAACGACCGCTACGACACCTCCCAAACCCGCCTGATCTGCTTCTCCGCCACAGGCTTCACCGACGACCTCCTCCACTCCCGCGACCAGGGCAAAGTCGACCTGATCACCCTCTCCGACCTGTACGACTAGAACGAGGCCCATTTCCTCCAGGGCTTGGTGCCTGTGCGGCGGCGGAGGACGAGCCAGGCCGGGCTGAGGGCTGGGGCCGAGGCGGCCAGGAGGAGGATGGAGAGGGCGTTGAGGGCGGAGGCGTTTCTGCCGGCGGTGTAGAGCTTGATGGGGACGGTGGCTGTGGAGCCGTCGAGGGAGACGCCCGCGCCTCGCGGCTCTGCCCTTCACAACGGCGATTGACGAGCACCGCCTCGTCCTGGGAGAGGAGCTTGCCGGACTGGTCGGTGGTGAGGGCTTGTCCGGCCTCGAACGGGCTGGTGCCGAGCAATGCCAGCCCGCACAGGGCGACCGCGATGAAGACCGCGTCCACCGAGAGCCGCCCGTCCTCTGTCAGGAGACGTCCTGCAAGCGTGGGATCAGGGCGAACTCATCCAGGACAATGCGGTGCCAGCACCCCCTTACTTGCCCGATTGTAGAACGCCAGTATCTGTCACCGCAGGTCAGCAGCTATCCACATCCCTTGAACCATCGGCTTCGGGCTGACTGATACTCATCTGGCGCAAGATCCGAAACAACATTTCAGTCGTACCGTGATTGTTGCTCCAGGATTGCGTAGAGTGACATGACGGATATTGTAGGATAAACGTGCAAGAAGTGGCTGTTGTCATGACTGGGTTTTTCGTTTACGGTTCAAATTGATGTGAAGATCGCTCTCTGGTCGGGCGGCAGTCTTTGCCGGGCGTTCGGAGCGCGTCAACACTGATCCAGCCTGCCAACCCTGAGCTGTCTGTTTCCCTCGCCTGCGCCGCATTTAGTCCAGGCGACGCTCACACGTGCTCCCACCTGTGTCGATAGACCCGTTAGTAGAAATTTTTTCCTCCCACCACTCTTGAGCTCATCTGGAGCTCCAGGTACTTTCTGACTGTTTGCTGAAGGTTTGCTCCAGGGTGCTTGCGGGGGCTGGCGCGGAGCCGCACAGGGATTCGTCGGATTCGAGACGGCTTAAACGGGGTGCCACCATGCGCCGTTCTGGTTCTGTTGTGCGCAAAATTCTGGGGAAGACCACGCTGGTCCTGGGAATCGCGATGTTTCCGGGGATCATCGGGCCGGTCGTGAATCCTGCGATGGCCGAGGTTCGGCCGCAAGTGCTGGGGCTTCCGCCGCAGGCGGTTTCGCCTGAGCAGTTGGAAGACCTTGAGGCTCCGGTTCAGTTGCCAGGCGATGCCGAGGGGTTGCCGCATCAGGTGGAGGCCGCTGCCACTCAGTCGGAATTACCGGCAGGTCCGAGTTCGCAGCAGGACGGCGGGCGTCCTGAGGGGGCGTTGCCGCCCGAGACCCGGCATCGGCAGCCGAAGGCTCCCGCGAGCGGGGGTCTGAAGTCTCCGCCGCGGCGACCGGGTGAGCCGGCTGCGACCGATCCATCCCCTGCCGATCCGGTGCGGGAGGCGGCGCTGGCCGAAGCGCGGCAGAGCGGTACTCGGCAGCTGATCGCCAATGCGACCACTGAGACATCGGTGACATATGCAAATCCGGACGAAACCCTCACTACCGAGATAAGCGGTCAGGTCGCCCGGATCCGCCGTGACGGCGTGTGGACGCCGGTAGATCTGGACTTGGCCGAGGTGGGCGGGGTGTTACGGCCGGAGGCGGCCAAGGCGGATGTGTCGTTCTCCTCCGGTGGTACGGGGCCTGCCGTGCGGTTGTCCAAGGACGGGGACGAATGGATCGCGCTGACCTGGCCGACGGCGCTGCCGGAGCCGGTGGTGGCGGGCAACACAGCCCGATATGCGGACGCGGCGGGTCCGGGCGCGGACCTGGTGTTGACCATGTTGCCGGACGGGTTTTCGCAGGATGTGGTGTTACGGGAACGTCCGGACGGGCCGGTGGAGATCAGGATGGGAGTGGAGGGGGAAGGTCTGTCATTGTCGGAGACCTCCTCTGGGGGGCTGCAGGTGGAGTCGGAATCGGGTGCGGTGGTCGCGTCCGCGCCTGAGCCGGTGATGTACGACTCGGCGGTCTCGGCCGCCCTGGCCGATGCGGCCACTCCCGTTCCGTCGGCCGGCCCTGATCCTGCGGCTGCCGCGGCCAAGGTCGCTGAGGCGGTCTCCCGGGTGGCGGAGATCGACACGCGGGTGGAGGCCGAGGGCGGGCGGCAGACGCTGGTGCTGGAGCCGGATGCCGATTTCCTGGCCGATCCGGACACCCAGTATCCGGTGACCGTCGATCCCACCATCACGCTCAACCCCGGCACCGACTTGTATGTGGACAGTTCAGAGCCGACCTCATCGTTTGCCGGTGATTCCGTGCTGGCGGCCGGCGGGGGCTTCGGCGATCAGATTTATCGGGCCTTCCTGGGCTTCAGCGTCCCCTCGCTGGCGGGAGCCACCGTCTCATCGGCCTGGCTGCAGCTGCAAGACGACATCGACTCCGGCAGTTTTTTGTGCGGATCGGTGCAGGTGAGCCGGGTCACCTCCTCGTGGGGTGCCGGCACGACATGGAACACCAGGCCGTCGATGAGCTCGACAGGCTCGGCGTCGGCGACGGTATCGGGGTCGGGGTCATTCACGGTGAATGTGACCTCGATCGCGCAGGCGTGGGCGTCCGGGCAGCCCAATTACGGCTTCGCCGTCGACGGGTCGTGGCTGTGCCTGCTGTATTCCTCGGAGTCTTCGCATGACCCGGTGTTGTCGATCACCTACACGTCGGCTCCGCAGGCGGCGACGCCGACGATCTCGCCGAACATGACCGGCGAGGACGGGGTCAAGATCTCCACCCTGACCCCGCAGTTGTCCACGGTCGTGACCGGGTCCGGTTCGCTGCGGGGTGAGTTCCAGGTCCAGGTCGGCGGGGTGGAGGTGTGGTCCGGCCTGTCGAATGCGGTGTCGTCCGGTTCGACCGCGACCGTCACCGTCCCCTCCGGTGAACTGTCGGATGGGCAGGTGATCCAGTACCGCGTCCGTGCCACCGCTGGGTCGGCCTCCTCGGCGTGGTCGACGTGGCAGGACGCCCGGGTGTCCTCCTCCCCGCTGACATCGGTGGTCTTCAAGGTGTATGAACCGATCGACAACACCCAGGTCGGCACGCTCACCCCGTCCCTGTCCACGTATGCCGAAGTGCCGGGGGAGGCGGCCACCGACTACTGGTACCAGGTGTGTTCCGGCACGCCCGGCGACTGGGCGTGGTGTGAGTCTTCGGCCTGGGTGAAGGGCGCCTGGACGGTCCCGGCCGACAAGCTGGAGTGGGGCAAGACCTACTACTGGTACGCCCAGGCCGCCACCAGCGCGGCGACCTCGACCTCGCCGTGGCGGGCGTTCATGCCCACCCCCGAGCAGGCGTCGATCAACGCGCTGCTCGCCGACGGTACTGACGGCCGCGAGTTCGACCATGTGACGGGCAATTACACCACCTCGGCCACCGACATCTCGGTGGCGACGGTCGGGCCGCCGTTGTCGGTGGTGCGGACGTACAACAGTTTGGATCCGCGGACCGACGGCGCGTTCGGGGCGGGCTGGACGTCGCGGTGGGACACCCACCTGGTCAACGAGCCGGCCACCAAAACCGTCCTGATCACCTATCCGGACGGCAGGCAGTGGCGGTTCGCCAAGCGGGCCGACGGCGGGTTCGCCGCCCCGGAGGGGACCTATGCCACCCTGGCCGTCCAGCCGGGTGGGGGCTGGCGGTTGATGGACAAGGAGTCCACCTCCTACTGGTTCGACGCGGGCGGCCGGTTGACGCAGGTGAGCGACCGGCGGGGACGCAGCCAGATGCTGACCTACGACGGCGGCGGCAAGCTGGCGACCGCGATCGCCACGGGCGGGCGCACCTTGTCCTTCACCTGGACGGGCGCGCATGTGACCGGCGTGTCCACCGACCCGGTCGGCGGGTCGCCGCTGACGTGGACCTACCAGTACTCCGGGGATCTGCTCACCGCGGCCTGCGGCCCGGCCTCGGGCGGGGCGTGTACCGAGTACGACTACGGCAACGACTCCCGCTACCGCAGCGCCGTGCTGGACAGTAACCCGGCCGGGTACTGGCGGCTGAACGAGGGCTCGGCCGCGCTGAACACCACTGTCGGTAACCAGACCGGCGCGATCACCCGCGTGCCGGGTGGCAGGATCAAGGGCGGGACGGCGGACGCGACCGCGGGGGTGACGGCTGGGTTTGAGGAGTCTGCCGACGCGGCGATGCGGTTCGGCGGAACGCTCAACTCGGCCTATGTGTCGCTGCCGTCCGGGGTGGTGAACGGCAAGGGCGATGAGCTGGCGGTGGAGGCGTGGTTCAAGACCACCGGCTCGGGCACGATCATCGGTTACCAGAACTCGGCCACCAACACGCCCACCGTCTACACCCCGGCCATCTACGTGGGCGCGGACGGCAAGCTGCGCGGCCAGTTCTGGACCGGCGCGGTCGCCCCGATCACCACCACGGGAACGGTCAACGACGGCGCCTGGCACCACGTCGTACTGTCGGGCGCCACCAACACGCAGACCATGTATCTGGACGGGCAGCAGGTCGGCACCCTGGCGGGCCAGATCACGCATCTGGGCCAGTGGGACACCCGCATCGGCTACGGTTTCGGTTCGCCGAGCTGGCCATCCACGGTCACGCCAAGCCAGGCGTTCCCGTTCGCCGGTGACATCGACGAGGTCGCCGTCTACAGGAAACCGCTGAGCATCGACCAGGTGCGCACCCACCACGGCACCCAGACCAGGCGCCGCCAGATCACCGAGATCACGCTGCCGTCCGGCCGGGTGTGGGCGCACAACACCTACTCGGCCGAAGGCGGCCGCCTGCTCACCCACACCGACCGCAACGGCGGCACCTGGGAGCTGTCGGCCCCCGCCCACACCGAGGTCTCCGACACCGAGACCACCGCGACCGTCACCGTGACCGACCCGTATGAGGAAACCCTCACCTACGTGAGCGACGCCTGGCGGGGCTCCCGGCTGATCTCCAAGACCGACCAGCTGAACAAGGTCACCGCCTACGAGTACGACACGGGCGGCTTCCCGGCCAAGGTGACCGACCCCAACGGCAACATCACCCGGTACGCCTACAGCGCCCGCGGCAACATGATCGGCCGCAACCGGTGCCGCACCAGCACCGTCTGCTTCTGGGAATGGTTCGAGTACGAGGAACACGAGGACCCCTTCGACCCCCGCAACGACCAGCTCAAAGCCCACCGCGACGCCCGCTCGGCCAGCGCTGCCGACAACACCTACATCCGCCGCTGGGGCTACAACGAGCACGGCGAAGTGACCAGCGAGCAGTGGCCTGCTCCTGGCAGCAGCCCAGCCCCCACCCCCTCCCCTTCGCCCTCTCCATCGCCTTCTCCGTCGCCCAGCCCGTCGGCTCCGGCCGGGTTGGTGGCCGCCTACGGGATGAACGAAGGCTCCGGCACCACGGTCGCCGACCTGTCCGGCAGCGGCAACAACGGCACCGTCAGCGACGCCACCTGGGTCACCGGCAAATACGGACAGGGCCTGTCCTTCGACGGCGACGGCGACGGCACCGACAGCTGGGTCACCGTCCCGGACTCGGCTTCGCTGGACCTGACCACCGGCA
Organism: Acrocarpospora sp. B8E8; assembly: GCF_039871605.1. Taxonomy (NCBI): domain Bacteria; kingdom Bacillati; phylum Actinomycetota; class Actinomycetes; order Streptosporangiales; family Streptosporangiaceae; genus Acrocarpospora; species Acrocarpospora sp. B8E8. The sequence continues at coordinate 40,318 of NZ_JBDPLV010000069.1, read as the reverse complement.
TGACCATGGAAGCCTGGGTCAACTCCACCGACAACCTCGGCTACCGCACGGTGTTGCAGAAGGAGAACGGCAGCGATCTGGTCTATGGCATGTTCTCCAGCACCTTCAGCGACCCGCCCAGCGCCTGGGTCGTCAACGGCGGCAACACCACCGGCTCGGCCGCCACGGCCAACCTGCCCACCGGCCAGTGGCGCCACCTGGCCGCCACCTTCGACGGCGACAGCCTCGACTTCTACGTCGGCGGCACCCTCGTCCACTCTGAACCCGCTTCCAGCTCCACGATCGGCACCAGCAACGGCCCGCTCCGGATCGGCGGCAGCGGCATCTGGGGCGAGTTCTTCATCGGCACCCTGGACGAGGTCCGCGTCTACAACCGCGCCCTGACCGCCACCGAGATCCAGTCCGACATGAACACCCCGGTCGGTTCCACCAGTCCGCCCCCCTCCCCCTCGCCAAGCCCGTCGCCCTCCCCGCCTCCGCCCGGCGAGGATCCCGAACTGGTGGGCCTGACCTGGACCTATACCGATGGCACCGAGCCTGCGGTGGGCGGAGGGACCGTCCCGGCCGGGCTCGTGGAGACCAAGACCGACCCCCGAGAGAACGTATGGGGCTATGAGTACACCGCCTCCGGTGACCGGGCCAAGCAGACCGGCCCGACCGGGCTGATCACCACCTACGTCCATGACGCCATCGGCCGCCAGACCTCGCGCACCCAGACCACCCCGGCCCATCCGGGCGGACTGACCACCACTTTCGCGTACGACACGCGCGGTTTCCTGGCCTCCAGGACGGAACCGGCGGTGGAGAACGAGGTCACCGAGGCCACCCATACCCGCAGGACCGGCTTCACCTACGACACTGACGGCCGGACCCTGACCGAGACCGTTACGGACCTGACCGGTGGGGACCCGCAACGTCAGACCACCTACACCTACAACTCGCACGGCCAGGTGGAAACGGTCAACGATCCCGAGGGCGGCGAACGAGAGTTCACCTGGAACCTGCGCGGGGACAAGGCCAGCGTCACCGACGAGGTGGGCACGCGGGTCGACTACGCCTACACCGACCGTGGCCAACTGGCCACCGAAACCCTGCAGGACTGGATTGGCAGTCCCACCGATCCGCAGTCGCCCGCCGACGTCGTACTGACCTCGCGCGCCTACGACCCCGCCGGACGCCTAGCCTCAAGCACCGATGCGATGGGCCGCACCACGCGTTTCACCTACGGCAACGACGACACCCTCGTCCAGAAGATCGCCGATGACGCCCGCCTCAACGGCTCCACCACCCCCCGCGACGTCGTCCTGGAGGACTACCTCTACGACCCTGCGGGCAACCTCGAACGCCTGATCACCGGCGGCGGCAAGACCAGAATCGACCACGTCTACGACCCCGCCGGCCGACTGCTGTCCACCACCGTCGACCCGACCGGACTGTCCCGCAGGACCTCCTACACCCACGATGCGGGCGACAACATCCTGACCACCACCGCCACCGGCGCGGGCGGCCCGACCGCCGAGCTCACCTCCTTTGAGTACGACCCGCTCAGCCGGATGACCAGGAAGACCGTCGAGAACGGCGCCACCGACCTGGTCACCACCTTGACCTACGGCGACCGCGACCAGCCCACCGAGATCACCTCCCCGCGCGGCAACGCCGCTGGGGCCACTCGCCTGGACTACACCACCCTGTTCCGCTACGACCCGACCGGACGACTGGTGGAACTCAAGCAGCCGCCAGTGCAGGTCGAACGGGCGGGCGGCAGCGCCACCATCCAGCGTCCCCTCACCCTCTCCGGCTACAACACCGCCGGCGAGAACACCCACACGATCGACCCCGAAGGCCGGACCACCGTCGACTCCTACGACAAGACCGGCCGCGTGATCTCCACATCCGCGCCTTCCTACACCCGGCCCGGCGGCACCGCCGCCACCCCGACCACCACAATCGCCTACGACGACGCGGGCCGGCCCACCACGGTCACCGATCCACGCGGTAACACCAAGTCGATGGTGTACGACGCCTTAGGCCGTACCGTGCGGATCACTGATCCGCCCGCCACGACTGGGGCCACGGCTGGACAGTGGAACTCCACCTACACGATTGCTGGCGAACTGCTGTCGGTGACGGACTCGACGGGCGCGCGCCGTGAAGCGACCTATGACGACCTGAGGCGGGAGATCACTTCCACCGTGATCGAACGCAAGCCGACGCTGACCGCACTCACCACCCACACCAGCTACGACGACGCCGGGAACCCGATCGCTACGCAACGCCCGGCGGGCGACACCGCCGACGTGCTGGTCAACGCGTTCGGTGAGATCACCGAACTGACCGACGCGTTGGGCAATAAGACCACGTTCGCCTACGACCTGGCCGGACGGCAAACCAAGACCACCAACCAGTTGGGCAACAGCACTGTCACGGCCTACGACCTGGCCGGACGCGCGATCACGATTCTCGACCTCGACGAGAGCGACACCACCCTCCGTACCCGATCCATCGGCTATGACCTGGACGGTAATCGAACTACAGCGGTCGACGGTGAGGGGCGTACCCGGACGCTGACCGTCGACGCGCTCGGCCGCGTCACCCAAGCGGTCGAACCCGTATCGACATCCGCCTCGATCACCACCTCCTTCGGCTACGACGCGCTCGGCGCGCGGACCCGCTACACCGACGGCCGCGGCAACACCACCATCACCACCTACAACACCCTCGGCCTGGTCGAATCAGTGATCGAACCGTCGACCGCCCAGCATCCGAACGTGGCAGACCGGACCTGGACCACCGGCTACGACGCCGCCAGCAATCCCATCGCCGACACCGAACCCGGCGGGGTCACCGTCAGCCGCGTCTTCGACAACCTCGGCCGCCTCACCGAACAAAGCGGCACCGGCGGCGGCTCCGCCACCACCACGACCAAGACCTTCGGCTACGACCTGGCCGGACGTGTCACCTCAGCCGGCGACCTCACCTTCACCCTCAACGACCGCGGCAACCTGCTCAAAACCACCAAGGCCGGCATCGACCAGGCCACCTTCGCCTACGACGCCAACGGACGCCTCGCCCAGCGCGGCGACGCCGCCGGCACCACCACCTTCACCTGGGATGACAACGACCGCCTCACCACCGTCGCCGACCCCTTGACCGGCGTGACGGTCGACTACACCTACGACGACATCGATCGCCTCATCACGGCCACCTACGGCAGCGGCGGTCCCGAGCGCACCTACGGTTACGACGACCTCAACCGCGTCACCACCGACACGCTCGAGACCGCAGGCGGAGTGGGTCTGGCTTCCATCGGCTACGGCTACGACCACGAGGACCGACTGACCTCCAAGACCACCACTGGAACCACAGGCGCGGGCGCCAACACCTACACCTACGACCACGCCGGCCGCCTCACCTCCTGGACCAACCCCGCCTCCACCACCACCAACTACATCTGGGACGCATCCGGCAACCGCACCCAGGTCGGCGCCAACACCTACACCTACGACCAGCGCAACCGCCTGACCTCCGGCGCCGGAACCGACTACACCTACACCGCTCGCGGCACCCTGGCCACCGCCACCACCTCAGGCGTCACCACCAACTTCACCTTCGACGCATTCAACCGCATGATCACCGAAGGCGGCGCCACCTACGCCTACGACGCGATGGACCGCCTCACCAGTCGCACGACCTCTGCGGCTACCACGAGGTACGTATACGCCGATAGCAGCAACGACCTCACCGCCGTCACCGACGCGGCCAGCGTAATCCAGGAGGTTTACAACCGCGCTCCCGACGGGGAGATCCTCTCGACCGAGATCGGCACCGCAACCGCACAGTTCCAGATGGCCGACCGCCACCGTGATCTCGTCGCCGGGTTCGCACCTGCGGCTACATCGCTATCCGGCTCCGTTGCCTACGACCCCTTCGGAAACATCATCACGACCGGCGGAACCCGCCCCCAACTCGGCTTCCAGAGCGCCTGGACAGACCCGGCAAGCAGCAAGTCCAACATGGCCGCCCGCTGGTACGCCCCTGCCACCGGGACGTTCACCAGCCGTGACTCATGGACGCTCGACCCGTTCCCGTCCGTCCGCGCCAACAGGCACGCCTACGGGAACGCAGCTCCGCTGGGCTTCCTAGATCCCACCGGTCACGCATCGGTCGAGGTCTGCCTGGACGGCCATCACTGCGGCGGATACCTCTGCAGCGCGGACACTTGTGTCGAGACCGACGCGCACGCGCGCTGGTGGACCTCATATATGGCGACAGCGCCGCGACAGCAGCTGACGAAGCAAGCGGCGAAGGCGATCGGCTACACTCCGAATGGCAGACCCGCGCCGAAGGGCTTCTGGTCGGGCGACGAGGAACAGCAGCAGGCCCTAATGAAGCTCTATGAGATCGAGCCCGTGATGTCGCAGCAGCAGCTGGACGACCTGTGGTCTCGGCTCGCGGGTCTGGACATGGAGGAGGGCGACGCCGAGGCGCTGGCCATGGCCGCGACGCTGCAGCGCGCCTCCCCGAAGAAGAACTCCAAGAAGGCGGATCCGTATGCCTACATAGACAGCTACCGGGAGTTGCTGAAGTATAGGGCCGATATCGCTGCAGCGGCTAAGAAGTACGGCGTGAACAGGGCGGCCCTGACCGCCGTGCTGATCTATGAGATGTCCTTCGCGGAATACAAAGGCGGCCGGTTCATAGCTAATCTGGCATTCACGGCAGACGGCCCCGGCGCCTCAATCGGAATGACTCAGCTGGAAATCTATAAGGCGAGATTCCTCCTGAAACTGGAGGGGAGACTTTTCTCCAAGGGTCTCCCCGGTGATCGGGCCATCTTCGAGATCCTAATGGACCCCAAGCAGGCCATACCGTTGGCTGCGGCATGGATGAGATACCTGATGGACAACATCTTCATCACGAGGCCCGGCGGTGGTGCTCAGCGTATCAGTAGCTGGCAGGCGACGATCGCCTACTGTGGGTGCGCGGGTGTCCGATTGAACACGAAAACCGGAGAGGTGAAGGCGGACGCCTTGGTCAGATGGCTGGAAGGCAAGGGCAAGGAGCCCAACAGGGCCAGAGATCGGATTCTCGCCATGGCGGGCTGGGTCAATAGGGCAGCCCACGAGTACTGGCTCTGTGTCGAGAGGAACTGTTGATGGGGATGCTAGGACCAAGCCGCCTCCCTGGCTGGCGCGGAGCGGCCCGGATCATCAGACTGAGTCTCGCCCTCGACCTGGCCCTTCTTTTCTCGGGATGTCATTCCGAGTTGTGGCCGGGCACCGAACAGGTGAGCCCTGGTGTGATTGATGACATCCGCAGCCTGGGGACGATCGTGGCGGAAGAGAGTTCCGAAATCACCTGGGACGGGCTCACTACGATCACCAACGTCTTCGTCGTCGATGTCAATGGTTCGGCTGCCACGCCGTCGCTCAACCGGGCTATGGACCTTCTGGAAGAATATGGCTGGGAGAGCACGCATGACCGGCGGCCCACCTCGGTCGCGATGCTCTCGTCCCGCTTGGACGCCTCAATCTATATGGAGGGTTTCGACGACGATGCCGTATCCTCGCCCATCGGCTTGGCGGCGAAAACCGCCGATCTAGCGAAAAAGGCGCAGGCGAAAAACTCCGCAGAGCGTTTTCTGGTCATTGAGGCGAGCCCGTACGATGTCGAGTGATTCATGTCGCGGTGGGGCGAACTCAGGATGACGGCGAAAAGTGGCAACGCGAGCACAGCGAGGATGAGGGTCAGGGCCGAACCCGGCAACCGCAGGGCGCCTCAAGGGGAATCTCTATAACTGCAGGTAGCCGCACGGCCTCGGCGTTGGGGTGGTCTGTCCGGGTTTATGATCGGTGATCAGATGTTGTAGACGGCGAAAGCGGCATCGCGGTCGAGAAGATCACGGTGGGCGTGGGCGATGTTGGCGCGGTCGGCCAGGCGGATGGTGCTGATCGCCAGGTTGCGGAAGCCGACGAGCGCCCAGGGCGCGGTACCGGTCCTGAGCTGGGAGTTATCCTCTCGGAATGTGACATCACTGATCCGGGGGTCAGCCTGGGCACCTTTGACGGTCTCTCGCGTTTGTGCAGCTCAGAAGCTGATAGACGTGACGTTATCGTCTGCGGTATGTGTTGCGCAACGCTGCCCCCGGCGTGTCATTGGCGGTGTTGCGTTCGGTTGGGCCATGAGCTCGCGGTTGGCGGCCCGGGCCGCGGCCAGGTCCTCGTCGCGTTCGTCGAGCTGAATGCGTAGATCGGCAACTTGCTGTTCCAGGTGAGCGATCTGGTGGTGGAGGGTGTCGACCTCGGGGACTGCGCCAAGTCCTGATTCTCGCCAGGCCTGCTCACCGAGCATCTCCGATAGCCGCCGTTCGAGCTGCTGGATGCGGGCGGTGAGCCGGATGGCACGTTCGTGAGCGGCGAGGAGGTCGGCTTGGAGACAAGCCCGGGTGACGGCGGGACCGGTGCCCTGGCCGGTGTCGGGTGGGGCGGCTTCCAAGGCGTGAAGCTACTGGAGGAGATCACGGTGGTGGTAAAGGAAACCACGGTCCACGGCGGCGGCTCGCGCGATGGCCGACACACTGATCTCCGAGCCGTGGGTGCGGGCTTGGTCGAGGGCCGCGATGACACGCTGTCGGCGGCGGGCGGAATCAGCTTGGCGGCCCTTCGATGAGTCAAGGGGTTGCACTTATTGCAGATATCAAGCTGGGAGATGGTCATGTCACGAACCGGTGTTCTTGCCAATGCGACGCGCGTCGAAGCGGAAGGCGGCGAGCAGGAGTTCCTTGCTCATGTTGAGATCGCTGCCGAGAATGCCGCCCAGCTTATTTTGCGCGGAGCGGATGGCCAGGACATCGTTCTGCCCGACTCGCTGCTCACGCTCGTGCTGTCGGTGGTTCATGACCTCGCACAGGGCAACGCCGTCCTGGCGCTTACTGTGGAGACTCGCCTGACCCCCAACGAGGTCGCCCAGATGCTCGGTCTTTCGCGTCCTTTCGTCACCCGGTTGCTCGACGTAGGCGAGATCCCCGCGCAGCATCTCCCCGATAGCCGTCACCGCCTCGTCCGGCTGGCCGATGTCCTGGCCTTCCAGGCCCGCCGCGAGCGTCGCGCTGAAGGCCGGCGAAGAATCATCGAAGCCGCCGAGGACGCGGACCTGCCCTACTGAGCCCTCGTGCGGGGGTTCCCGTATTCGCCCAGCGGGCTTCCCGCGGCCCAGGATGAGCACACGTCCAGGAACGAGCCAATCTAGGAGAAGTACAGTCCAACTGTACTTCTCCCAGATATGCGCACGTCATAGCTCTGGTTGGACCCAGCCTGACTGGGGGATGTCGCCGCGGTAGGGGCCTTGGACGATCGGGGGGTTGAGGGTTTCCTTGATGGTGCGGGCGTTGACCCAGCGGATGAGGTTGAAGATGGAGCCGGCTTTGTCGTTGGTGCCGGAGGAGCGGGCGCCGCCGAAGGGCTGTTGGCCTACTACCGCGCCGGTGGGTTTGTCGTTGATGTAGAAATTGCCGGCGGCGAAGCGGAGGCGGGCGGAGGCGGAGGTGATGACGCGGCGGTCTTGGGCGATCAAGGAGCCGGTGAGGGCGTAGGGGGAGGCGGATTCCATCTGGTCCAGGACGGGGTCGAAGTCGGCGTCGTCGTAGACGTGGACGGAGAGGATGGGGCCGAAGTATTCGGTGGTGAAGATCTCGTCGGTGGGGTCGGCGGACACCAGGACGGTCGGTTTCACGAAATATCCGATTGAGTCGTCGTAGGAGCCGGTCAGGACGTCGATCGAGGACGTTGCCCGAGCGCGGTCGATGGCGGCCTTGTGCTTGGCGAAGGCGCGGGCGTCGATGACGGCGCCGAGGAAGGTGGACAGGTCGGCGGAGACGTCGCCGATCGTCAGCGATTCGGCGGTGCCGACGAGTTCGTCCCGGAGCGATCCCCAGATCGAGCGCGGAATGTACGCCCGCGACGCCGCTGAACACTTCTGGCCCTGATACTCGAACGCCCCCCGGACCAGCGCGGTCAGCAGCGCGCCCCGATCAGCGGACGGGTGCGCGAGCACGAAGTCCTTGCCCCCGGTCTCCCCGACCAGCCGCGGATACCCGTGATAGGAGCCGATGTTCGCCCCCACACTCGCCCACAGATGCTGAAATGTCGCCGTTGACCCGGTGAAATGGATCCCCGCCAGCTGCGGATGCGGAAGCGCGACCTCGGAGACCGCCTGCCCGTTCCCGGTCACCATGTTGATCACCCCGGGCGGCAGCCCCGCCGCCTCCAGCAGCCGCATCGTGAAATGCGCCGCGAACTGCTGCGTCGGCGACGGCTTCCACACCACCACGTTCCCCATCAGCGCCACCGAAGCCGGCAGATTCCCCGCGATGGCCGTGAAGTTGAACGGCGTGATCGCCAGAACGAAGCCCTCCAGCGGCCGGTACTCCATCCGGTTCCACACCCCGGGCGAGGAGACCGGCTGCTCGGTGTACAGCTGCCGCGCGTACGCCACGTTGAAGCGCAGGAAGTCGATCAGCTCGCAGGCCGCGTCGATCTCGGCCTGCTGCGCCGACTTGGACTGGCCGAGGATGGTCGCGCCGTTCAGCGTGTTGCGCCACGGACCCGACAGCAGGTCGGCCGCGCGCAGGAAGACCGCCGCCCGCTCGTCGAACGGGAGCGCCCGCCACTCCGGCGCCGCCGCCAGCGCCGCCGAGATGGCCGCCGACACGTCGGCGTTGGTGGCGTCAGCCGTACGGCCGAGCACGGCCTGGTGGTTGTGGGGTTGCACGACGGGGATCGGGGAGCCGCCGCCCATCCGGCGTTCGCCGCCGACGGTCATGGTCAGGTCGAGGTCGGCTCCGGCGAGTTCCTTGATCCGGCTCTCCAGCGCGGCCCGCTCGGCGCTGCCTGGCGGGTAGCCCTGGACTGGCTCGTTTGCCGGCACGGGGACATTTGATACGGAATCCATCATTTACCCCCAAGGGAACGCAGGAAGAAGGTGACGTTGGCCGGGCGTTCGGCGAGGCGGCGCATGAAGTAGCCGTACCAGTCGTCGCCGTAGGGCACGTAGACGCGGACGTTCGCGCCGGAGCGGGCGAGCGCGAGTTGTTTGTCGGTGCGGATGCCGTACAACATCTGGAATTCGTAGCCGGGGCGGCCGTCGGCGAGGGTCTCGGCGATGGTGATCAGCCGGTCGTCGTGGGTGGCGATCATCGGGTAGCCGGTGCCGGACATGAGGACCTTCAGGCAGCGCACGTATGCCCGGTCCACCTCGCTCTTGCGCTGGTACGCCACCGACGCGGGCTCGTCGTAGGCGCCCTTCACCAGGCGGACCCGGGAGTCGCGCAGGTCACGGCAGTCGGCCTCGCTGCGGAACAGGTAGGACTGGATCGCCACTCCCGTGTCGGGAAAATCCGTCCGGAGCGCTCGCAGGATCGCCAGCGTGGAGTCGACCGTGGTGTGGTCCTCCATGTCGAGCGTCACCGTGGAGCCGTTCTCCCTGGCCGCCTCGCAGATCTGCTGGGCGTGATCGAGCGCCATCCCGTCGTCCAGTGCCTGCCCCACGGCCGACAGCTTGACCGAAACCTCGGCCCGGTCGCCGAACCCGAGCGGGCGCAGCGCCTCGAGCAGCCGCACGTACGCCTTGGTGGTCTCGACGGCGGCTCCCGTATCGCGGACCTCTTCCCCCAGATGGTCGATCGTGGACATCAACCCCAGATCGGCCAGCCGCCGGGTCGCGGTGACCGCGTCGATGGTCTGCTCGCCCGCCACGAACCGGTCCACCACCCGGCGGGTCAGCGGAAACCGGGACACCGCACGGCGCGCCCGCTTGTTCCGGGACGCCGCAAGAAGCACCTCACCAAGCATGCAACCAGCCTAAATCTCCACGTCAGCTGCCTTCCACGGACATCCGGCCAAGCGTGTTCAGACAAATGCTCAATAATGGTCCACGTGCAGGAACTCGTCGACGAGATCGCCCGCCTGCTGGACGCGTCGGTGACCTTGGAGGACCGATCGTTCCAGCTCGTCGCGTACGGCGCGCAGAGCGGGGACATCGACGCGGTCCGCGAGGAGGTGATCCTGCGCAGGCGCGCCACCGACGCCACCCGCGCCCACTTCGAGGCGTACGGGATCGCCACCGCCGAAGGCCCTGTCCGGATCCCGGCCATCGCGGGCGTGCTGGGCCGGGTCTGCGTGCCGCTCCGCCACAAGGGCGTGACCTACGGCTACCTGTGGCTGCTCGACTCCGGCGACCTCACCGACGACCGCCTCAAAACGGTCGAACCCCTGGTCGCGCGGGCGGCGGCGACCCTCGCCAGGGAGTCACAGACCCGCCAGGTCCCGCTCGACGACCTGTTCTCCGCCAACCCCGACACCCGCGCCGCCTCCGCCGCCGACCTGGAGGGACCTTTGGTGGCGATGGCCACCCGCGCCGCCCCCGGCCAGGTCGCGGCGCTGTGGACGCTCCCGCACGACGTCCGCATCGACCTCACGCTGACCCACCCCGCGTTCCTCGTCCCCGCCGCCCAGGCCCGCGACGTCGCCCGCCGCATCCAGGACATGTACGGCACCGCCACCGGCGTCGGCGCCTCCCGCCAGGACGCGGCCGACGCCTGGGAAAGCTGGCGCGAAGCCCTCGGCGCGCTGCGGGTGGCCGAAGCCCGCAAGATCCCCATCGCCTACTGGGACGACCTCGGCGTCTACCGCTACCTGGTCAAACTCCCGCACAGCGAGCTGGCCGCCCTGGCCGCGGAAGCCGCGCCGCTGGGCGAGCTGGCCGCCACCGTCGAGTGTTACCTCGACCATGGCGGCCACGTCCAGGAGACGGCGGCGGCGCTCGGCGTGCACCGGCAGACGCTCTACTACCGGCTGGGCCGGGCGGCCGAGGCGACCGGCCTCAACCTGGCCGACGGCCGCGACCGCCTGGTGCTGCACCTGGCCCTGAAGGCGTCGCACCTCTAGGCGCAGACGTTCTCGTACACCCGGATGAGCTCCTGGCTGACCCGCTCCAGCGAGTAGCGCGACCGCGCCCGGTCCACCCCGGCGAACGCGAGGGCCGTGCGCAGCGTGCGGTCGCCGAGCAGTTGCCGCATCCGCATGGCCACCTCGGCGGGACGTCGCACGTGGAAGCCGGTCACGCCGTGCACGACCGCGTCCAGATGCGCGCCGGTGGCCGACACGATCACCGGAACGCCGCAGGCCATCGCCTCCAGCGCGGCCATCCCGGTCGGCGCGGAGGGGGCCAGCGCGAGCGCCACGTCGGCGCTGCGGATCAGCTTCGGCATGCTCGCGTGCGGCACCCGGCCGAGCAGCCCGACCCGGTCCTCGACGCCCTTCTCCTTGGCCAGGATGCGCAGCCGGGCCAGCGTGGCGTCATCGCCCCCGGCCACCAGCAGCTCCGCGCCCGGCACCGAGGCCAGCGCGCCGATCGCCATGGCCGCGCCGCTGTCGCCGATGTGCAGCATCCTGGCCCGCTCGCCGCGCGGGGCGGCCGGGCCCTGGCGGCGGAACCGCTCGACGTCGACGCCGCTCGGCACGACCGCGATGTTCCGGCGCGGCACGCCCAGCCGGATCAGCTCGGACTCCTCGCCCGCGCAGGCCGCGATCACGGCCCTGGCCTGGCGGCCGATCGCCCGCTCCAGCCGCCGCTCCGGCGCGGACGGCACGTCGTCGTGGTGGAAGGTCTGCGTCACGGGCACGCCCAGCCCGTCGGACCCGGCGATCGCCGCCAGCCCGCCGGTCCAGGAGTGGGCGTGGATGACGTCCGGCCGGTCTCGCCGCCAGCACCGCTTGAGCCCATCACTGAAGTCGGAAATGTACGGCAGGAGGTCGCTGTCGGAGAGTTCCCCGGCGGGCCCGGCGGGCACGCGCTCCACCCGGACGCCCTTGATGGCGGACGAGGTGCGCGTGTAAACGGTCACGCTGTGGCCGCGGCCCAGCTCGCGGGCGATGGCGGGGGTGTCGCTGGACAGACTGTGCGTGGAGACGATGGCGATATGCATGGCACACCTCATGGCGGTGATCGCGATGAAAGGGTGTGCCTGCGTCTTAGGCACGAGTCATGTAGCTCTCCTTACCGTACATCGACCGGCGCTAAACACAAACTTTCCCAGGAACTAGCGAGATCGCCTAGCGAGATCGCCGCAGCGTGAGCACCGTGATCTCGTCGATGATCCGGTCCTCGGTGAAGGCCCGGTGGTCCTCCTCGATGGCTTTCACCACCGCCGCAGGGGGCTGGTTCGCGCATCGGGCCAGCACCTCGGTCAGCCGGTCCTCGCCGTAACCCGCCCCGTCCGCGCTGCGGGAGCCGACCAGGCCGTCCGAGTAGAGCACCAGCGTCTCCCCGGCCGCCAGCGTGAGCTCCTCGGTGGCCGGGTCCGCGCCCTCCTCGAAGCCCAGCGGAACCCCGCCGCCGTCGGTGAAACGTACCCCGCCGTCGGGTTGCAGCAGGGCGGCGGGGTGGTGGCCGGCGGAGGCCAGCCGTACCTTCCTGCCGCGCACGAAACCCGCCGCGGCCATCACGAACAGGCCCGTGTGCTGCGCTACCAGCGCGTCGTTGACCTTGCGCAGGGCCGCGCCGGGATCGCCCTCCCAGACGCTCATCACCCGTACGCCGTTGCGGACCAGCGAGGTCACCGACGCCGCCTCGTCGCCCCGGCCGGCCGCGCTGCCGATCACGAAGCCCCAGCCGCCCTTCATCGGGAAGACGTCGTAGAACTCGCCGCCGATCGCGCGCAGGCCGGAGCCCGGATGGTAGATCGCGGCGGTCTCGAAGCCCTGGATGTCGGGCAAGGTGCGGGGGAGCACCCCGCTGCGCAGCGCGTCGGCCGCGTTCGAGCTGCGCTGGAAGCTTCGCTGGGCGCGCAGGGCCAGGCCCAGGTGGAGCGCGACCTCCTCCAGCAGGCCCAGGTCCGCTAGGCCGAATGGGGGGCGGTCGCGGAGTCGTACCAGCGTGAGCACGCCGTTGATCTCGTCGTCGGTGCGGATCGGGACCGACAGCAGCGAACCGGCGCGCATCTGGGCGAGCAGGTCGTCGCCCAGCAGGCCCTCATCCGTCAGCATCTCGTGGATGAGGCCGCTCTGGGTGGCCAGCACGTGGGCGACCAGCGGGGCGTCCGCCGGGGGCAGCGCCTCGACCGCGCGCTGCAGCCGCGCCACCGGCTCGGCGCTCGGCGCGATCACCGCAGCCCGGTGCGGCACGCCGTCGCGGAGAATGTCGGCGATCACCCAGTCCGCCGTCTCCGCCGCCAGCAGCCGCGCCGCCCGGATCAGCGCCACCGGCTCGCGCAGGCTCTCCTCGTCCAGCAGCAGCCTGGTCAGCCGGGACAGCAGCTCGTGCCGCCGCGCCGCGGCCAGGAACAGCGCCTCGTCCGGCGCCTCGGCGTGATCCGGGGGCTCGGCCAGCTGGACCTCGGTCGGCAGCGCGACCGCCGCCACCATCTCCTGCGGCTCGCCCGGCAGGCGCAGCCGGCTCAGCACCAGCCGGACCGTGTGCGTACGCCCCTGGTGGTTCAGCCGGGTCTCGAAGGTGGTGCTCTCCTCGCTGCGCAACGCCGCGCCCAGCTGGGCCCGGAACGCCGCCCGCCGGGAGGATTCGATCAGCAGCGGGAAGCCCCGGCCGATCAGATATCCGGCCGGGCTGCCCAGCAGGCGGGTGGTCTCGTTGTTGATCCGCCGGACCGTGCCACTCGGATCCATCACGATCACCGGCACCGGCATCGTCCGGAAGATCTGCCTGAGCAGCTTCTGCTCCCGCTGCGGCCCGCCGTCGCGGCGCTTACGCGCCCGGCTGAGCTCGGCGAGGGCGTCCCTGACCAGTTCCTCGGCCGCCGCCAGCTCCTGGCTGGGCGGCAGCGCGGCGACCCGGTCGGCGAACTCGGCCAGCCGCTGCTCAAGCTCGGTCACGGACATATGCTCCTCTGTACATTATTCGGTGAACCAGGGGAACGGTCATCCTTGTGATTCCCATTCTCGCCCGCGATCTCGCGGCCCTCGGCCGGGTGACCGAGGGCGCCTCCTGCGAGAGCGTGCTGCGCGGGGTCACCGAGGCCATCGCCCGCGGCGTCCCCGGCTGCGCGGGCGGCACCGCCGAACTCTGGCAGGACGAACGCGTCCTGCTCGCCGCCTCCCACAGCGAGCTCATCGCCGTCATCGACCGCGAGCGCGACCTGCGCGAGGGCCCCTCCCGCGACGCCCTCGCCACCGGCCGCCCCGTCGTCGCCGCCGACGTCATGCGCGACCCGCGCTGGCCCCGCTACGCGGCCGCCGCCGTCCGGCACGGCATCCGCTCCGCCCTGGTCCTCCCCGTGCAAGCCGACGGCGCCGTCGTCATCGTCGGGCTGTACGGCGTGCGCCCCGGCGTCTTCGCCGACCACGTGATCCTCACCGACCTGCTACGCGAGCAGGTCACGGTCGCCCTGGCCAACATCTGGGAGTTCGACGACGTGCTCACCGGCGCCGCCCAGCTCCAGGAGGCGATGGCCGGACGCGCCCTCATCGACCAGGCCAAGGGCATCATCATGCAGGCCAGCGGCTGCTCCGCCGAAGCCGCCTTCGACGAACTGCGCCGCGTCTCCCAGCACCACCAGGTCAAGGTCGCCGACCTCGCGAAACTCCTCGTAACGGAACACCAGCAGAAGAACGCGAAGTAGCCCGATCGTTGTGCCATGACATGACGCGGGAAGGTGTTTAGCGCGCCGGGCGTCGATCGTTCACCGGGATCCTTTGCTACCCGTCGGTAGCTTATTGGAGATCCGTCTGGTTACGGTGGAAAAAGATCAACAGATACGCGAGCGCCGGCCACGTTTGGCGGTTCCCTCTGGATCCGCCTGGCGGCTTGGGACTGACGGCACCACAACGCCTTTGATCATCCAGTCGGCGCATCCGCCGTCGCCGCTCCTGCTGGATACCTCATCGCGTCCCGGTCAGGTTCGGAACGACGTCCCGTCGCCACCCAACAATCCAGACACGACCCGGAGGAAAGGTAAGACCATGGGTTCTCCCACAACCACCACCGTCAGGGTCTCTCAGGCGTGCGCGACTCACAACGCGGACGGGCGAATGGAAATCTTCGCCGTCACGCAGGACGGCACGATGGTGCATCGCTGGCAGACCGCACCCGATGGCAAGTTCGACGGCTGGAAAAGCCTCGGCGACACTGTCTCTCAGCCGTTCGTCGTCCGCAACCCGGACGGGCGGATCGAGCTCTTCGCGATCGGCGCGGGCGGGGCGGTCTGGCATCGCAGGCAGGTGGCGCCCAACGGCCCCTTCGGCGACCGGGATGACCTGGGCGGAAGCGTCAGCCAGCCGTTCGCGATTCACAACCTGGACGGGCGGATCGAGCTCTTCGCGATCGGCGCGGGGGGTGACCGGGCGGTGTGGCATAGGTGGCAGAAGGCGCCCAGCGGACCCTTCGACGGCTGGCACTCCCTGGAAGGGACCGTCACCCAGCCGTTCGCCATCCGCAACACAGACGGCAGGATCATCCTTTTCGCCGTAGGCGCCGGCGGCGATCGCGCCTTGTGGCATCGCTCGCAGGTAACTCCCAACGGCCCCTTCGGCGATTGGCAATCCCTGAACGGGACCATCAGCCAGCCGTGCGCGATTCAGAACCTGGACGGCCGGATCGAAGTCTTCGCGATCGGCGAGGGTGGCGATCACGCGGTGTGGCATCGGTGGCAGACCTCGCCCAGCGGACCCTTCGACGCCGGCTGGCACTCCCTGGGCGAAAACGTCAGCCAGCCGTTCGTGATCCACAACCAGGACGGCCGGATCGAACTCTTCGCCATCGATGCTGAGGGACACCTCAAGCACCGTGGGCAGATCGCGCCCAACGCCCAATTCGGCGAGTGGCGGTCCTTCGGCTTCAACGTCAGGCAGCCATTCGCCCTGCGCAAGCAGAACGGCGCGATCATGGTCTTTGCCATCAGCAACGACGACAACACCCTGTGGCGTCGTGCGCAGGAGGGCCCCAACGCCGAGGACTACGACGGCTGGGAGCCGGTTGGAGACGACATGTAGCCGCGACCGGTACGGGTGACTGAGCCGGGACACGTTTGCTGGCACTAGGGCACCGTCAGGACAATCAGGCCCTCTCAGCAGAACGCCATGGAGTGAGTTTCTCAACCGACAAGGGGTCCGCACTCCAAGCTGAAGGGATCCACTGGTGCCAGGTTCCCCCTAGCGTGTCCCGGCTCAGCCGTCTCGAATCCGATCGAGATGATCTACATTGTAAAGACGCCAGGAAAGTTGCGATCACCCGGAGCTCAATTTCTACTACGCCCCGTGAGCGTCGTGCCGCTGGCGGAACCTGGTGCGTCCGCGTTCAGTTCGCGAATGCGGCCAATGCCTCGTCGAGAGTTTCGAAAATGGGGAGCCGTTGGGACAGCCCTGTCACCCACATCACCTTCGAGGTGGGATAGTGCACCGCTATCAGCGCGAAATGCCCGCCCGCCCCGGTGGAGCGCTGCCAGTGATGCACGATCAGGCCGAGCGCGCGCGAGTCCAGGAACGAGACTCCGCCCAGGTCAAGGACCATGCCCGGGCCGTGCTCCTCGACCTCGGCGTCCAGGTATTCGGAGAACTGATCCCGCGTGGTGGCGTCGAGGATCCCGTCGATATGGATCACCACGATGCCCTCGGCAGCGGTCGAGCGCATAGTGAGATTGGCCACGGCGTTCCTCCTTCGCCGCAACCTTACTGTTATCCCGGGGGTGGTGAAACTCCCGAATCTGGGGCATTATTGCGCCAGAGGTCCAGCAGAGGGCTTCGTCTCGAACGTTGAGCGAGGCGCGCCTTCTGCACGGTAAGGCGCAGCCCGCGAATCATATAAGGGGCCTGCCGAGATGCCTGCCGAAATCATCTGCGAATCCACCGCGGAAGACCTGCTCGCCGAACTCGCCGCCGCCGACGTCACCGAAGAACGGCGTACCCGCCTCCGCGAACTCATCGTGGAGATGCACCGCCCGATGGCCCGCGACATCGCCCGCCGCTACCTGCACCGCGGCGAACCCATGGAAGACCTCCTGCAAGCCGCGTACGTCGGCCTGATGAAGGCCATCAACGGCTTCGACCCCACCCTGGGCCACAGCTTCCGCGGCTACGCCATGGTCACCATGACCGGCGAGGTCAAGCGCCACTTCCGGGACCGTACCTGGGCGGTCCGCGTCCCCCGCCTCTACCAGGAGCGCCGCTCCGAGCTCAACCGCCTGGTGGCCGACATGACCCAGGAACTGGGCCGCTCGCCCAAGATGCCGGAGCTCGCCGTCCGGATGGGCCTGTCCGAGGACGACATGATCCTCACCCTGGACGCCTCCGCCGCCTACAGCACCCTCTCCCTGGACGCCCCCCTGGGCGCCGACGACGACGCGGCGGCTCTCGGCGACGTCATCCCCGACAGCGACGACAGCCTGTCCGTCCTGGTCGACCGGGAGGCCGTGAAACCCCTGATCGACGAGCTGCCGGAGCGCGAGAAGACGATCCTGCTGCTGCGCTTCTACGGCAACATGACGCAGGCTGAGATAGCCGCGGAGTTCGACATCTCGCAGATGCACGTGTCCAGAATCCTGCGCAAGGTCCTCGACCAGCTGCGTTCCGAGCTCGTCGCCGGATGAGAGCGGCCTGGGGCTTTCCCTGGGGTATCGCCAAACTTGGGGCGATATCCCGGGGTATCTTCGTCGGGGATTCGCCACGACCAGGAGGCGTTAGCGGGTGAACGAGGACGGCGCCACGTCCGTGCCAAGGGGCGGCAAGGAGATTACCTTCTCCCTCGCCGACCTTCCCGACGTGCGGGAGTTCGCCGCCGCCCTCGCCCGCAGGGGCGGCATGACCGAGGAGCGCGTCGGTGACTTCCTGGTCGCCCTCAACGAGGTCACCACCAACGCGGTGACTCACGGCGCCACCAAGGCCCGCCTGCGCGTCTGGTACGACACCGGGGATCTCGTCGTGGATGTCCACGACGAAGGCCGCCACTGGATTCTGGATGGAGTCCCCGGCCACAAGCCGCCGGGCGAGCACGCCACCAGCGGGATGGGCCTGTGGGTCGCCCGGCTGCTGAGCCGCTCGCTGAACGTGCGCACGGGGGACAGCGGCACGACCGTGATCATGCGCTTCACCCTTTGAACTCGACCCGCGGATCCGAGCGCGGCTTCCGTGGTTTTGGTGTGGCTGGCGCGAGTGTGCCGCGTGACCTGGGCTGAGAGGGGTCACGCGGCACGGTTCTCGGGATCGCTACCTTCGGGTGCGGCTGCGGTTGCCACGCCAGGTGTTGAAGCCTGTCGTACCCACGCCTGCCTGGTGCAGGGCGAGCAGGCACAGGCCGAGCGCGACCAGCGCGGTGAGGCCGATGCCGATGCTGGCGTTGAGTAGGTCCAGTAAGAAGGCGATGCCGAAAACGATGGCCGCCGCGATTGCGAACATGGATTTATCCCTTCAGTTTGTCGAACAGGGAGCGGTACTCGCGCAACGCGAGCCGCAACTGCTCGGTGTCGTTCTGGTTCTTCCAGCCGTCCACCAGCGCCTGGCGGCGGGCGGCCAGCGCGGTCACCGCCTCGTCGATCAGCGCGTCGGCCCTTTCCACCGAGTCGCGCGGGTCGTCGACGAAGCCGGCTTTGATGTCGTGCCAGCGGGCGTCGAAGTCGATCTCGTCGGCGGGGGAGCGCTGTTCCGGGATGGTCACGGCCTCGGGCGCGAGCAGGTCGTCCTCGGTCTCGGCGTGGGGCGCGAGCGCGTCGTCCGGGGTCTGAGCGTCGGTCGCGAGCGCGTCGTCCGGAGTCTCGGTGTCCGGGGTCTCGGCCCTGGTGTCGGTGTTGACCGGATTGTGGTCAAGGCCGTCGGTGTCGAGTCGATCATGATCGGACTCGTCCGTGTTGAGTGGATTGTGGTCTGGGTCGTGATCGGTTCGGTCGCCCGCCACGAGCAGATCCCCGGCGGCGTCCTCGCGGCGCGCCTCCTCGGTGAGGAGCTCCGGCGATTCGGGCACCGGCTCCTCGTGACGGGTGTCGTAGGGGGAGTTGTATGGGTTTCGCTCCATCAGCGATCGGCCTCCTTGGGGTGCGGGGAATCGGTGAGCAGTTCCTCGAATAGCGCGCGATAGTGGACCATCGCCTGGCGGAGTTCCTCGGTGCCGGCCTCCTGCCGGGCCGCGCGTCCGCTGATCTCGTGGGCCTGGCGGTAGCGGTCGAGAGTGGCGCCGTACCCGACAGAAAGCACGGTCAGGCGTTCCTCGAACGCGTCGGTCGGGAAGCCGCGGTCCGCCATGACCGAGGTCACGAGCGCGTCGGCCTCCGTCACCGCGAAGCCGGGCGCGTCGACGAAGCGCTCCTGGACCTCCGTCCACTTCTTGGCGTACGTCTCGCGGGTCTCGTCGTCCAGCGGACGGATGCCGAGTTCCGCGACCCGCGCCTCCCGGGCCAGCAACTCCCGCTCGGCCACGCGGCGGTTGTCACGCTCCTGGACGGTGCGGTCGTACTCAGGACCGAAACGATCCTGAAGATGGCGGCGGCGATTCCCGCTCGCGACGAGATAACCTGCGGCTCCCAGCGCCAGCACGACTACTACGACGACAGCCACCCATGCGATGGCACTCATATCTGCCTCCGGGTGATTCTGTTGAGTTGTCGATTCGCACTGCCCGGGAAAGGGGCGAGTATTCACTGTTCTCGCGGGTAGAGGTCGTCCTCCGACAGAGGAGGTTCGTCATGGGCTTCGGAGCCAGCCTGGCATTCGTCGCGATCGGCGCGGTGCTCGCGTTCGCGGTGAAGTGGGATGTACCGGGGATCGACCTGCAGATGATCGGGTGGATTCTGATGGCGGTGGGAGCGGTGGGGGCGCTGATCACCGGTCTGTACACGCGCCGGCCGCGGGCGGAGGAGCCGGTGGAGACGGTGGAGCATGACCTGATGTATACGGTGGATCCGCCGACGGAGCCGTACCGCGAGGTGCACGAGGAGGAGTCCCACGCCAGGGTCCACCCCGCCGAACGACACGTGCACGTCCGCCGCGACTCGTACGACGACTGACAGTGACGGGGTAGGGGGTCTGGCCCCATCGACCGACAGAGCCGGATTCGAGCCCTTGACGGGGGAGCCGGATCAACCCCCACCTGTGGTGAAGCCGGTCAGGTGAGAGCGGAGACGATCCGCGCTGCGGCCTCGGCGATCAGGGATTCTTTGTGCGGGGTGCTGTATCCGGATCGGTCGGACATGATGGCGATCACGAGCGGGGCGGTGTCCGGCGGCCACACGATGGCGATGTCATTGGCCCTGCCGTAGTTGCCGGTTCCGGTCTTGTCCGCCACCGTCCATCCCTGGGGGACCCCGGCCCGGATACGTTTATCGCCGGTGGTGTTGCGTTCGAGCCAATCCTTGAGCAGGGCGCGTTTGCCGGCGGTCAGCGCGTCACCAAGCACGAGCTTGTGGTAGTCGGCGGCGATCGCCCGGGGAGTGGTGGTGTCGCGTGGATTCCGTGGGGGGTTTCTGTTCAGCTCGGGCTCGTAGTTGTCCATGCGGCTGACGGTGTCTCCGAGCCCTCGCAGGTAGGCGGTCAACCGCGCCGGGCCGCCGATGTCGCGCACCAGCAGGTTGCTGGCCGTGCCGTCGCTGTAGCGGACGGCGGCGTCACACAGTTGCCTGATGGTCATTCCGGTCGCGATGTGATCCTCGGTGATCGGCGAGATGGAGTTGACCTCGGCGCTGGTGTAGGTGACACGCGTGTTCAGGTGACTGAGCGGGTTCTGGTGCAAGACCGCCGCCGCGGCGAGCGCCTTGAAGGTGGAGCAGAACGCGAAACGTTCGTCCGCGCGATAGGTCACCGTGGCGCCGGTGCCGGTTGCCAGGGCGTACACACCCAGACGGGCATCGTGCTTGCGTTCGAGCGCCGCGAACCGCGAACGGTCCGGGGACCTGGTAGCTCGGCGACTCGGTGCCGGGGAGCTGGCAGAGCGGCGACTCGGCGCCGGGGTTGACCTGGCGGCTGAGCGGTCATCTGCGTCGCACCCGGTCAGCGGCAGGAGAGCTGCGGCTACCAGCAGAGCACGGCGGGACGGACCGGACTGCTCAGATTCGGCAGGCACCTGCTTACACCTGCCCGTGGCTGTACGCGATCACGACCTTAAGGTAACGCACACCACCGACATTCGGTCGAACCGAATTAGCCGGGCAGAACCGGCGACCTACGCCGAAGATGACCAAGCGCGGCCGCATCCCCGGGCCCATCCCGCTCCGCGAGCCGTTCCGCCACGTACGCCCGATGCGCGGCGTCGGCGTTGCCGCCGTACTTGAACTTGCCCTTGATCTCGCTGACGGTCAGCTCCAGACCGCGAATCCCCCGGAATTGCCGGACATGCTCGGCCGGATCGACCAGCCCTTCGTCCAGCGCCGCGATCTGCTGCCGCAGAATCTCCGCCTTCCCCTCCGGATCCGTCACCACCCGGGCCTGGCAAATGAGCTGAACAGCCGCGTAGTACGTCGTCGGAATCCCCGCCCCCGGATCACCCTCGCCAGGCATGACCTTCCAGGACCCCCGCACGTACGCCCAGTCACCCGCGACCGCCAGCACCACGTTCGCATTCTCCTCAATCGCCGCCCACACGGGATTCGGCCGAGCCAGATGCAACACGATGCGCCGATCATCCACCAGCAGGAACTGCGTCGGCACGACAACCGGCACATCCCGTCCACGCCCAGCCGCGATCAACTGCCCGAACGCGTTCTCCCGCACGAACGCCAACGACTCTGCCTCGGATCCCGCGTCCCACGGATGAATAAGCATGCATCAGACGGTAAGAGAATGAACCAACCTTCGCAACCGTGTATTATTCCTCCGAACCGAGCACCACCCGCGCTGCGGCCAGAACCCCCGCGATATGCGACGAATCACCGGCCGCTACCTCGTAAAACCCGTCCTCCGGGTCGTACGCGATATCCAACCCCTGCTCCGCCAGCCGCCCCGCCCACCGCAACGCCGTGTTGATCTTCTCCTTCGGGACCGTACGCCCCTGCGCCACCGCCGACAGATTCCGCAAGTTCGTCGCCGGCCCCGACTGGCTGTGCTCCCGGCTCAGCTTCCACGGCAACGCCGCCCGATGATCGCTCATCGGCCGGGACAACCCCGCAGCCCGCTTCGCCTGCAAAACCCCCGACTCAGTCACCCCAAAATGAGCCGCCAACTCCCCATTCGACCACCCCTGCGCCACCAGCCGCGCAAGCTCCCCCTGATCGACCCGAGCCTTCCTTCCCATGATCGCCACCCTAGGCCCCGGCACCTTAACCATGTGCGCACCAGCGACGAATCTACGCTAAGGTTGTTCTCGCCTGGCCAGCCAGGCAACGGGACGTAGCGCAGCTTGGTAGCGCACTTGACTGGGGGTCAAGGGGTCGCAGGTTCAAATCCTGTCGTCCCGACCAGGTAAACCCTGGTTGGTAAGGGTGTCACGAGATTCACGTGACACCCTGTTTTATTTGAGTGACCAACCGAGGGACTACGCGCCGAAGATCCGGTCCATCACGATCGCTCCGCCCAGCAGGACAGGCCGAAGGTCGCGTCCTCGGAGCGGTGTAAAAGGCTCAACGAGGTAGGTGCCGCAGGTTGATCTTAAGCGGCCGCCGTGTCGGGCGTCGAGTCGGTGCTGGCCGCCGGGCGGAGCTGGGCGGGCGGCTGGAGCAGGGCGCGCCGCAGTCCTGCAGGACGCGCAGGCCCGTGCTGGTCACGGCGAAACCGCGCCAGCCGCGTGAGGCGCGATCGAGCACGGCCCAGACCAGGCTCACGCAGCTGGTCTCGCCCGGGAAGCGGCCGATGACCTTGACCCGGCGGCGGGTCTTGCCGAAGGTGCGCTCGATGAAGTTGGGATGCCGGACGCGCTTGTGATGCTCGGGCGGGAAACGCGGGTAGGCGGTCAGACTCCGGCGGTCGGTCAGCAGGCTCTTGACCGCGGCCGGATAACGGGCGCCCCACGTCTCGGCGAAGGCGTCGATGCGGCGCTGGACCTCCTCCACGAGCCTTTGAGCAGGCTCGATCTGTTCGCCCAGGCTGCTGATGTCGAAGATCTCCCAGTAGGCGGCCTTCACCGCGGCCTGGTCGCCGACACTGACCTTCGAGAGCACATTCCGCGCTTTGTGGGCCCGCAGAGAATCAACTTGCGTCCTTACCAAGGGTCTGCCGAGGCCAGTGGCTTGAGGATCTATGAGTCATTGCTCCGCGGGCCCTGTGGATCACACAGCGCTGGCGCAGCGAGAAAGACCTGCTCAGCAGCCCTGATCAGGCCCGGCGCGCCGTCGGAGACGATCAGCAGCGGCGGACGCGCTGACGTTCGACAGGCCGATGTGGCGGATCAGTCCATCCTGCCTCATGCCCGCCAGGGTTTCGACCGCGTTCTCGAAGGGGACGTCGGTGAAAGCGGCGATGTGCAGGTAGTAGAGGTCGATCTGCTCCAGGCCGAGACGGCGCATGCTCATGTACGCGGCCTGTCGTAGGTACCATTTGTTGCCGGTCGAGCCCATGTCACTGTATTCGGGGCCGCCGCGCAGGAAGCCGCCTTTGGTGGCGATGACGAGGTCGTCCGGGTAGGGGAAGAGCGCTGCCTTGATTAGCTCCTCGTTCGAGTGCGGTCCGTACACGTCGGCGGTGTCGATGAAGGTCACCCCGCCGCGACGACCTTTGCGAAGCAGCGCGACGGCCTGGTCGCGGTCGGGGTACTCGTCCCAGACCCTAGGCCCGGTGAGCTGCATCGCTCCGTAGCCGACGCTGCCGACGACGAGATCGCCGCCGATGGTCACGGCTTGGCGCATGGCGATGTCCTTCGTCATGGTTCCCCGCGGAGCCTTCGGGACGTGTCTGCGGCGCTGGGCTCGGTCGGCGGAGCGTTTTCAGGACGATCGTCCGGCTGAGGGGCCGACCAGTTCGAGAGCAGGGCCAGGGCCTGGGCGGAAGGGGAGTTGGGTTCGACGGTGTGCGTGCCGAAGATGAGATCGGGCTCGCCGACGGGGGTCATCGCCTCGTATCCCAGCTCCAGGTCGCCCACGACTGGTGGTGGTAGCGCTTGCTGCCGTGGTCGCGGAGGTAGACGTCGTAGTCGGCCCACCATCGCCGGAAGTCGGGGTCGCGGACAGCGAGGTCGCCGACGAGATCGGCGAGTCGCGGGTCATGGGGATTGGTGCCGGTGTAGGCGCGTAGTTCGGCGACCACGTTCCGAGCGGTGGCGGCCCAGTCGTCGTAGAGCTCGCGGGCGGCGTCCACCGTGAACAGGTACCGGATCATGTTTCGCTGCGCCGAGGGGAGGGAATCGAGCCCGACGTAGAACGCGGTGCCGAGGTCGTTGATGGCGATGACGTCCCGGCGAGGCCCGAGGACGAGTGCCGGAACGTCGATCATGAGGTCTAGTGCTCGCCGCAGTCCCGGCCGCAGACGCGGGGCAGGTGGGTTGACCGACCTGGACCGAGGCGCGTTCGCCAGCGCGAGGAGGTAGTCGCGTTCCGCCGAGTTCAGATGGAGGACACGAGCGATGGAGTCGAGCACCGACGCTGAGGCATTCCTGGAGCGGCCGCGTTCGAGCCGTTCGTAGTATTCGGCACTGACGCCGGCGAGCAGCGCCACCTCCTCACGCCGCAGCCCTGGGACCCGGCGGACTCCCATCGAGGCCGGGAGCCCGGCATCCTGCGGGGAGATGCGGGCGCGACGGGTGCGCAGGAACTCGCGCAGGTCATCGGCAGAAGGGTCAGTCATCCCATGAGGCTAGCCCGGCCGCGTGCGCATAGCGGGGGGTCTGTCATCACCCCCTCTGGCTGTTACCCGCCAGAACAGAGCGTGCCGCTTCCGATAGCCCGGGTGTTCTCTAGTGAGCAGAGACCGAAGAGTCGAAGACGAAGGGGATTACGGAACAGCATGAGACAGAACACCCTGGGCGGATCGGGCATCGTTGTCAGCGACATCGCGTTCGGCGCGATGAACTTCGGCTTCCCGGGCGGCCCCTCCGACGAGGTCGCCGTGGGGATGATCCATCGGGCGCTGGACGCCGGCGTGAACCTGATCGACACCGCCGACGTCTACACGAACGGCGAGTCCGAGCGCGTGGTCGGGCTCGCGATCAAGGACCGTCGCGACGAGGTCGTGCTGGCGACGAAGTTCGCCCTGCCGATGGGCGAGGACCCCAACCGGGCCGGCGGCTCGCCGCGCTGGGTCAAGCGCGCCGTCGAGGACAGCCTGCGCAGGCTGGGAACCGACTACATCGACCTGTACCAGATGCACCGGCCCGACTACCGCACCGACATCGACGAGACGCTGGCAGCGCTGTCCGATCTGGTGCACGAGGGCAAGGTCCGCGCGATCGGCTCGTCCACGTTCCCCGCCGAACTCATCGTCTCCGCCCAGTGGGCATCCGAGCAGGGCAGCCACCGCCGCTTCGTCAGCGAGCAGCCCCGCTACTCGATCTTCAACCGTCGCCCCGAGACCCACGTGTTCCCCACGCTGCAGCAGTTCGGCATGGGCGCACTCACCTACGCGCCGCTGGCGAGCGGTTGGCTCTCCGGCCGCGACAAGCCCTCCGGCAGCCAGCGCGCGCAGATGGAGACCCATGTCTTCGATCTCGACAGCACCGCCAACCAGGCCAAGGTCACCGCGGTGACCCAGCTCCGCGAGCTAGCCGACGGCCTCGGCATCCCGATGACCCACCTCGCGCTGGCGTTCGTCCGCGCACATCCCGCGGTGAGCGCCGCGCTCATCGGCCCGCGCACCCCCGAGCAGCTCCACGATCTGCTGGCGGCCGCGGACATCACCCTCGATGACGCGGCGCTCGACCGGATCGACGAGATCGTCGCACCTGGCGAGGACATCAACCCGGCCGACAACTACGACGCCGCCATCCCGGCCATCGCGGACAAGCGGCTGCGCCGCCGTCCGTAAGCCCGACCAGATCCACGGCGGCGCCCGCGAAACCGGCGTCGCCGCTCCACCACCAATCAATCGCACCGCGCGGCGATTCGTCGCGCCCATTCAGAGGAGAACAGAAATGCCCGGACAATTCGAGGGCAAGACCGTGCTGGTCACCGGCGGCGGCACCGGCATCGGCGAGGCATCCGCCCTGGCGTTGGCCGCCGAGGGCGCCATCGTCACCGTGGCTGGCCGCACCGAGGCCACCCTGGCCGACACCGTCGCGAAGATCGAGGCCGCCGGCGGCACCGCGCGCTGCGCGATCTGCGACGCAGCGGGTCGATCGTCAACATCTCGTCGACCGCCGGGTTCGCCCATGCCAACACCCCAACATCGCCTACACCGCGGCCAAGTTCGCCGTCCGCGGCATGACGAAGGCGATGGCCGTGGAATACGGCAGCTTCGGCGTGCGGATCAACTCGGTGCATCCCGGCGGCGTTCTCACCCCCATGGTCGCGAACGGCCTCGACGACGCGGGACGCGCCGCGGTGACGGCCACCGTTCCCCTGGGAAGGTTCGCCGAACCGCGCGAGATCTCCCACGTCGTCCTTTTCCTCGCCTCGGACGAAGCCTTCTACGTCACAGGAACTGAACTCGTGGCCGACGGCGGCATGCCGGCCCGCTGACTTCGCATCTCCGGCCGGAGCATCATCCACCGATGACTTGCGCCTGACTAGAGGGACCTCGCTCGGAGCAGCGGTGCCGACATCAGGACGGACGCTGACGGCAAGAGAGGTTCGGCACAGAGGAGCAGCCGGTCTGCGGTCGAAAGCCATCCGATGCGCGGCACGGTGCGCCAGAAGGGCCGGAACATCCTGAGATGTTCCGGCCCTTTTCAACGCCCAGTCTTACCAGCTCTGATCTGCTGCGCGCACGAACACCTCGTTGACGGCCACGCGACGCTTGCGCGTGACGATGTAGGCGACGGCGTCGGCGATGTCCTCCGGCTGCAGCTTCTCGATCGCGGCGACCTGTGCCTCCACTCCTGGCCGCAGCTCCTCGCGGGTGTGCGAGGCGAGTTCGGTATCGACGTTGCCGGGCTCGATGACGCTCACCCGCACGCGCGCCGCCTGGAGCTCCTGGCGCAACGCTTCGGTGAAGCCGTTGACCCCGAACTTGGTTAGGTTGTAGACGGCGGTGCCGGGCCGGGCTACCCGGCCGGCGGAGGAGCTGATGTTGACCAGGTCTGAGGTGCGGCGGGGCTCTGCACCGGCGGCCTCGATCAGATGGGGGAGCGCGGCCTTGGACATGTAGAGCAGTCCGAGCACGTTCACCTCGACCATCCGCTCCCACTCGCCCTCGGGTGCGTCGGCGAACGGGCCGATTAGCATCGCGCCGGCGTTGTTCACCAGCACGTCGAGTCGACCGAACGCCGCGACCACTTGCTCGACGGCTGCATCCGCCCCGGCGCGTGTGGTGATATCCGCCACCACCGCGCGGGCCGTGCCTCCCTCATCGACGATCGAGCGCACGACCTTTTCCAGCCTGTCGCCGCGACGCGCGATCAGGGCAACCGAAGCACCTTCGCGCGCGAGCTTGCGCGCCGTTGCGGCGCCGATTCCGCTGCTCGCACCCGTGACGAGCGCAACGGTGCCTTCCAGTTCCTTCGTCATGTCATTCTCCTTAGTCAGCGACTCCTTTCCGGAGCCGACTCCGCTAAGGATAGCGCAAGCGGAGCCGCCTCCGACTGTGCGCCGCCATCGACCGGAGGCGCCGACGGCCCTGCCGGTGGGGCTGAACGAGGCGTCGCCTTCTTGCCGTGCATGGTCGTGAGACCCCAGGCCGGTTCAGGCTTCTCTGTCGGTCGGGTGCGGCGTGAATGCTGGACGACTGGTGAGTGAGGGCAACGAGGGCGGCACCCGCCGAGCGGGGGCGTGCCACCCCGCGGGCCTAGTCACGAGCCGCGAGCCCGTCCAGAAGAAGGTCGATCAAGCGAGTCGCCAGTTCGCGCTGGTGCTCGTGCCCGCTGATAAGGGTGATGCCGCCGAGCGCCATCAGCACATCAGATGGCGAGAGGTCTGCGCGGAACTGACCTGCCGCGGTGCCCGCATCGAGCAACTCGGTGACCGCGTTCGCCAGGGCTTCCCGACTATGCAGGCGAAGCCCCTCTCGTGTCGCGAGGATTGCTGGCAGCGCGTCGGCCATGCCCTGCTTGGTGAGCATGTAGTCGACGAATCGCTCCATCCAGGCGCGGGTGGCGTCGAGGGGGGCGGCCTCCTGAAGGAGCGCCGCCGCGGAGTCGCAGAGGAGGTCGGTCCTGCTTCGGTAGGTGGCCTCGATCAGGTCCTCGCGGGTGGGAAAGCGGCGATAGAGGGTACCAATGCCGACACCAGCCGCGGCCGCGATCGCCTTGAGTGATGTGTCGGCGCCCTCCTGCGCGAACAACTGCGCAGAGACCTCCAGTAGACGGTCGTAGTTCGCCTGAGCGTCGGCGCGAAGCGCGCGTGGCATGTTCCTCCTTGCAAGCGGAGCCGAGTCCGCTTATGCTGAGCCGGTAACCGGATGCGACTCCATTTGCATCTTAGTTCACCGCCGCTTGAGACCGACAGTGAAGCACCAAGCGCGGGTGAGAGAAAGGCAGAACCATGACAGATCGGATCACCACGCCGTTCGGCGCGGAATCGACGGCCGACGAGGTGATCGCGGGGACGGACCTGACCGGGCGTCGCGCGATCGTCACGGGCGGCGCTAGCGGCCTGGGTCGCGAGACCGCCCGGGCGCTCGTCTCAGCCGGAGCCGAGGTCACCATCGCGGCGCGCAACCTCGAAGCTGCCTCGGAGGCCGCCGAGGAGATCACGGCCAAGACGGGAAACCCGAACGTCCATGCCGCGCACCTGGACCTCGCCGACCTCACCTCGGTGGCGGACTTCGTGAAGGGCTGGACGGGCCCGCTGCACATCCTGGTCGACAACGCCGGAGTCATGGCCAACCCCGAGCAGCGCACCCCCGAGGGGCGCGAGCTGCAGTTCGCCACCAACCATCTCGGCCACTTCGCGCTCACCGTGGGCCTCCACGACGCCCTCGCGGCCGCCGGCGACGCCCGTATCGTCGTGCTGTCCTCCGTGGGCCACGTCAACGGCCCCGTCCGCTTCGACGACCTCGACTTCACGAAGGAGCCCTACGAACCTTGGCTCGCTTACGCGCAGTCCAAGACCGCCAACATCCTCTTCGCCGTCGAGGCCGCCAAGCGCTGGGACGGCGACGGCATCACGGTCAATGCGCTCAACCCTGGCCGCATCTGGGAGACCAATCTGGGCCGCCACATCGACACCCCGCCGCAGACCTTCGACCCCTCCGGCAAGACCGGCGTGTCGGAGAAGAACATCGCGCAGGGAGCGGCGACCTCGGTGCTGCTCGCCGCCTCCCCCCTCGTGTCGGGCGTCACCGGCAGGTACTTCGAGGACTGCCAGGAGGCCGAGCCGTTCGTCCCAGGCATCCGCAGGGGCGTCGCCGACTACGCGATCGACCCCGACAACGCCCGGCGCCTGTGGAACGTCTCGGTCGAGCTGACTGGAGTTGGCGAGTGAGCGGAGAGCTTGTGGGAACCCATGCCTTCATCACGGGAGGCGGCATCGGCAGAGCCAGCGCCATCGCATTGGCCGCACAAGGATGCTTCGTCGCGGTGACCGGACGCACGCAGCGCGCACTAGACGAGACCGTGGAGTTGGTGCGGGAAGCCGGGGGCACGGCGTAGACACGCCCTTGATCGCCGAAGGGCGCTCGCCGGAGGTCATGGCTGCGCGGGTCGCCGCGCACCCCATCGGTCGGATCGGGCGGCCGGAAGAGATTGCGGACGCCGTCGTCTGGCCCGCGGTGGTCACTGTTAGGTTGCGCACGAGATGGGTGGCTAGCATCGTTCGGGATATGAGCGCAGCAATAGTTGTGAAGGACCTCGCGGCCGGGCATGGGGAGCGGGTCCTGTTCTCGGGGCTCGACCTCGTGGTCGCCCCTGGAGATGTCATCGGGCTCGTCGGGGTCAACGGCGCGGGCAAGTCGACGCTGCTGCGCCTGCTTGCCGGCCTCGACGTGCCGGAGCAGGGCGGCATCAGCCTCACCCCGGCCACGGCGGTCGTCGGCCACCTGCCCCAGGAGCCGGAGCGCAGGCCAGGCGAGACCGTCCGCCTGTTCCTGGCCCGCCGTACCGGCGTCGCCCAGGCGCAGCGCGACCTCGACGCCGCCACGCAGGCACTGGTGGAGGGTCTGCCGGGCGCCGAGGACGCGTACAGCACGGGGCTGGAGCGCTGGCTCTCGCTGGGTGGCGCGGACCTCGACGAGCGCGCCACCGAGGTGGCCGCCGACCTGGGCCTCACGGTCGGCCTCGACCAGCCGATGACTTCGCTGTCCGGCGGCCAGGCGGCCCGCGCGGGGCTTGCCTCGTTGCTTTTGAGCCGCTACGACCTCTTCCTGCTCGACGAGCCGACCAACGACCTCGACCTCGATGGGCTCGACCGGCTGGAGAAGTTCGTGACCGGCCTGCGCTCGGGCACGGTGCTGGTCAGCCACGACCGCGAGTTCCTCGCCAGGACCGTCACCAGCGTGCTCGAGCTCGACCTGGCCCAGCATCGGGTTCGGCTGTACGGCGGCGGCTACCAGGCCTACCTGGACGAGCGCGAGGTCGCGCGGGCGCACACCAGACAGCAATACGAACAGTACGCCGAGACCCGCACCCAGCTCGAGGCCCGCGCCCGCACCCAGCGCGCCTGGATGGAAAAGGGCGTCAAGAACGCGCGCCGCAAGATGAGCGACAACGACAAGATCGGGCGGAACGCCCGGGTCGAGACGACCGAGAAGCAGGCCGCCAAGGCCCGCCAGACGGAAAGGCTGATCGAACGACTCGATGTGGCGGAGGAGCCGCGCAAGGAGTGGGAGCTGCGGATGGAGATCGCCGCCGCGCCCCGCGCCGGAGCGGTCGTCGCCACCCTGCGCGGGGCGGTGGCCCGCCGCGGTTCCTTCAGACTCGGTCCTGTCGATCTGGAGATCGGCTGGGCCGAGCGGGTGGCCATCACCGGGGCCAACGGCGCAGGCAAGACCACATTGCTGGCCGCGTTGCTCGGCCGGCTTCCGCTTGAGGAAGGGCATGCCTCACTCGGCCCCGGCGTGGTGGTCGGAGAGGTGGACCAGGCACGAGGATTCTTCCTGGGAGGCGAGCCGCTGCTGGATGCCTTCGGGGCGCTGGTCTCGCCGATGCCGCCCGCCGAGGTGCGCACGCTGCTGGCCAAGTTCGGGCTGAAGGCCGCCCACGTGATGCGCCCCGCGGCAACCCTGTCGCCTGGCGAGCGGACCCGGGCAGCCCTGGCGTTGCTGCAGGCCAGGGGTGTCAACCTGCTTGTGCTCGACGAGCCGACCAATCATCTCGACCTGCCCGCGATCGAGCAGCTGGAGTCGGCGCTCGCGCACTATCCAGGCACGCTGCTGCTGGTCACGCACGACCGGCGCATGCTCGAGGCGGTGCAGGTGGGCCGTCGCCTGCGGGTCAGCGCGGGGCTGATCACCGAGCTCTGAGTACGACCAGAGCCGTCACCCGGACCCGATCCAGATCCCCTCGACTCCTCACGAAACACGGGACACGTTGTCATCGGGAACCGGTCCTCCATGGCGTCGATACTCATGACACCTTGGGGACGGAGTTCGTGGATGGACGATGATTTCGACAGCTTCGTAGTGCAACGCTACGACCGGTTACGAGGTTCGGCCTTCCTGCTCACGGGAGACCTCGCGACCGCTGAAGACATAGTGCAGACGGCACTGGCGAAGGCCTGGGCGGCGTGGGGGCGGATCAATACCAACCCCGACTCCTATGTGTACCGGATCGTGGTGAACACCCATATCTCCTGGTGGCGCAGGAAATGGCGCAATGAGCTGCCCTCCCCAGAAGTGCCCGAGTATCCCGACCCCCACGACTTCACCATCGAGGTGGTACAGCGGCAGGCGCTCCTGGCGGCGGTCGGCGGCCTGCCGAGGAGGCAGCGGGTAATCGTCGTGCTGCACTACTTCGAGCAGTTGACGCTCATCCAGTGCGCCGAGGTGCTCGGATGCTCGCTCGGGACAGTCAAGACGCAGCTCGGCCGCGCACTGAAACGGCGGTCTTCACGCACTTCCCCCAGAAGGAGGCGCTTGTCTTCAGCGACGAGGACGAGAGGCATGAACGCCTCGCGGTCGCGGTAAGCGGCCGGGCGCCGGGGACCACGATCTCCGACGCGCTGAAGGCGCACTACCTCTCCGAGATCGCCGCGATGAAGTCCGAGCCCCAGCGCCAGGTCCTCACCCTCATGGAAGAGACACCGGCCCTCGTCGACTACGCAGAGAAGATGTGGTTCCGCCACGAGGATGCCCTGACCGCCGCGATCACCGAGGAGCTCGGGCTCACCGAGCCAAGCGACGAGATCCGCTTCTACGTCCGGTTCGCCCTGCACATCCAACTCATCGCCATCCGCGAGGCCGATCCAGAACCGACCATCGATGCGGGGTTCCGACTACTCGATGAGGGCTGGACGCGCTATCGCGAGGCCGGAGCAGCT
Source organism: Acrocarpospora sp. B8E8 (assembly GCF_039871605.1). Classification (NCBI taxonomy): domain Bacteria; kingdom Bacillati; phylum Actinomycetota; class Actinomycetes; order Streptosporangiales; family Streptosporangiaceae; genus Acrocarpospora; species Acrocarpospora sp. B8E8. The sequence goes on along the minus strand of NZ_JBDPLV010000069.1, from coordinate 7,899 downwards.
ACAACTCAAAGACGCGGATGAGGGTAGCTGTCTCGGTGGCCGCTTGTCGGGGCGCAACACCATTCCCGAGCGCGGTGAGCTGTCGGGGGTCCGGGCAAGCCCCGCGACGGCTGTCGGCCGGTTAGAACGCGGCTGTCGCCGGGCGATCGGGCGAGCACGGAGACCGGGTCGCACGTGGCTGTCGGCGGGTGGTTCAGGCCAGGACGGTGACCGGGTCGCCGAGTCGTAGTTCGCCGCGGCCTCGGGGGATCAGGCGGATGCCGAACCAGGTCTTGCCGTTCCAGCGGCGGTGGCGGGCGAGGGTGCGCAGGGGTTCTTTGCCCTTTTGGAGGGTGACTGGGTCGTAGGTGGTGGTGGCGCAGCGGTCGCAGCGTTCTGAGACGCGGAAGGTGAGCGGGCCGATGCGGATCTCGTGCCAGTCGTCCTCGGCGTACGGGGGTGCGCCGTCGATGACGAGGTTGGGGCGGAAGCGGGTCATGTCCAGCGGGCCGGGCGGGTCCTCCTGGCGTTCCAGGGCGCCTTCGATGATCCAGTCGTCCAGCCGCCGCAGCGAGGAGCGGGAGGTGAGCATGATGGGGGCGTCCCCGGCGAAGCTGACGACCTCGCCGGGCAGGCCGCCGTGGGACGCCGGGACGGGGCAGCGGTTGGGGTCGTCGAGCCAGACCAGGCAGGCCGGTTTGCCGAGCAGCCGGGTGAACCAGGCGTGCGCGTCGGGGTCCGCGAGTACGGCGGTGTCCAGTTCGACGAAACCCACGGGAGCGCTCTCTCCGGTGGCCGGGGGGATCTTCAGCTGGGGTAGTCCCGGCGCGTCGAGCAGTAGCCCGTCCTCGTCCGTGGCGCTGGCGACGACGGACAGCAGCCGGGGATTCTCCCCGACCCAATGCAATTCCCCGTGCTCGTCCACGACGGCCCAGCGGCGGTCCCCGGCCAGCCCCCACGGCTCCACGACCGCCGAATCCACCACCCGCCCTGAAACCGACTTAACCGGATATTTCCGGATCTCAGCTAGCTCCATCCCAGCACCATACGTCCAAGAGAGCGCTTTCACGAGTGGTTGGCGTCTGCCCGGGCTCACCGTCCGGAGGCCGCCTGTCTAGCTGTCGCCCGTCTCGAACGGGATGAGCTCCGGTCTTTCGCGGTGACGTCGTCGCCGCAGGAGGTTCCGCGCCGAGCCACGGCCTGAAATGTTCACGGAGCCACTGCGCGTCCTCCCGGCGTTTGGCCGCGGGGTGGACCCGCTCCCGGGGCGGCCACACCTTGCGCCAGCCGTCCTCGGGCGGGACCCAGCAGGTCCAGCACCTTCGCGGCGACCATCCGGTGGCCTTCCTGCGTCTGTCGACGTCAAACGTGCGGCGTCAGCAGCGAGCGCAGCAGGCCGGGCCATCGGGGACCGTCGTAGACCCGTTCGGGTATCAGATAGCGGTAAGAACCGACGGCGCGGATCTCGTCGTCACGCACGGGCAGCATGACGAACTCCAGCGAGAACGGTCGTGCCTTGCGGCCCAGCTCGTTCTCGACCTCGGCCACCATCTGGCCGGTCGGCACCTTCTCACGCATATGCCGGCCAGCCGCCATGCCGGCGCTCTTGCGGGCGTTGCCCCAACGACGGGCCTGCTCCCAACGTCCGGCCACAGCCTGCCGCAGCGCGGGGAAACCATGGAGGCCGGAGAAGCCGGGCGGTGAGAATGACCACACCACCGGCGGGTTCTCACGATCCAACGGCAAGGTCATCGTGGGGGCGGTGACAAGTGACCGCCACCAGTCCAACCATCCCTCGGCCAGTTCCGCGGCGTCCGACGGGTCCGTACGCCGATCCGGCAGCGTCTCGACATCCAGCGGCCCGGGTACGACGCCCTCCACGTCCACCTGGATGCGTTCGGCGGCGCGGAACCACAGCGCAATGTCGTGCGCCTCCGACCAATGGTCAATGCTGATGCGCCACGACATCGAACCAGCTAGCTGCATCGCCCGCTCCGGTCTGCCTACCCCCTGGGACCGCCGCTTCTCCCCGCGGCCACAGGTTCGCATGCGATCTCGTCCCCGTCGATAGCGCCGCACCCTTCTGCCGTGAAGCATCACGACTTTCGCTGATCCATGGCAAAAGGTATGGGCAAGTCGAAGATCTCGCTCTATATTACGGCGAAGAGAAGCATTAATTCCGGCATGTTACAGCGAATGAGACCCGACATCCGCCGTTCGATCGGCATATCGGCGGCGCCGTAACCCCCCACGCCGCGCTGAACGCGGCGCCCTCACCGAGATGGGACTGGTCATGCGGAAATTACCCCTGTTATCCGTCTTACTGCTCACCGCACTCTCATGGCTCGTCGTACCCGCTCAAGCGCGCGCGGCGGTGCCGCCGCAGGAGCCGGGCATCACCCTGCGCACCTACGACGTGCAAGTCGAACTGTCCAAGCTCTGCACGCTCAAGCCCGGTCAGACACCCAACGTGGACAAGCTGATGCCCACGATCGACTGGGCCTCCGACGCCGACTTCGGCCTGGTCGACATGTTCGTCACCGAGGTCATCGGCAACATCTCCATCGCCGCCGCGGGCACGTACGAGTTCCGGCTCACCAGCGACGACGGCTCCCGGCTGCGCATCGACGACACCGTCGTGATCACCAACGACGGGCGGCACGGGCCGATCGCCGTGGACGGCACGATCACCCTGACCACCGGCTACCACGCGCTGCGCCTCGACCACTTCGAGCACCTGTACGGCCAGCAGCTCAAGCTGGAGTGGAAACCACCCGGATCCTCCGCGTTCACCCTCGTGCCGAACTCGGTGCTGAGCACGGACGCGGACGTGGTGCGGGTCACCGCCCCCGGGCGCAAGGAGTGCGAGAGCGGCGCCGACTCTCCGGGCGACGGGCTGCCGCTGGAGTCCGTACACCCTGACTTCACGCTCACCGACCTGCGACCGGACGATTTCCAGCCGCAGGTGACCGCGATGGACTGGCTGCCCGACGGCCGGTTGGCGATCGCCACGTGGGGCGGCTCGGAAACCAGGCTCGGCGAGGTCTACCTGCTCGGCAACGTCACAGGCCAGACCTCACCCGCGCAGGTCACCACCAAGAAGATCGCCAGCGGGCTGCAGGAGCCCATGGGCATCAAGTACGTGGACGGCAAGCTCTACGTGTCGGAGAAGTCCCGGCTGGTGGAGCTGAACGACACCAACGGCGACGAGGTCGCCGACAACCTCAGGACCGTGGCGACCTGGCCGTTCGGCGGCAATTTCCACGAGTTCGCGTTCGGACTGCTCTACCGTGACGGCCACTTCTACCTCAACCTCTCCGTCGCCATCAACTACGGCGGCGCCACCACCGACCCGCAGCCGGCGCCGGACCGGGGCACGACCATCAAGGTCGACAAGGCCACCGGCGAGGTCGAGTACATCGCCGGCGGTCTGCGCACACCCAACGGGCTCGGCTGGGGTCCGAACGATGACCTGTTCGTCTTGGACAACCAGGGCGGCTGGCTGCCCGCCTCGAAACTGGTGCACATCACGAAGGACCGGTTCTTCAACCACTACACCAACCCTGACGGCCGGTTCGACAACAACCTGGTGAGCGCGCCCGTGCTCTGGCTGCCGCACAACGAGATCGCCAATTCCCCCAGCACGCCGCTGCTCATGAAGCAGGGCAGGTTCGCGGGGCAGCTGTTGTTCGGCGACGTCACCTACGGCGGGATCCAGCGCGGCTACCTCGAGAAGGTCAACGGCGAGTACCAGGGCGCGGTCTTCCGCTTCACCCAGGGCCTCGAGGCAGGGGTCAACCGGATCAGCCTGGGGCCCGACGGCGCCATCTACGCCGGAGGTCTCGGCGCCGGCGGAAACTGGGGCCAGCCGGGCAAGCTGACGTACGGACTGCAGAAGCTGACCCCCGGCGGCGACAAGGCTTTCGACATCCTGAAGATGCGCGCGATCGAGGGCGGCTTCGAGCTGGAGTACACCCAGCCGCTGTCGGCCGAGACCGCCGCGTCGCTGGCGGCCAAGTATCAGCTCACCCAGTGGCGGTACGCCGCGGCCTCCACCTACGGCGGCCCCAAGGTGGACGAGGAGCCGCTGACCGTCACCTCCGCCGACCTGTCCGCTGACAGGAAGAAGGTCACGCTGAAGATCGCGGGCCTCAAGGCCGACCGCGTGGTGCACCTGCGCTCGCCGCGTCCGTTCAGCTCGGCGTCGGGGCAGCCGCTGTGGAGCACCGAGGCCTGGTACACGCTCAACACCTTGGTCAACGGCCCGGAGACCGACACCGTCTACGAGGCGGAGAGCGCCTCGCACAGCGGCGGCGCGAAGCTGAACACCGACCACCAGAGCTACACGGGCGCCGGTTTCGTCGACGGCTACGGGAACCTGGGAGCGGCCACGCAGTTCGCCGTGCACGCCCCCAGGGACGGCACGTACCACGTCGGCCTGCGCTACTCCAACGGCCCGAACCCCGCACCCGGCAACAAGTCCGTCAGCGTGTACGTCAACGGGACCAAGATCAGGCAGGTGCCCCTGCCCAGCACGGTGACGTGGGAGCAGTGGGCCACCCGGGTCGAACCGCTCACGTTGAACGAGGGCACCAACCTCATCACCTACAAGGTCGACAGCGGCGACACGGGCCACGTCAACCTCGACTCCCTCACCGTGGCCGCGCAGCGCGTGTTCGAGGCGGAGAACGCCACCCTGGCCGGTGGCGCGAAGGCGAACAGCGACCACCCGGGCTTCACCTACAAGGGCTTCGTCGACGGCTACTGGAACGCGGGCGCCAGTACGACGTTCAGCGTGTGGTCGGACACGACCGGCACGCACAACGTCGGGCTCCGCTACGCGGCCGACACCGGCAGGTCGGTGAGCGTGTACGTCAACGGCGACAAGGTCAGGCAGGTACGGCTGGCCGGCACCGGCGGCTGGGACGCCTGGGCCGTCCAGACGGAGGCGCTCAACCTGAACCGGGGCACGAACGAGATCACGTACAAGTACGACAGCGGCGACACCGGCAACGTCAACCTGGACCACATCACCGTGTCGACGGCGCAGCGGATCACGCTGTTCGACGGGTCCAGTCTGGCGGCGTGGGAGAAACGGGCCGGCGGGTCGGCGACCTGGCCGATCGCGAACGGTTCCGTGGAGTCCTATGGCGGCGACATCCGTACCCGGCAGACGTTCGGCGACTTCAAGCTCCACGTCGAGTGGTACGAGCCGGACTACCCGCCGAACGTGACCGGGCAGCAGCGCGGCAACAGCGGCGTCTACCTCCAGGAACGCTACGAGATTCAGGTTCTCGAGTCGTCCGGTGACCCCGCACCGCTCGTCAACGGGGCGGGCTCGATCTACAACAAGCGCGCGGCCGACAGCAATGTGGCCACCGCTTCAGGAACGTGGCAGACCTACGACATCACGTTCCGCGCGGCCCGCTACACCAGCGCGGGGGTGAAGACCGACAACGCGCGGGTGACGGTCGTCTGGAACGGCGTGGTGGTGCACAACGACGTGGCCATCGACGGCGGCACAGGCGACAACATCCCGGAGAGCGCGGCGTCGGGCGGGATCCGCCTCCAGGACCACGGCGACGCCGGCGAGAATCCCCGCTTCCGCAACGTGTGGATCGAACCCGTCTCCTGATCTCAACCGGCCGGCAGGCCCGTCCCGCCCTCTGCGGGACGGGCCTGCCGGCCGAGCCATGTGCGCGCCCCGATGCCCTCGTCTTGGACGCTCGCTGAAAGAGCTTGAGCGCGACCGCCGGCCGGATCCACCCGGGGATGCCACTCGTCTCGTCACGACCGTGCGCGCTCGACGCATGGCTGGACGGTAACGATTGCCAAGTAGTCAATTCCCTACTGTTCACCTGTTCGTTAGTGCCACTATCCAAGTGCTGGTGGGCAGGTCGGGGGAGCCACGCCGCCTCCATGCCGGCCGGCACGATATGCGCGGTGACCAGCATGGACAGGAACCAGATCCGGGGCTGACCGCCGCCGCCGACCGGCTGCGGGCCGCGGGTGGGTGTCTCGAAAACTCGCAAGGGGGCTCCCTCGACCGACCCTTGACTGGCAACATGGTCGGGTATAAAAACAAACGGAACAACATCGAAACGGCGGTGAATCAACAGCAATGTACGCCGAGGAACGGCAGCAGGAGATTCTGCGTGAAGCCCGGTCCGCGGGGCGGGTCAACGTGGTGAGCCTGGCGGAACAGTTCGGCGTCACGACGGAGACGATCCGCAGGGACCTGACGGTCCTCGAGCGCGCGGGCGTGCTGCGGCGGGTGCACGGCGGGGCGATCCCGGTCGAGCGGCTTGGCTTCGAGCCCGCTCTCGCGGCGAGGGACGAGGTCATGACGGCGGAGAAGGAGCGCATCGCCAAGGCGGCGCTGGGCGAGTTGCCGCAGGACGGAGCCATCATCATCGATGCGGGCACGACGACGGGCCGCCTTGTTCAGGCCATACCCGCCGACCGCGAGCTCACCGTCATCGTCAACTCGCCGCCCCTGGCCACCGCGCTGGCCGGCCGCGCCAATGTGACGGTGTTCATGCTGGGGGGCCGGGTACGGGGGCGTACGCTCGCGACGGTCGAGGACTGGGCACTCCAGCAGCTCTCCCAACTGCATATCGACGTGGCCTTCATGGCGACCAACGGCTGTTCCGTAGCCAAGGGACTGACGACGCCCGACCCGGCGGAGGCAGCGATCAAGCGAGCCATGATCGCCTGCTCGCAGCGGGCCGTGCTACTGGCGGACCACACCAAGTTCTCCGACAACTACCTGACGCGCTTCGCGACGTTGTCCGAGATCGATGTGATCATCACTGACACGCGGCTGGATCTCCAACTTGCCGGGGATGTGGCGGCAGCCGGACCAGAGGTTGTGCGCGTATGATCCTCACGCTGACGCTGAACCCAAGCCTGGACCGTACCATCGAGGTCGGCTCGCTGACCCGTGGCGCCGTCATCCGGGCGGCGGCCGCTCACCTCGACCCCGGTGGCAAGGGGGTCAACGTGTCACGCGCGCTGCTGGCCAACCAGGTGCGGTCGCGCGCTGTCGTCCCGTTCGGCGGGGCCGAAGGGCAGCAGCTCGTGGCCCTGCTCGCCGCCGCGGGCATCGACATGATCTCCGTTCCGGTGGCAGGGGCGACCCGTTCCAACGTCACGCTGGCGGAACCCGACGGAACCGTCACCAAGATCAATGAGCCTGGCACGCCGCTGACGGCGGCCGAGCTCGACACGCTGGCGAGCGCGGTCCTCGACGCCGCCGGATCGGCCGACTGGGTCGTCGCCTCGGGCAGCCTGCCGCCCGGTGTGCCGACCGAGGTGTACGCCGTTCTGTGCGAGAGGTTCGTCAGCGCCGGCATCCAGGTCGCGGTCGACACGAGCGGACCGGCCCTGGTCGCCGCGCTGCCTGCCGGCCCCACGCTGATCAAGCCCAACCGCGAGGAGCTCGCGGAGGCGACCGGCACCCCGATCACCTGCCTCGGCGACGCCATCGACGCCGCGGGCAAGCTCCGGGCGATGGGCGCACGCTCGGTGCTGACCAGCCTCGGCGCCGATGGAGCGCTGCTCATCGAGGGCGACCAGGTCTGGTTCGGCAGTTGCCCCGTCGAGGAGCCGCGCAGCAGCGTGGGCGCGGGCGACGCCATGCTCGCGGGATTCCTGGCGGCGGGCGCACGCGGCGAATCGGCGCTGGCCGAGGCCCTCGCGTGGGCGAGCGCCGCCGTGGGACTGCCGGGCAGCCGCATGCCGAGCCCGGCCGACATCGATCGCACAGCTGTCCGGATCTGCACCGCTGATCCGGCCCTGCCGCTCATGCCCGGGGGATGAGCGGCGCATTCCCCCCACCAGGCAGCCCCCGCAAGGGCTGCCCACCCCGAAGGAGTACATCAGTTGGCCACCCCATATACCCCCACGGTTCAGGGAACC
>NZ_JBDPLV010000068.1:0-59992 GCF_039871605.1 Acrocarpospora sp. B8E8 | reverse complement strand
GTGTGGTAACCGCCGTTCTATGGGGTCTTGTTGCATGTCAGGGCTACGCCACGCCGTACGCGATCCATCCGTGATCCGCAGAACCGGCACCCACCGTCTCAGCATCCGAGAATGCTGTCAGCCCTGATCGAGCAGGTTGGCGACGGCCTCGGATGTTGCCTTAGTCACTTGTGACTGGATCTCTCCATACACGCGTGCCTGCACACCCGCCCTGACAGCGCTCGCTGTATCTTCCAGGCGATCGGGGCTCGCCTGCTTGCGGAGGGCGCCGATGAACGCCCGCCAAACCCCTCGCACTGAGTGTCTTGATTGGAGAAGCTCAATTTCGAGAGCCTGGGGGATGGCATTTATAGCGTCCAGCACTAGAGAGAGCTCGTCCTCGCTATCGAGATAGACGACGACAGGTAACTGCTGCCCAAGGCTTTTCACCTCGGCGTGGAGTGCGGTCTGTGGCCGGTGCTGATCTGTCATTGGGTGCCCCCTCGGTGAGACATCCATAAATCTACATTCAATCCGCAGGAAGTTCGAGAAAAGAGATTCGTCATCCACTAGATCATGGACCAGCCCCAGGCGTGCATCTGCGCCGCACGCTGACCGTGTACGACCACGACGGCGGGCATTGCCGCAGCGATTGATGCGGCCGGTGGGAGTTGTAGTGCTGGGCATACTCGATCAGCGCCGCACGCAGGTGCGCCTGGTTGTAGATGAGCATCCGGTCCAGCAGTTCCCGACAGAGCGTGCCCACCAACCTGTGCGTGCCGAGAATTGTGTCACTGGTTCTGGCCTGCGGTTTCGTCCGATGGCAGCAGGTTCGTGATGCAACTGCCGGGCAACCGGACTCTCTGCGCACCCATACCCCGGGTGTGCGCAGATGATCAAAGGATGTCGCCGGCCCATTTGCGCTATGGCATAACCCTCGCGGTCCGATCATGCACGGTCCTCGGTCGGTCTTCCGGCTCGGTTGTGCGAGATTAGCGCGATTCCTGGCCGGCTCCTGGTCAAGCAGAGGCGATACGCAACAGCCCCTGCGAGGGACCTCTTCGATCACATCGCGCGCACGCGGTCTTTCCAGCCGTGCCCAATCCGCAGGGAACTTGTCCCGGGGAAGGGTCTGGGAAGGCTTTTGTAGGTGTCAGTGGCCGGTCGTCTCGGGGCCGTACCCGATGGGTGACATCGCGGAGTCCAAGCTGCTCTACACCCCGAACGAGGCGGCCGTCCTGCTCGGGGTGAAGCCCTCCTGGCTGCGCCGCAAGGCCGCCGCCCGCGCCATCCCGTGCACCTTCCTCGGCAAGCACCTGCGCTTCTCCCGCGGCGACCTGGAGGCGATCGCCGTCGCGGGGCATCGCCCGGCGACTTGACCGGTCGCAGGCAGGGGAGCGTCGATGACCCCTACCCACCCGCCCGACCACCCAAATGAATGTGGAGGCGATCATGGCATGGTCCGAGAAACGCGGTCCCTGGTACCGGGTCCGCTACCGCGACGCCGACGGAGGCGTGCACACCACCCCCGACAAATACCCCAGCAAGAAGCACGCCGAAGCTGCCGCCCGGGATCTGGAATCCCGGCAGCGGGGCGGCTCCTTCATCGACCCCCAGGCTGGACGTGTCCCGCTGACCGACTGGGTGGCCGGCTGGCGGCGCGTGCATCAGGTCAGCCCCGGCACCCGCGCCAAGTACGATCACCACCTCGACCAACACATCCTGCCGGTCTTCGGCCAGGTCAGCCTCGATGGCATCCGGCGGATGGCGGTCAGAGAATGGGCCGCCGACTTGGCCGTCCGCTACGCCCCGGCAACGGTGTCGAGCATCGTCACGCTGCTGTCGGTAGTGCTGAACGCCGCCGTACAGGAACGGGTGATCGCGGTCAACCCGTGCCTGAACCTGAAGATCAGCAGCCGCACGAGCGGTGGCAATCCCCGTCACGGCCGCCCGATCCCGCAGGAAAAGCACATCCTTCCCATAGCGGAACGGACCGGCAGGCTTGGCGGCCGCAACGCCGAAATTCTGGTGATCATCGCGGCGTTCACCGGCATGCGCTGGGGCGAACTGGCCGGGCTGGCCCGCCCCAACTGCCGCACCAGCGAGAACATGATCTGGATCCACGCCGACGTTGGGGCGTTGCACGAGGTGCAGGGGAAGCTGTGGCTGGGCCCGCCCAAGAGCCCGGCCGCGGTTCGCCGGATCGATCTGCCGCCCTTCCTCGTCCGGCTTCTGGAGGAGGCGATGGACGCCCACGGAGACGAGCTGGTCTTCGCCGGGCCGGAGGGCGGGCGGCTGCGCCGCTCCAACTTCGCCCGCCGGATCTGGCGGCCCGCCTGCGACGACGGCCCCCACATCCTTCCCGGCGCGGTCTTTCACGGGCTGCGGCATCTGCACAAGTCGGTCCTGATGGAGGTCGGCGTTCCTCGCGTGCTGCAGTTCGAGCGGCTGGGGCACGAGCTGGGCGGCATGGACGGCGTCTACGGTCACGTCACCGAGGCGATGCGCACCCGTCTGATGGATGAGCTGCAGCGCCGCTGGCGCAAACTTGGCAAGGGTCGGAAACGGTGATTCGGCGGTGGCCGGCGGACCGCTGAAGGGTCTGCTCGGGGTGTGCTCCGAGGGAGCAGAAATGCTCCCGGTTTCGGGGTGACCTCTACCCGGCTAAACCGGGCAGACCGCTACCGATCGGGGTAGTGGTCTTGATCTTCCGGGAGCAGTGTGCTCCCGTTTTGCTCCCGATTCCATGGTCAACAATCTTCAAAAAGAAAATCCCAGGCTGCCAGCCTGGAATTTCTTGGGTGGACGATACTGGGATTGAACCAGTGACCTCTTCCGTGTCAGGGAAGCGCTCTCCCGCTGAGCTAATCGTCCGGGAACTGCGAGCGGAAGACGGGATTCGAACCCGCGACCCTCACCTTGGCAAGGTGATGCTCTACCACTGAGCCACTTCCGCGTGGTCGTTGAGGGGCTGACCCTCAGCGACGCTGGTCTTACTTTAGCGGACTTCGCGGGGTTTCCGTGACGACCTTGGAGGTGGAGACGGGATTTGAACCCGTGTACGCGGCTTTGCAGGCCGCTGCCTCGCCTCTCGGCCACTCCACCGAGCGGAAGACGGGATTCGAACCCGCGACCCTCACCTTGGCAAGGTGATGCTCTACCACTGAGCCACTTCCGCGAGCATCCGGGCTGAACCCGGGCTACGGAGAAACCTTAGCGCGTTCTGGCCGTACTCGTGCGCACCGGCGGGGGCAGCGCCCGTTTTGGCGTCTCAGGGAAGAGGTGCCGCAATCCAGCGGAACACCGCGGTTGTCGCCTCGGCCGAACGCGGGTCCGGCGTCTGGCTTTGGGGCGAGCCCTGGCGGCTCACCGGCTTGGTGGGTGAAGTACATGAGCGATCAGGCGGAGCGTAGGCAGGTGCTGACGGAGTAGCGGGTGACGCGCCGGATGGGGTGGATGGCCAGGAGCGTGGCCAGGGTGAGGACGGTGGGGATCAGGAGGAGTGTCGTGGGCAGGGCGAAAGGTGGGGCGTACCAGAGGGGGGTGATGTCGGTGACCACCCGCCACAGGATGCGGCCCAGCGCCAGGCCGAGGGGGATTCCGAAGAGGAGACCGATGGTCGCGACCGTGGTCGCCTGGGTGAAGATCGCTTGGCGGCATTGGCGTGGGGTGAGGCCGAGGGCGCGCATGGTGGCGATGGCGTGGCGGCGGCGGTGGATGCCGGTGGCCAGGGTGTGGCCGTTGACGCCCAGGGCGAGGAGGGCCAGGAAGGCGCCGAAGGCCAGTGGCAGCATCAGGATGTTGCTGATCTGGGTGTGCTGGATCGGTGTCAGGGGCGGTTCGAACTGGGTGGCGAGGCGCTGGGTGACGGCGGCGGGATCGGCTCCGGTGCGGAGTGCCAGCAGGACCTGGTGGAACTTGAAGAAATTGTCGGGGAAGAGCCGCTGGTAGCCGGCGCCGGTGACCCAGCCACCCGCGGCGTAACCGTTGTGGGGGCCTTCGGGGACGAACACGATGCCGGTCACCGTGAGCCGGCTGGTGGCCCTCGCCTTCAATGTGATGATATTTCCGATTTTGGAGGAGGAGTCGCGGGCGGAGTCCGGTGCCAGGGCGATCTCGTCGGGGGCTGTGGGCATGCGGCCCGCCAGGACGACCACCGGGAAGGGGCGCGTGTAGGTGTAAAGGGTGACCGACGTGGCGCCCACGGTTCCCACGCCGATCCGGGCGTCGTTGACCGCCAGCACGTCCGGATCCCGGGCCCAGGTCGCGAGCGGCGCGGGCGCGAAGTCCTGACCGTCCCACCCCGCCCAGGCGGTCAGCTGGAAGGTCTGGCCGAATCTGGCCAGGTCGTCATACGCGTCCACGGCCCCGGCGCGGAAGGTCAGCGCCGCCACCACGCCGAGCACGCCGACGACCGCGCTCGCCAGCGCCGGCCGGGCGGACAGCGAGGACCCACCCCGGCTCCCCGATTCCAGCGCGAACCGCACACCAAGCCCGACCGGTACGGGCAACCCGAGCCGATCCACCACCCTCACCAGAGCCGGCCGCCGCTGCCTGACGGCCGCCGGCCGCTGCGCGACCTCAGCGGCCAGCCCATACCGTACGGCAGAGCCGGCCGCCCCCACCGCCACCAGCACCATGATCGCCGCGACCGCGCCGAAAACCGCCACGTCAGCGCGTACCCCCGGATGAGGTTCGACGCCCCCCGCACCCCCGATCGGGAACAGCGGCGAAACCGCCAGCGCGGCGGCTATCCCGGCGGCGCACCCGCCGAGAGCGGCCAGCCCAGGGCCGGCGGCAGCCGCCAGCACCGCCTGCCGTGGCGTCAGCCCGAGCACCCGCAAAACCGCCAGATTTCCGGCCGAACCGGTCACATACCGCGTCACGGCCTGGCCGGTCAGCGCCAGCGCGCACACCAGCGCGGCCAGCGCCATCCCGCCCAGGACGGCGGCCTCGAACGTGTTGGCCTGCGCACTCTTGCGCGCCATCATCGCCAGATCGAGGATCTCGACGTCGTCGCGGCCGGTGAGCTTCGCGAACGCCTGCCGGAATTCCGGGAGGGCGGACTCCCCGCCCGTCAGCCGGATGATGGCGTTGGCCACGCCCCCCGAGCTTTTCATCATGGCGGCGTGATACCGCTCGGCGAAGGCGGTGGTCGTGCTGAGTTCGGGGCTGTTCAGGAGGATCGGCATGCGGATGACTCCGACAATCCGGAGAGGCTGCCGCACGCCCTCGGCCAGCGCGACGACCGTGTCCCCGAGCTTGACGTGATGGGCGGTCAGGAACGGCTCGGAGACCACGGCTTCGTCCACCCGCGCGGGATCGGCCATGCGCCCGGCCAGCACGACGGGATGTTCCATCGCCGTCGTGAACTCCTTGTCCGTCGACGGGTAGCTCACGAACGCCCCGGGCAGCCCCTCCAGGGTGACGTCGGAGAGGAGGAAGGACCCGACGGCGGCCACTCCGGGCAGGCGGCGGACCGCGTCCCAGTCGAAGCCCTCCTGGTTCGGCTGGGCCATGGCGTGCGCGGGCAGCGTGATGGCCCGCAGCCGATCCATCGCCGAGTCGCCGCGCCTGGCCCCGGCCGCGGCCGCCATCACCGTCCCCGAACCCACGGCCACCAGCAGGCCCAGCAGCACCAGGGCTCGTATCCGGCCGCGCAGGTCCAGCCGCAGCCAGGTCCACACCGGAGCCAGCGTTGAGGTCACTCCGCCATTGAGCCGGACGGCGTCCGCACCGCCTAGAGGGATAACCCTCAGGTTCGCAGCGCGTGGTGCGCGCCCGCGAGAATCGCGCCGTACTGCAGGGCCACCAGGTGCTTGATCGGGATCGTCTGGTCGGAGGTCTGGGACTCCGCGTCCGCGCACCATTTCTCGTACGTCTCCGACAGCGTGCGCGCGTGCCGCCGGATCGCGGGGGTCGCGTTGCCGATGGCGATCTCGCCGTCGAGCGCGCGGAGCAGGATGCCGCCGAACCTGAGCCGGTAGCTGTGCACCAGGTCACGGCAGGAGGACCGTTCCGCGGCGGTGGCGGGGCGGTCGGAGAGCCGGTCGGCGGCGCGTTGCTCGTCGGTGGTGGCGACGCCCGCGAGCATCGGGATGAAGAAGCGGCTGGCCCGGATGAAAGGGGATTTTGTCGCCAGATCGGCGGAGACTCCGGCGAGGGTCTCGTCCAGGACGGTGACCGTGTCGCGCAGGTCGGCGGCCTGGGCGCGGATCAGGTCGGCGTAGACGATGTCGGTCGGCGAGGTGTCGCCCGCGGCGGGGTCCATCCAGTACGGAAGCTCCGCGGTCAGGCAGAGCGTGCCGTACCGGGAGGCGTAGGTGTCGCTGGCCGAGCCGATGATCAGCTCGGTGGGGTCCTGGCCGAGGGCCTCGGCGTAGTCGTACGTGCGCTCCATCTGGGGGGTGAGGAAGATCGCGGGAGCGAGCTGGGTGATGGCGGGGTGTTCGGGTTCGCCGACGTGGAGGGGCAGGCCGTACAGGCCGGGAAGTTCGGTCAGGATCGCCTGCAACTCGGGTTCGGGCCGGGAGAGGTAGTAGAAGACGCCGCCGAGTTCGCCGTTGTGCAGGGTGGTCATGAACGCGGGGCGGGTGGCGTCGATCAACCGCATCAGCGCCAGCGTTTCCGGCATGACCCGGTCGAAGTAGGAGCGTTTGTAGGCGAAGGGGAAGGTCCATTCGACCTGTTCGTCCCCGGCGGGGCGGTAGAAGTGGCGGCCGTAGTGCGCCTTGGTGAAGGGCCCGGCGAACCAGCCCTCGTTGAGGCGGGTGCCGTCGGGGTCCAGGCAGCCGACGATGTGCCAGGTCGCGGCCTTGCGCAGGGAGGGTTCCGCGCAGAGCCGGGCGGCCAGATGCACGACGGTGAGGCCGCCGATCGGTTCGTTCGGGTGCGGGCCCGCGGCCACGACCACGTCGCGGGGCCCGTCGCCGACGGTCAGGCAGAGCATGGGATCCCCGAGCCGGGAGGTGCCCACCCGCCGGATCACGGCGGAGTCAGGATGGGCGGCGGCCAGGCGGATGAGGCCGTCGTGGACCTCGTCCACGGTGGCGAAACGATCATAATCGGGTACGGAGTCGAGTTCGCGGCATAACACGGGATCGAGCACCCACCTAGTTTGCCGATCGGGCCCGATCTGTCACATCGTGAGGGGATCCAAGCCGGACCCCACAGACTTGTCGTGATGCGTTAATGGATGCCCATAAATCCGGATAAATCCCATTAAGGTGTGACCGTGTGGAGTCGGCTGGCGACCCATCGGATGCGCTCCTGCTTCGCCAGGATTCACGGCAATCCGACTGAACCCCTCCCGACCCGTCAACTGACCCCGACTGACGCCTCTCGGTATAGTTTTCCAAGAATCCTGCCCGATTTCGGGCAGGATTCTTGGAAAACGACGCCCGCTCTCCGTAAGGTCCTGTCCTGTGCCGCATGATGACCTGATCGCGCACCTCACCCGGACCACCCCACTCGGTCCGGGCGAAGCCGCGCGGGTGGTCGCCGACGTGCTGGCGTATTTCGGCGAACCCGTCGAGGAATACGTCCGCCGCCGGCACGCCGAACTCAGGTCACGCGGCCTGGCGAACGACGAGATCTTTCGCCGCATCGCCGCCGAGCTGCCGGCCCGGCGGGTCACGGCGCCGGAGCTGTCCCCGCGACAACTCCGCCGAATTATCTATGGAGGGTGACATGTGCGGAATCGTGGCCTATGTAGGACCAAAGGACGCTGCTCCGATCCTGCTCGAAGGGCTGCAGCGGCTTGAATACCGGGGGTACGACTCCGCGGGCGTCGCGGTCGTCGCGGCGAAAGCGCTCAAGATACGCAAAGTAAAAGGCCGGGTCGCGGACCTCGCCGCCGCGGTCCCGGCCAGATTCAAGGGCACCCTCGGCATCGGCCACACCCGCTGGGCCACCCACGGCGTGCCCAGCGACATCAACGCGCACCCGCACCCGTCCGCCGACGAGCGCATCGCCATCGTGCACAACGGGATCATCGAGAACGCCGACGCGCTCCGCCAGCGCCTGGAGGCCGACGGCGTCACTTTCGTGAGTGAAACCGACTCCGAGGTGCTGTCCCATCTGATCGCGCGTACGGCCAAGGAGACTGAAAGCCTTGAGGAGGCGGTGCGGCGGGCGCTGAAGCTC
Source organism: Acrocarpospora sp. B8E8 (assembly GCF_039871605.1). Classification (NCBI taxonomy): domain Bacteria; kingdom Bacillati; phylum Actinomycetota; class Actinomycetes; order Streptosporangiales; family Streptosporangiaceae; genus Acrocarpospora; species Acrocarpospora sp. B8E8. The sequence continues at coordinate 51,868 of NZ_JBDPLV010000068.1, read as the reverse complement.
GTCGTCGGCACGTATGGAATCGCGGTGATCGACGCCGAGCGGCCCGGCGAGGTCGTGGTGGCTCGCAACGGCAGCCCGATCGTGCTCGGCATCGGTGAGAAAGAGATGTTCGCCGCCTCCGATGTAGCCGCTCTGGTCCGCTACACCCGTCAGGTCGTGCACCTGGAGGACGGCGAACTCGCGGTTCTGCGCGCCGACGGATTCTCCACCTTCACCAGCGACGCCAGGGAAACCGCGAAGGAGCCGTTCACGGTCGACTGGGACACCGGCCACTACGACACCGGCGGCTACGAGCACTACCTGCTCAAGGAGATCTCCGAGCAGCCGGACACGGTCGGGCGCACCCTCCGCGGCCGGATCGACGACCGCTTCCACATCGCGCACCTGGGCGGCCTCAACATGGACGCCCGCGAATCCCGCTCATTCCGCCGCGTGAAAATCATCGGCTGCGGTTCCGCGTACTACTCGGGCCAGATCGGCGCGCAACTCATCGAGGAACTCGCCAGAATTCCCGCCGACGCGGAGCCCGCGTCGGAATTCCGGTATCGCAGCCCGGTCGTGGAGGCCGACACGCTGTACATCGCGATCAGCCAGTCGGGGGAGACCTATGACACGCTCGCGGCCGTGCAGGAATTGAAGCGCAAGGGCGGGCGCGTTCTCGGCATCGTCAACACGGTCGGCAGCGCGATCGCCCGGGAATGCGACGGCGGCGTTTACCTGCACGCGGGCCCCGAGGTATCGGTCGCCTCCACGAAGGCGTTCACCTCGACCTCGGCGGCGTTCGCCCTGCTCGCGCTGCACCTGGGCCGGGTCAGGGACCTGTCGCCCGCCGACGGGCGCCGGATCTGCGACGGACTGCGCCGCCTGCCCGAGCAGATCAAGGAAATGCTCACCCAGGAGGAGCACATCCGCGAACTCGCCATGCGCTACGCGAAGGACGCGGCGGGAATGATGTTCGTCGGCCGGGTGCGCGGTTATCCCGTCGCCCGCGAAGGCGCCCAGAAACTCAAGGAAATCTCCTACGTGCACGCCGAGGCGTATCCCGCGAGCGAACTCAAGCACGGGCCGCTCGCCCTCATCGGCCCGGAAATGCCCACCGTCGCGATCGTCCCCGACGACGAACTCCTGGACAAGAATCTCACCACGCTGGGCGAGATCCGCGCCCGCAGCGGCCGCATTCTCATGGTCGGCCACCGCACCGCCGACCAGGCCGACGACTGCATCGTGGTCCCCAAGAACGAAACCGAACTCGACCCGATTCTCCTGACCATTCCGCTGCAGCTCTTCGCCTACCACGCCGCCGTCGCCCTCGGCCGCGACGTGGACAAACCCCGCAACCTCGCGAAGAGCGTCACCGTCGAATAACGCCTTTGCGGTCCGGTACGGCACTCGCCGTACCGGACGCTCAGCTGCGGACAGCGGTAAGCGCGCTGTCCATCGTGGAGTATGTGGTCATCCCGCCCACGCGGCCGGTGATTCCGAGCAGGTAGAACGAGCGCTCGAGGCGGGGGGAGAGCCCGCACACCGCGACCCGGTCGCCCATGCCGAGCCGCCGGTAGACGTCGAGGATCACGCGTACGCCGCTGCTGTCCATGAAACGCAGTTCCGCGAGGTCGAACAGCAGCCGCTCCGGGTCCAGCTCCACGACCTCCTCGACGTGCTTCCTGAACTCGGCTTCGGCCGCGATGTCGAGTTCTCCCCAAACCTTGATCACAGTGAAGGGAGGACGGTGTTCGGTGGACACGCGGAAGTATTGCACCTGACTCACCCCCGATGAGTACCCCACACAGCAGCCTACGCGGCGGCTATTTTGGCTGATGTCTGGGTATGCGGAGGTCGGAGGTGCGATGACGCCGGACGAAGCGCGGGCCCGGTTCCGGGGCGGGCTGCGGGTGCCGACCGCCGGGTTGTGTCCCGGGTGGACGCAGGCCAACCTCCTTGTGGTGCCGCGGGCGTATGCGTACGACCTGCTGCTGTTCGCGCAGCGTAACCCGCGCGCCTGCCCGGTCCTGGACGTGGGGGACGAGGGCGCCGTCCAGACGTCGATCTTCCGTGGTGACCTGCGTACGGACCTGCCGGGATATGTCGTGTACGAGGACGGCGTGCCGGTGGCGGAGCTGTCCGATGTCACCGCGTTCTGGCGGGCCGATCTGGTGCCGTTCCTGTTCGGCTGCAGCTTCACGTTCGAGGACGCGCTGGTGCGGGCCGGTGTTCCCGTCCGGCACCTGGAGGCGGGGTCGAACGTGCCGATGTACCGGACCGGAATTCCGTGCCGCCCGGCGGGCGCGCTGTCGGGGCCGCTGGTGGTGTCGATGCGCCCGGTTCCGGCGTCGCTGGTCGCCATGGCCGTACGGGTGACATCGCGCTATCCGGCGGTGCACGGCGCGCCCATCCACGTCGGCGAGCCGGAGGAACTGGGCATTCGCGACCTGAAGGCGCCCGACTTCGGAGACCCCGTGGAGATACGCCCGGGTGAGGTGCCGGTCTTCTGGGCGTGCGGCGTGACGACCCAGGCGGCGGCGATGGCCAGCGGCGTCAGGTTCGCGATCGGGCACGCGCCCGGTCACATGGCGATCACGGACGCCCGTGACAGCGACTACAACGCGGGCGTGATCACGGGGAACAGCGCGAATTAAAAGGAAACCTTCCTATTGACAACGTCTATGACGACGGTGTTACATCCTCTTAATTTAAGCACTAAAGTACCCACGGTCCGTGCCCGGATGGACCAAACCGGAGGTCTCCATGCGCAAACCCCGGCTTCTCCTCACGGCCGCGGCCATGCTCCTCGCCCTGACCAGCGGCCTGGTCGCCCTCACTCCGGCCGAAGCCGCCATCGGCCCGGTCACCTGGTCCGACGAGTTCAACGGCGCCGCCGGCACCTCCATCGACGGCTCCAAGTGGAAATTCGACATCGGTGGCGGCGGCTGGGGCAACAACGAGCTGCAGTACTACACCAACTCCACCCGCAACGTGTCCCACGACGGGCAGGGCCACCTGGCCATCACCGCCCGCCGGGAGAACCCGTCCAACCTCCAGTGCCACTACGGAACCTGCCAGTACACCTCCGGCCGGATCCTGACCGCCGACCGGTTCAGCCAGGCGTACGGCCGATTCGAGGCCAGCATCAAGATCCCCCGGGGCCAGGGCATCTGGCCGGCCTTCTGGACGCTCGGCGGCAACAACTGGCCCACCACCGGCGAGATCGACATCATGGAGAACGTCGGCAGCACGCCCAACACCGTCTACGGCACCGTGCACGGCCCCGGCTACTCCGGCGGCAGCGGCGTCGGCGGCAGCCGCACGATCGGCGCGCCGCTCGCCGACGGCTTCCACAACTACCGGATCGACTGGTCGCCCAACCTCATCATCTGGTACCTGGACGGCTCGGAGTACTTCCGCGTCACGCCCGCCGGCATCCGCGGCAACCAGTGGGTCTTCGACCACCCGTTCTTCATGATCCTGAACGTGGCGGTCGGCGGTAACTGGCCGGGCAGCCCGAACGCCAGCACCACGTTCCCGCAGACGATGCTGATCGACTACGTCCGCGTCTCCGCCTGGACCAACGACAACCCCGGCACCGGCAACGCGCTGAAGTCGAACCTGAACGGCCGCTGCATCGACATTCCCAGCGCCAACCCCGTCGACGCCGCCCGGCTGCAGATGTGGGACTGCAACGGCACCGTCGCCCAGCAATGGTCGATCAACGGCGACGGCACGATCCGCGCGATGGGCAAGTGCATGGACGCCGCGGCCGCCGGAACCGCCAACGGCACGCCGATCCAGCTCTACACCTGCAACGGCACCGCCGCCCAGCGCTTCACCCTCACCGCCGCCGGTGACCTGATCAACCCGGCCTCCAACCGGTGCGTGGACATCGTCGACGTCAACCCCGCCGCCGGCGCACGCCTGCAACTCTGGGACTGCGCCGGCACCGCCAACCAGAAGTGGACCCGCGCCTAGATCCAACGCGAAAGGCCGTCAGCACCCGCTGACGGCCTTTCCGTACTTGAGTGCGGGTACTCATGACACCGGGAATTCCCCGGCGATTCTGGTCTTATGAGCATCCAAACCAGGCGCATCGTCGCGTGTGCGTTCGGCGGGGCGGCGCTCTGCGCCATCCCCGGCGTCATCCTCGCGCAAGAGCTGTCAGTGTACGTACAGCAATGCTGGCGCATGTCCGGCCCCGTCGCGATCCCCATGGAAGCCTACGAATCCGGTTTCTCGGGATGCGTCTCGCTCCCCGTGCTCCCGTTCGGCCTGCCCCTGGGACTGATCGGCGGCGCCCTGACCGGCTGCGCGGCCGCACCCCTGCTGACCTCCCGCCGTTCCACGCCCAACCGGGCGGCGGCCCTCCTCATCCTGATCGCGGCGGTCCTCGCGGTGCTCGCCTTGTGGCGCTTCAGCCAGGAGGCCATCGAAATGGACACCCTCCTGGTCGCGCCCCTCTGGATCGCCACCCTGCTCGCGGAAGCACTCCTGGTGAACCTGGCCGCGGGCCTGCTCCGCGGCAGCGGCCGCGCCCGCTGGACCGCGTTCGTCCTGTTCCTCTGGATCGGCTTCATCACCGTTCCGAGATTCGCCACGGCGACCCAACGGGGAGACGGCCTGGATCTGCTCTTGATCGGCGCGCTGGCGCTGATCTCGGTGAGCACGCTCGTTCTCCTGCTCGCCCCGGAAAGCCGGAGGACCGCGACAGAGACCTGAGTGACTTTACGTGGACACCGCCGACCGTGCTGGCATCCGGTTCACGCAGCTGTAACTTTCAGCCTGTATGCGGTGTTCCAGCAGGTGGACACGGAACGCGGCCAACGGTCCTTAGGCGACTGGCCCGCCCCGATCTAGCGTCTCTGGGAGCGCTCCCAACGCCCCCCAGGAGGACCCGTGAAACGCTTGAAAGGCATAGGTCTGGCCGTCGTCCTGCTCCTCGGGACGGTCGTCGGCGTCGCGACGCCCGCGAACGCGGCCCCGGTGATCTGTGAGACGTTCGGTTCGACCAGCATCCAGTCCGGCCGGTTCATCGTCATGAACAACGTCTGGGGCGCCAGCACGCCCCAGTGCATCGACGTGAACCAGGCGGGCGGCTTCACCATCCAGTCCGCAGGCCACAACAACGCCACCAACGGCGCCCCGGCCGCCTACCCGGCGATCTACGCGGGCTGCCACTACGGCAACTGCTCGACCGGCAGCAGCCTGCCCATGCAGGCCAGCAACGCGGCGTTCAACAACATCCGCAGCAGCGTGAGCTACACCTACCCGAGCAGCGGCACCTACAACGCCTCCTACGACCTGTGGTTCGACCCGACCCCCAGGACCAACGGCCAGAACACCGGCGCCGAGGTCATGATCTGGCTCAACCGGGCGGGCCCGATCCAGCCCATCGGCTCCCAGGTGGCCACGGTCACGCTGGCGGGCGTGACCTGGCAGGTCTGGTTCGGCAACGTCGGCTGGAACGTGATCTCCTACGTCCGGACCACCACCGGCACCACGCTGGACTTCAACATCAACACCTTCTACACCGACGCGGTGAACCGCGGGTACGCGCAGCGCAGCTGGTACCTGACCAGCGTCCAGGCCGGTTTCGAGCCCTGGGTCGGCGGCGCGGGCCTGACCGTGAACAACTTCACCTACACCACCACGGGTGGCGGCGGCGACACCAGCCCGCCCACCGCCCCGGGCAACCTGACCGCCTCGGGCACCACCGCCAACAGCACCAACCTGTCCTGGTCGCCCTCCTCCGACAACGTCGGCGTGGCCGGATACACGATCTTCCGCAGGCAGGGCACCACCGGCACCTTCACCAACGTCGGCACCACGACGGGCACCACGTTCGCCGCCACCGGCCTGACGGCGTCGACACAGTACCAGTTCTACGTGGTGGCTCGTGACGCGGCCAACAACAACTCCCCGCAGTCGAACACCGTCTCGGTCACCACCACCGGCGGCGGCACCGGGACCGGCACCTGCACGGTCCACTTCGACGCGTGGAACAACGGCTACGTCGCGCAGATCACCGTCAACGGCCCGCGCTCCGGCTGGTCGTTCGCCTTCACCCTGCCGTCCGGTCACGCTCTGACCGGCAGCTGGAACGCCCAGTTCACCACCAGCGGCTCGAACATCACCGCCGCCAACCTGTCCCACAACGGAAACCTGTCCGCCGGTCAGTCGACCAACTTCGGTTTCCAGGCCACCAGGCCGAACGGCAACACCCAGCTGCCGACCATCCCCGGCTGCACGGTCGTCTGACCGTCCAGCCCTCCCTGGGCCCGCGCCTTCGACCTCCAGGCGCGGGCCCAGCCCTTCAACTCCCTCAGGCCGGATCCCGGCGCGCGGTCAGCCACCAGGCGGCGACGCCCATCACCCCCGCGATGGCGACCAGGATCCCCGCCTCCACCGACTGCAGGATCCAGATGTCCGCCGCGGTCCAGTGGGACACCGCCTGCGACCGGTTGCGCGACCCCTCGGCGATGAACTGGCTGGCGGCCACGCCGAAGAACGCCGCCGCCATCGCCACCGTGGTCCTGCGGGTGATCGCGCTCCACAGCAGCCCGGTCGCGACCGCGAACACCGCCCACGCGTACGGCACGGACCCGGTCAGCGGGTACATGACGCTGTCCACCTCAAGGGTGAACTCCGGCGTGACGAACCCGACCAGCGTGCTGATGTACGCCGTGGTGGCCAGCGCCAGGCTCAACGCCACGACCACCTGCCAGAGGAACCACTGTGATCGGGAGACGCTCTGGGTCCAGGCGAACTGGTGGGTGCCGCGCTCGTACTCCCGGGAGACGATGGGCGCGCCCAGGAAGACGCCGAACACGAGCGGGATGTAGGCGAAGACCATCGCCGACAGGCCGCTCAGCACGGGGGCGTAGAGCTCCATTCCGCTGAGGCCGCCCCACAGGACGAAGATCAGCATCATCCCGATGATCCGGCCACGATGCTGCCGGAACGCGAGCCAGCTCATGCGACGTCACCTCTCTCCGCGAGCACGGGCGGCGGGTAGAGCGTGACGTCGGGGGAGCGCATGTAACCGAGCACCACGTCCTGCAGGGACAGCTCGCGCGCGGTCCAGCGCGGGTCGTGGACCGGGTCGCTCAGCCGGGCGAGCAGGCTCGTCTGGCGTTCGGTCCGGTGCTCGCCGATCACCTCGTACGACCCGCCGGGAACGGTTCCGGCCGGCCCGACCAGCAGGCGATGCCCCTGGAGGATCTCCTCGATGTCCCCGGCCACCTGCACCCGGCCCCGGGACAGCAGCACCAGGTGATCGCACACCTCCTCGAGTTCGGCGATCACGTGCGAGGAGAGCAGCACGGTCATGCCGGTGTCGGCGACGGCCATCATCAGGCCTTCCATGACCTCGTGCCGGGCCAGCGGATCCAGGCTGGCGAGCGGCTCGTCCAGCACGATCAGGTCGGCCCGCTTGGCCACCGCGAGGGTGATCGCCACCTGGGCGCGCTGGCCGCCGGACAGGGTGTGCACGCGGGCCCGGCCCGGGACGTTCAGGTCGTTCAGCCGGCGGGTGGCGCCCTTGGCGTCGAAGCGCGGGTTGAGCCGCTCGCCGACGCGGATCATCTCGGCGACGGTGAACTCGTCATAGAGGGGTTTGTCCTGGGCCACGTACGCCACCCGCTCCAGCGTCTCGCCGTACGGCTCCTGGCCGAAGACGCGCAGCTGGCCGGTGGTGGGCCGGCTCAGTCCTACGGCCACCCGCATCAGGGTGCTCTTGCCGGCGCCGTTGGGGCCGACCAGGGCGACGACCCGGCCTTGCGGCACGCTCAGGAAGACCTCGCGCAAGCCCCAGGTGTCGCGGTAGCGCTTGCCGAGCCCGGCGGCCTCCAGGGCGATCATGCGATCTCCCTGCGGTGGCCGGAGAGCGCGAATTCGAGCAGCGAGCGCATGTCGTCGTCGCCGAGCCCCGCCTCACGGGCGGTGGCCACCCATTCGCCCAGGGAGGCTTCCAGCTCCGGGTCGTGCGGCGCGACCAGCGAGCGCCGGACGAATGTCCCCAGACCGGGCAGCGCCTCCACCAGGCCGCGCGCTTCCAGTTCCCGGTAGGCGCGCAGCACGGTGTTGGGGTTGATGGCCAGCCGCCCGACGACCTGCTTGGCGGTCGGGAGCTGGTCGCCCGGCATCAGCAGCCCGAGCCGCAGCGCGTGCTCGACCTGCTGGATCAGCTGGGCGTACGTGGCCGTGCCCGACTTCCGGTCGAGCGTGAAATCGATCAAGGTTCACCTCATTCCATTAATGCATTAGTTAATTGACGATTGGTCGCCCTGTCAACCCCGCCCGATGTGACGTTATGTCCTGAGTTATACGCTTAGTGTCACTATGGGAGGAAGTGGTGGGATTTGCGGCGTCGCCGGTTTCTCGCGTGGGGAGCGGGAACGCTCGCTGTGGCCCTGGGTTGCGCGCCCGGGCCGGATCGGAGGTTCGCCCGGCCCGTCCTCCTGTTCGTCCCGGCGCCGGCGGGGGACCTGTTTCCCCGGGCTTTCGCGACCATGGCCGAAGCGCGCGGCCGGCTCCCCAAGATCATGATCGCCCCGTGCGACGGCGGCATCGTGACGATCGCCGAGTTCGCCCGGGCCCGGCGTTCCGACCGGCTGATGGTGGCCGGGCCCGCGCTGGTCGCGGCCGCGGCGGGCAACGACGCCGGCGCGCTCATCGCCAGTACCACGCCGCTGGCCAGGATGGCCGGGGAGTGGCTGCTGTTCGTCGCCGCGCCGCGCTCCCGGTTCCGCGACTTCGACGGCCTGGCCAGGACGCTGCTCCGCGATCCCGCCTCGGTCGAGATGGCCGGCCGCGGCCCCGGCAGCCCCGACCATGTCCTGTACGGTCTGACCGCCCGCGGCCTCGGCGCGGACGCCCGGCTGCTCAGATACGCCCCTTTCGCCGACACCCCCCAGGTGGCCGCGGCCCTCCTGGACGGCAGGTTCGCGGTCGGTATCGGCGGCTACCGCGACCTGGAGCCCCGCCTGCGGACCGGCGTGCTCCGGGCGCTCGCGGTGTCCGCCCCCGAACGGATTCCCGGCGTGGACGCGCCGACCTTGATGGAATCCGGCGCGCGTCTCACGTACGCGAACTGGCGGGGGCTGCTCGCGCCCGGCGCGCTCGCCGACGAGGACAGGACCCGGCTGCTGGACGCCTGCCACGACCTCGGCGACTCGGCGGCCTGGCGGCACCTCCTGCTGCGGAACCGGTGGGCGCCCATGTATCTGGCCGACGCCGATTTCCGGGCGTGGCTGGCCACCGAAGCGTACCGCGCCAGGGACGTACTGGCCGATCTTGGGGTGCTTTAGAACACAACTTGTTGGGGTTGCGGATCTGCACGGCACTAGATGTAGGATTCTCGACGTTGCTGGTTCACTCCTCAGAGGGGTGTGAAAAGGGAACCCGGTGTGATTCCGGGACTGCCCCGCAGCGGTGAGCGGGAACGACCGCCGTCACAGGCACTGGGCGCGCACGCGCCTGGGAAGCCACGGCCAGTAGGACGCCCGCGAGTCCGAAGACCTGCCAGCGGCCGACGCGCGGGCCGATGCCCGCGCCGGGTTGTGCCGGGCCTCGTGGGAGGGCCCGCCGACGAGCCGCGCGGTCCTTCGCGTGCTCCGACGCGTGCCGAAACCCCGGACCCGGGGGTGCCGGACTCGCGAGGGAGAGCAGATGACCGATCGATGGGCGATGATCGAGGCCGCGGCGGCCGGGGTGATCACCGATCCGGGGAACTCGAAACGGGCCGCCCGGCTGCTCGGCGAGCTGATCGCCGACGAGGCCGCCGCCGAAGGGGTGCGCACGTTCGCGGAGTCGATCGCCGCGACCCACCGGGCCGGGCTGATCCAGGACCGGCTGGCCGATTTCGTCGCCGCGCACGCGGACAAGCTGAACGAGCTGATCGGCGACGACAACCGGTTCGAGTATTTCGGCCTGCGCACCGTTTACGACCGCTACCTGCTCCGCCACCCCGGAACCCGCCGCGTGCTGGAACGCCCGCAGCACTTCCTCCTCCGGGTCGCCTGCGGCCTGGCCGGGACCGTCGCCGAAGCCGACGAGCTCTACCGCCTGATGGCCGACTTCGCCTACCTGCCCAGCTCGCCCACCCTGTTCAACTCCGGCGCGCGCCGCCCCCAGCTGTCCTCGTGTTTCCTGCTCGACTCGCCCCGGGACGAGCTGGAGGGCATCTACGAGCGATACGCCCAGATCGCCAGGCTGTCCAAGTACGCGGGCGGCATCGGCGTCTCCTGGAGCCGCGTCCGCTCCCGGGGCAGCCTGATCCAGGGCACCAACGGTCTGTCCAACGGCATCGTGCCCTGGCTGCGCACCCTCGACGCCTCCGTGGCCGCCGTCAACCAGGGCGGCAGGCGCAAGGGCGCGGCCTGCGTCTACCTGGAGACCTGGCACGCCGACATCGAGGAGTTCCTGGAACTGCGCGACAACACCGGCGAGGACGCCCGCCGGACGCACAACCTCAACCTGGCCAACTGGGTGCCGGACGAGTTCATGCGCCGCGTCGAAGCCGACGAACCCTGGTCCCTCTTCGACCCCAAAGAGGTTCCCCACCTCATCGACCTGTACAGCTCCGCCTTCGACACCGCCTACCGCGCCGCCGAAGCCGAGGGCCGCTTCGTCAAGCAGTTCCCGGCCCGCACCCTGTACGGCCGGATGATGCGCACCCTCGCCCAGACCGGCAACGGCTGGATGACCTTCAAGGACGCCGCCAACCGCACCTCCAACCAGACGGCGCTCCCCGAGAACGTGATCCACCTGTCCAACCTGTGCACCGAGATCCTGGAGGTCACCACCGACCGCGAGACCGCCGTCTGCAACCTCGGCTCCATCAATCTGGCCGCCCATCTCACGCCGGACGGCGTCGATCTGGTACGGCTGCGCGCGACCGTGCGCAGTGCCGTACGCGTCCTGGACCGCACGATCGACCTGGGCTTCTATCCGACGCCCGAAGCAGAGGTCGCCAACCTTCGCTGGCGGCCGATCGGGCTCGGCGTGATGGGCCTGGCCGACGTGTTCTTCGCGCTGCGGCTGCCGTTCGACTCGCCGGAGGCCCTGGCGCTCTCCACCCGGATCGCCGAGGAGATCGCGCTCGCCGCGTACGCGACCTCCGCCGACCTGGCCGAGGAACGCGGCCCGCACCCCGCCTACGCCGACACCCGCGCCGCGCGCGGCGTCCTGCACCCGGATCATTTCGACGTTCCCGGCAGCCCCGAGTGGGATCGCCTGCGGGCCAGGATCGCGCGAACCGGGTTGCGCAACTCGCTGCTCGTCGCCATCGCCCCGACCGCCACCATCGCGTCCATCGCCGGCTGCTACGAATGCGTCGAGCCCCAGGTCTCCAACGTCTTCAAACGCGAAACCCTCTCCGGCGAGTTCCTCCAGGTCAACCGCTACCTCGTACGCGATCTCCAGGCGCGCGGGCTGTGGACCCAGCGGATCAGGGACGCGATCAAACGCGCCGACGGCTCGGTTCACGACATTCCCGAAATTCCCGGCGACCTCAGACTGCTCTACCGGACGGCGTGGGAGCTCCCGCAGAAGGCGCTCATCGACCTGGCGGCGGGGCGGCAGCCGTACATCGACCAGGCGCAGTCGCTCAACCTGTTCATGGCCGCGCCGACGATCGGCAAGCTCTCCTCCATGTACGCCTACGCCTGGAAGAGCGGCCTGAAAACGACGTACTACCTGCGCTCCCGCCCGGCCACCCGCATCGCGCAGACCACCGTGGCCGCCGAAGCGGTGGCCTGTTCGCTGGAGAACCCCGAGACCTGCGAGGCGTGCCAGTAATGCTGCTCGACCCTGGAATGGACCTGACCCTGCGCCCGATGCGCTACCCCGAGTTCTACGAGCGCTACCGGGCCGCGATCCGCAACACCTGGACGGTCGAGGAGGTCGACCTGCACACCGACCTCGCCGACCTGGCCAGACTCGGCCCCGGCGAGCGGCATCTGATCAACCGCCTGGTCGCGTTCTTCGCCACCGGCGACTCGATCGTCGCCAACAACCTGGTGCTCAACCTCTACCAGCACGTCAACGCCCCCGAAGCCCGCCTCTACCTGAGCCGCCAGCTGTTCGAGGAAGCCGTCCACGTGCAGTTCTACCTGACCCTGCTGGACACCTACCTGCCCGACCCCGCCGAACGCGCCAAAGCCTTCGCCGCCGTCGAGCACATCCCCTCCATCCGCGCCAAAGCCGAGTTCTGCTTCCGCTGGATCGACTCCATCGAAGGCCTCTCCCGCCTGGAGACCCGCGACGACCGCCGCGCCTTCCTGCTCAACCTGGTCTGCTTCGCGGCCTGCATCGAGGGCCTGTTCTTCTACGGCGCCTTCGCCTACGTCTACTGGCTCCGCTCCCGCGGCCTGCTCAACGGCCTGGCCGCCGGCACCAACTGGGTCTTCCGCGACGAATCCATGCACATGGAATTCGCCTTCAGCGTCATCGACACCGTACGCGCCGAGGAACCCGGCCTCTTCGACGCCACCTTCGCCACCCAGGTCACCCGGATGATCGAGGAAGCCGTCGCCGCCGAACTCTCCTTCGCCCACGACCTCTGCGGCGAAGGCCTCTCCGGCCTCACCGCCCCCCAAATGGGCGACTACCTGCAATACGTCGCCGACCAGCGCCTAACCCGCCTCGGCCTCCCCACCCGCTACGGCACCCCCAACCCATTCCCCTTCATGGAACTCCAGGACGTCCAGGAACTAGCCAACTTCTTCGAACGCCGCGTCTCCGCCTACCAGACCGCGATATCCGGCAACGTCACCTTCGACGAGCCCTTCTGACCACGTCGCGTCAGGCGTCTGGGCGACCTTGTCCGCCAGTTCCCTCAGCGCCCGCTCGGCGTCGCTGCCCGGCTCGGCCGTCAGGGCGATGAACTTCTGGCTGGTGCCGCTGACGGAGAGCACCTCCCAGGAAAGGGTGAGGTCGCCCACCGTCGGATGGCGCAACTCCTTGACCTCCTCGGCGCGCACCCGCACCTCGTGGAGGGCCCAGATGCGGCGGAACTCCTCGCTGTGGACGGTGAGCTCCTGCACCAGCCCGCGCAGGTACGGATCGTCGAGGCCGGCCGCCGCGGCCGAGCGCAGCTGGGCTGTCTTCGCGCGGGCGTTCTTCTCCCAGTCAGGGTAGAAATCGGTCGCACCTGGGCTGAGGTAGATCATGCGCAGGCAGTTGTCGAGGTTGGTCATGCCCTCGTACACGGCCTCGAGCAGAGGGTTGACGGCCAGCACCTCCAGGCGGCGGCCGACCACCATCGCGGGCACGTGGCGGGACAGGTTGACGAGCTGGAGCAGGCTGGGACTGACTTGCTCCATGCCGTATGTCGCTGCCTGGGGGCGGGCCCAGGGGTGGGCGAGCGAGAAGAGATAGCCGGTGGCGTCGGGGTCCATGCGCAGCACTCGGGCCAGGGCGCTCAGCACCTGGGCGGAGGGGTTGCGTTCGCGTCCCTGTTCCAGCCGGATGTAGTACGAGGTGCTGACCCCGGCGAGCATGGCCACCTCCTCACGTCGCAGCCCTGGGGTGCGGCGGGAGAAGGCGTGCAGGAAGCCCGCCTGTGCTGGACTGGTGGCCTCGCGCCGGGCCCGCAGGAACTCGCCGAGCAGATTGCTCTTACCGTTGTCCATTTCATCACCATATGTCGCTTATGTTCGGCTAGCTGACAGTCCGGTGTCCCATCAGTGGGGTTCTTACTTCAGGGCTGTCACTTCCTGCTGTGCGGGGACGGGTCCGAAACGAGGAGCGACCGGCTGGTCGAGTCGCGGGATGCGCAGGACGAAGCGAGCGCCCTTGCGTGAGTCCTCAAGGGTGAGGGTGCCCCGATGATTGCGGGCGATGTCGCGGGTGATGGCCAGGCCGAGGCCGCTGCCGCCGGTGTCGAGGCGGCGGGCGTCGTCGAGGCGGGTGAAGGGTTCGAAGACGCGCTGGCGGTCGGCGGGGGGAATGCCGGGCCCGTCGTCGGTGACGGCGATGACGGCCTGGCCGTCGGCGGTGGTCAGGGTGAGGTCCACCGCGGTGCTCGCGTGGCGGCGGGCGTTGCCGAGAAGGTTGGTCAGGGCGCGGATGAGCTGGATGCGCGACCCGCAGATCCACACGTCGCCCTGGGCGTGCAGCCGCACCGGTGCGCCGAGGGAGTGCGTCCTGTTCGTCCGGGCTGTCTCCTGGGTGAGAAGTTCGGTGAGGTCGATGAGCTCGCGCGAGGTGGCGGTGTCCGTACGGGCCTGGGCGAGCAGGTCGGTGACGATGGTGTCGAGGCGGTCGGCGGTGCTCAGCGCCGTGCGCAGGGTGCGGTGGAGGTCGGTGTCCTCGGGATGTTCGAGGGCGTACTCGAGTTCGGCGTGCAGCCCGGCGATCGGGTTGCGCAGCTCGTGGGAGGTGGTGGCGGCGAAGCCGCGTTGCCGGGTGACGGCCTCGCCGAGGCGGGCGAGGGTGCGGTTGGCGGTCCGGACCAGCTCGGCGATCTCGTCGTCACCCGGCGGGACGGGCATGCGGCGGCCGAGATCGTTCGCGGTGATCTCGTCCATGTGGGTGCGGATGGCCTGGATGGGACGCAGCGCGCGGCCGATGGCCCACCAGGTGGTGGCGCCCGTGCCGGCGGTCAGGACCAGAGTGAGGGCGGCTATGAGGTATTCGAGGTCGCGCCCCTGGAGCAGGCCCTTGACCTGGGTGTCCGCGTCCAGGGCGGACCGGACGCGCAGGCAGACGGTCGCGCCCAGCACGGTCAGGATGATCAGGGCGAGCAGCGACGCGGCCGCGGTGCAACGCCCACGGATGGATCGGGGACGGCGGAAGATGGTCACGTTTCTCTCCGGAAGGGATAGGTCTGCGGCTCGCGAGGCGGCGGCCGTGGTCAGTTCGCCCGGGCGGTGAGGCTGCCCAGGAGCGCGCGCACATCACCATAGGTCGGGGCGGCTCGCCCAGGGTGACCGCAGGACTCCCACGCACCCGCTGTGGCGCTGACTGACCGTGGCACACCCAGTCAAATCCGACAGAACGGACATACGGTTAGGTATGGCCAATGACAGACTGCTCGGCGAGTTCCTTCGCGCCCGGCGTGAGGTCACCACTCCCGCTCAGGTGGCACTGCTGGACGTCGGACTGCGCAAGACGCCGGGGCTGCGACGGGAGGAGGTCGCGATGCTGGCCGGAGTCAGCACCGACTACTACGTCCGCCTCGAACAGGGACGTGAACGCCACCCGTCCGACCAGGTGCTCGGCGCCCTGGCGGACGTGTTCGGCCTCGGCACGGACGCCACGGCCCACCTGTACGCCCTGGCGCACACGGACATGCCGGCCCATCAGGAGCCACGCCTCCCGGCCGCCGCCAAGGCGCAGGTCAGCCCGCGCCTGATCCGGCTGATGCACAGCTGGCCCAGGACACCGGCCATCGTGATGAACCGGTGCATGGACGTGCTGGCCGTCAACCCGTCGGCCGCGGCCTTCTACGGACGAGGGCTGCGCGCGGAGCTGGGCGTGGGCGACAACCTGCTGCGCAGGATGTTCCTCGATCCGGCCGCGCGGGAGTTCTGCCGCGACTGGGAGTCCGCCGTGCGCGACAAAGTCGCCCACCTTCGCGCCACGATCGGCCGGGACCTCGACGACCCGCGCCTGACCGAGCTGATCGGCGAACTGTCCGGCCGGAGCGGCGACTTCCGCCGCGTGTGGGCCCGGCACGACGTAGAGGTCGGGAATCCCCGCACCAGACGCTTGCGTCATGACGATGTCGGGGAGCTGACGGTCACCTACGAGACGTTCTCCGTCGTCGGCGCCCCCGGCCAGCAACTGATCACCATCCAGGCCACCCCCGGCAGTCCCTCCGCGCACGCGCTCGCCGTCCTCTGCCGCGCCGGATGATCTCTACACCGGGCGGATGGTGCCGCCGATCTGGTCGAACAGGGCGTTCTTGCCGGTCAGGTCGGTGCTGAGGGTGACCACGCAGGTGCGGCCCTTGTCGGAGGGCACGTAGTACTGGGTGCCGTTGATGAGCGCCTTCCCCAGGGGCAGCGTGTAGCGGATCCGTACGGCGGTGCCGTTGCCCAGGGGGACGGCGGCGGCTTCGGAGACCTTGGCGTTGACCGTGGTGAGCTGCTGTTTGGCTATCTCGATCAGGGCGTCGGCGGAGGCGCCCACGCTGGGCTGGCAGAAGCCGTTGAGGTTGGTGACGAAGCCGTCGGGGGACTCCTGCTGGGAGGCGGGGTCCATCGCGTACAGGGCCTTGCTCTTCTGGAGGGACCGGAGGCTGGTCTTGGCCTGTTCCAGGGTGGCGCCGCTCAGGCCGCTGGCCTCCAGCTCCTTCTCGAAATCGGTCTTGGACAGGTCCACCGAACGCCAGCTCGACGGGATCGCCATCACCAGGCCGTTGGAGAGCCCGCCGACCCGGGTGAAACCATCGGGAATCGCCAGCGCCGACGGCCGGCTCACCGGTGGCGCGTCACTGCCACATCCCGCGAGGAGGAGCGCGGCGGCGACCAGGGCGGCGGAGACGAGTACGCGCGACACTCCGCGAGCGTAGCCCACCACGCGGTCGGCGGGCACGGGCAACCATTCTCGTGATCTGATCTGGTAAACAACGAGGCTCGCGAGTCACTAGATTTCCAGCTCACCTTCCTTTGACGCTCTAAACAGGCATAAACCGGATTCTGGGTGGTACTCACCAGATGAGGTGTGAGATGGTCCAGAATCCTGTTTCGCGCGGTCCCGTTACCCGGCTCATCCGATGGCTGGGGCTCGACCGTAACCCGCTGCGCCGGCGCAGCGACCGGGTGGAGGCGGCGATCCGGCTGATGTCCGTGATCGGCGTGCTGGCCTCGGTCGTGCTCGGCGTGCTCCTCGGCGTACGGACCTATCGGTACGGCCTCGGCCTGGAAGTGGAACAGCAGCGAACCCGGCACCGGGTCGACGCCACCCTCCTGGAAACAGCGGGCCCCAAGATCTCCCTCTCCGCTCCCGCCGCGGGCCCCGCCATGGCCACCTGGAAATCCCTGAACGGCGTCCCGCACCAAGGCCTGATCGACGCACCCGCGATGTGGCAGAAGGGCCAGACCGTCCACGTCTGGATCGACAACCGCGGCGAGATCGTCCCCCGCCCCCGAGACCGCGAGACCACCTTGATCTCCGGCATGACCGTCGGCGTCGGCATCCCCCTCTTCGCCCTGGCCCTGGTCAGCCTCCTCCTCCTGACCACCCGAATGCTGACCGCCCGCCGCGCCCGCCAGGCCTGGGCCGCCGAATGGACCATCATCGAACCGACCTGGCGCATCAACGGCTAACCCAGGCGGAGCCGGGCTGGTCGGCGATGAAGCCGGCCGCCAAGTCCGGGTGGCGGTCGATGAGGTCCCTGCCAGGTCGCCCGGGAAACAGGCTTGGGAGACGATCAGACGATCGTCGGGAGGGCGGTGCCGGGCGGTAGCCAGGTGATGGCCCGGGTGAGTGCCGGTGGGGCGGTCTCCAGTTCCCTTTCGATGGCGGCGCGGCCTTCGCTGAAATGTTGCCAGCCCTCGTAGTGGACGGGCAGGACCGTGGCAGGGGAGATCCCTTCGCACAGTTCGACGGCGTCGGCGGCGGTCATGGTGTAGCGGAGCGGGCCGGTGAGGGGGAAGCGGACGCCGCCCAGGTGCAGCAGGACCGTTCCGGGGCGCAGGGCCGCGGCGGTCTTGCGGAGGGCGGGGTGCAGGACGGTGTCGCCGGTAATCCAGAGCGGGCCGTGTTCCTGGCCGGGCCAGGTCAGGGCGAAGCCGATGACGTCGCCGACGATGGGGTGGCTGAGCGGAGGTCCGTGGCGGCAGGGGGTGGCGGTGATCTCGATCGGTGGCCGGCCGGGCGCCTCCAGGCGGGTGCTCTGCCCGGCCCGCAGGCCCCGCGTGGCGCCGCCGAGCCTGCGCGCTCCCGAGTGCGTGGTGATGACGGTGGCGGCGCCGCTCAGCAGGGCGCGGCCGGCGTCGTCGAGGTTGTCGCCGTGGTGGTCGTGGGTGAGCAGGACGGCGTCCAGTGGGGGCAGGGCGTCCGGGGGGAGGGCGGGGCCGGTGAGTTTGCGGGAGGAGGTGCCCCAGCCGAACGCGTAGGTCCGGCCGGGGGGGTCGAAAGTCGGGTCCGTCAGCAGGTGCCGGCCGTCGAACTCGATCAGGACGGTGGGGCCGCCGATGTGGGTGAACCTGACTTCCGTCATGGGGGGTGCTCTTCTCCGAAGTGGGGGGTTAGCTGTGGTCGAGGGCCCAGGCCAGGGCGCGGTCGGCGACTTCTTCCCAGCCGTCCTGGGCGGGCATGAGGTGGGAGCGGCCGGAGAACTCGATCACTTCGGTGACGGTCTTGGATTTGTAGTGCTTGGCGTTGGATTGCTGGATCTTGGGCGGCATCAGGTTGTCGTTCTCGCCGGCGATGAACAGCAGCGGTGCCCGGTTGTCGTTGGAGTAGTTGACGTGGTTGTCGTCGGGGCCGGGGTGGATGTTGGCCAGGGCGCTGCCCCAGAAGACGTGGCCGGAGGCGGGGATGTGGTAGCGCTCGTAGAGGGCGCGGGACTGGTCTTCGGGGAAGGTGTTGGTGAAGGCGTAGTGCCACTGGTCGAAGGTGAATCCGACGGCCTTGTGCCGGTTGGCGGGGTTCTTCAGGACGGGGAAGGTCGCTTTGATCTGGGAGAGCGGGATGACCTTGACGCCTTCGGTGGGGGCGGAGTTGATGGCGACTCCGGCGGTGCCGTAGCCGTGGTCGAGGAGGATCTGGGTGAACACGCCGCCGGCGGAGTGGCCCATGATGATCGGCTGGGAGCCGAGCCCGTCGATCAGTTTCTCCAGCGTTTCGATGATCGCGGGGACGGTGAGCTGTTCGATCGGGGTGGGGTCGGCGTTGAGCGCTTCGACTTCGACCTCGAAGCCGGGGTAGGCGGGGGCCAGCACCTTGAACCCTTGGGCTTGGTAGCGGGTGATCCAGTGTTCCCAGCTGCGTGGGGTGACCCAGAAGCCGTGGATGAGGACGATGGTGTCGGGTTTCATGGGGTTCTCCTTCAGCGGGTGGCGGCGTAGGCGGCGACGGCCAGCACCGTCAGCAGACGGCGCAGAAGTGGGACACGCATGAAAGATCCTTTCGAAGAGGGACGGCGGGGTTTGACCGTAGGTTCCGGCCATCTGGACCGGAATCCGTCAGATGACGGTCCGGCTACGTAAGCGCCGGCTGGGGAAGGGGGACCGGCTCGGCCAGGTCCATCCGGCGGGTCTCGGGCGCGAACAGGATGGCCGTGAAGCAGATCGCGGCGCAGACCATCATCAGCAGCGCGATCGGCCAGGACTGGCCGCCCGAGCCGGCCAGCAGGGCCGCGGCCACGAACGGAGCGGGTCCTCCGGTCAGCGCCGCCGTCCACTCGCGGGCGATGGCGATGCCGCTGTAGCGGTACCTGGTCTGGAACAGCTCGGTGCCGACCACGGCGGCCTTGGCGACGCGCGCTCTGCTCATAGGGGATCCCGGCTCTCCAGAAGGTCAGGGACGGATGAGAACCTTCGCCAGGAAGGCGATGGCCTGAGCGATGGCCGCTTCGGTGGCCGGTGCTGCGCGCAGGGCGTTGAGCATGATGAAATCGTGGATGACGCCCTGGTACCGCACGGCTGTGACCTGCACGCCCGCCTGGCGGAGCTTGGCGGCGTACGCCTCGCCCTCGTCGCGCAGGACGTCGGCCTCGGCGGTGATGATGAGCGCGGGCGGCAGCCCGGCCAGTTCCTTGACCGAGGCGCGCAGCGGGGAGGCGGTGATCTCGGCGCGCTGCGCCTCGTCGGTGGTGTACTGGTCCCAGCACCAGCGCATGCCGTCGCGGCGCAGGAAGTAGCCCTCGGCGAACTCGTGGTAGGACCCGGTGTCGAAGGTCGCGTCCGTGACCGGGCAGAACAGGACCTGCCCGGCGAGGTGCCGCCCGTGCGTGAAGGTCAGCGCGGCGGCCAGGGTCGCGCCGGTCGAATCGCCGGCCACCGCGATCCTGGCAGCGTCCAGGCCGTACGCGGCGCCGTGGGCGCGCACCCACTCCAGCGCGGCCCGGATCTCGTTGACGGCGACGGGATAGCGGGCTTCTGGGGAGAGGCTGAAGTCGACGAACACCACGGCCGCCTGGACGCCGAGGGCCAGTTCGCGGGCCAGCCGGCCGTGGGTGCGCTCGTCGCCGAACACCCATCCCAGGCCGTGGATGAACAGGATCACGGAGTGCGGGCCGGGTACGCCCACGGGCCTGAAGATGGTCACCCCCGCCCCGGGTGGCCGCTCACGTGTGGTGCCCGGGATCTCGATTTCCGGAATCTGCGCGTCGCCGATGGCCTCGCGTCCCTCGGCGGTGGGCATGCCGTACAGATAGGGCGGGTTCGCGGTCGCGTCGGCGAACGCCTTCGCGGCCGGTTCCAGTACGGGCTTGACCATGAAGGCTCTCCGGGGCGCGAGGGACAGGGCGCCTCGAACGCTAGGCCGCGCCTCCATGCCGAACATTCGTCACATGACGGCGATATTCCTTCATATGACGTAATTCTGCGACAATGGGAGCGCAACCACCGACAAGCCTGGGCGGTAGCGTGTCGATGATCACCCTGTTCGGGCGTGAGCGCGAGGTTGCGGCCGTCGAGGAACTCGTCGACCGCATCCGCGAGCGTGGAGACGCGCTGATCGTGCGGGGCGCGGCGGGGATCGGCAAGTCCGCCCTGCTGGCGGCGGCAACCGCCAGGGCAGAAGCGCGCGGAGTGGCGGTGGCGGGCGCGGCCGGGGTGCAGAGTGAGACGCACCTGCCGTTCGCCGGGCTGCATCTGATGCTGCTGCCCATGCTCGACGCCGTGGGCGACCTGCCCGTACGGCAGCGCGAGGCCCTGCTGGGCGCCTTCGGAATGGGCGAGGCGACCACCCCAGAGCTCTTCCTGATCGCGTTGGCCGTCCTCAACCTCCTCAGCGAAGCGGCCACGCGCCGGCCGCTGCTGGTGGTCGTCGATGACGCGCAGTGGCTGGACCGGCCCAGCATGGGCGTGCTGGGATTCGTGGCCAGGCGGCTGCGCTCCGAGCCCATCGTGCTGCTGCTGGCCGTCCGCGACGGCTACCCCACCAGCCTCGACGACTGCGGGCTCGCCGAGCTGCCGCTGAGCGGGCTGGACCCCGCGGCGGCCGAAGCGCTCCTGGACGTCCAGACTCCCAAGCTCAGCGTCGGCATGCGCTGGCGCGTCCTGGCCGAGGCGGCGGGCAACCCGCTCGCGCTGGTCGAACTGCCGCTCGCGCTGGGCGCGGAACGGCCCGTGGCCAAAGCCGAGTTCCTCCCGCTGACCGCCCGGCTGGAGCGCGCCTTCGCCGTACGGCTGGCCGAGCTGCCGCCGGAGACACGGTCGTTACTGCTGGTCGCGGCCGCGGACGACGGCCACGATCTGGCCGACGCGCTGGTCGCGGCCGCCGCCATGACCGGCGGCGGGATGACACTAGCGGCGCTGGCCCCGGCCGCCGAGGCCGGACTCGTGGAGTTCCACGAGGGAGCCATCCGCTTCCGCCATCCGCTCGTACGCTCGGCGATCTACCAGAAATCCGGACACGGCGCGCGCATGGCGGCCCACGCCGCGCTCGCCGACGTACACGCCCGGGACCCCGACCGCCGGGCCTGGCACCGGGCGGCGGCGATCAGCCACCCGGACGAGTCCGTGGCGGCTGAGCTGGAGGGCGTGGCCGTCAGGGCGCGGCGGCGCGGCGCGATCACGGTGGCGGTGACGGCCCTGCAGCGCTCGGCCGGGATCAGCGAGGACGCCGCGGTCCGCGCCGAACGCCTGCTGCGCGCCGCCGAGCTCGCCTTCGAGCTGGGCCGCGGCGACCTGGTCGCCGACCTGCTCGGCCAGGTGGAGCCGGCCGTCCTGGGGGCGCCGCAACGGGCCAGACTCGTCTGGCTGAGCGAGGTGCTGGAGGAAGGGCGCAATGAAGGGCCCGCGCGGGTACGCCGGCTGATCTCCACGGTGGAGACCCTTGAGGCGGCGGGCGATCGCGCGCTCGCCCTGAACTTCGTCCGGGCGGCGGCCCTGCGCTGCTGGTGGGCCGACCCGGGCTGGGAGGTCCGCCAGCACGTCGTCACCCTGGCCGAGCGGCTCGCGGCCACCGAGGACGACCCCGAACTGGTGCTCACCCTGGCCACGGCCAGCCCCGTGGAACGCGGGGCGGACGTCATGGAACGCCTGGCCAGGCTGCGCGACACCCGCCTGGACGGGGCGATGGCCAGGATCCTGGGCGTGGCCGCGACCACCGTGGGAGCCTTCGACCTGGCCGAGGGCTTCCTGGACGCGTCGATCGCCGACCTGCGCGCGCAGGGCAGGCTCGGCCTGCTCGCCCAGGCCCTGGGGTCGCAGGTGTGGACGCTTATCTTCTGCGGGGACTGGGCGACAGCCAAGCTCGTCACGGAGGAAAGCGAGCGCCTGGCCCGCGAGACCGCACAGCCGCGCTGGCAGTCGGCCGCCCATGCCGGGCTCGCGCTCCTGGCCGGACTGCGCGGGCAGGAGGAGCTGGGCTTCGCCCTGGCCGCGGCGGGGGAGCAGGTGCTCGGCATGGTCGCCACCAGCTCGAACCTGGCGCTGCTGCAGCAGGCCAAAGGCATGATCTCGCTATGCGCCGGCAACTACGCGGAAGCCTTCGGCCACCTGTGGCGGGTCTTCGACCCCCGCGACGCCGCCTATCACCACATCTATCGCCTCTGGCTGGTCAGCGAGCTGGCCGAGGCCGCGGTCGCCGACGGCCACCTGGCGACCGTCAGAGCGTTGATGCCGGAACTGGAGGACGTGGCGGCCCAGACCCCCGCCCCGCTCCTGCACGTGGGGATGCGCCATGCGCGGGCGCTGCTCGCCGAGGACGGCGACGCCGAGGCGCTCTACCAGAACGCCCTGAACGCCGACCTGTCCCGCTGGCCGACGGCACGGGCGCGCCTGTCACGGACCCACGGCGTCTGGCTGCGCCGCCAGCGGCGCGTCCGCGAGGCGCGCGTCTCGTTGCGCACCGCCCGTGACTCCTTCGACGCCCTCGGCCTGCTGGCCTGGGGCGAGCGGGCGCGCCAGGAGCTGCGCGCGTCCGGCGAGGCCAGCGACCGGCGCGCGCCGTCGACCACCGACAACCTCACCGCCCAGGAACTGCAGATCGCCCGGCTGGCCGGGGCGGGCCTTTCCAACCGCGAGATCGGCCAGCAGCTCTACCTGTCCCACCGGACCATCAGCACCCACCTCTACCGGATCTTTCCCAAGCTCGGCATCACATCTCGCGGCCAGCTGCGGGACGCCCTGCGGGGAGCAGAACCCCAGCCTCGGGAGGGCGCCCAGCCGCCGGCAGGACTTCCGCCAGACCGGCAGAGCCAGTAAACGCTGCGGATTCTCAGGTACGCACGGCCAAAGCCGCAGTCGGCCTCCTGCCACCATGAGCGCCTAGCCCACCGGGCGCGCCCGGCGATCACGGGTGGGGCCCGAGCGTCAGCGGTCGAGGATTTCGTTTTTGCCGATGACGACGATGCCGCCGCGGGTGACGGCGAAGCGTTTGCGGTCCTCTTCCAGGTCGAAGCCGATGCGGGCGCCGTCGGGGATGATGACGTTCTTGTCGATGATGGCGCGGCGGACGATGGCGCCGCGGCCGACCTTGACGCAGCCCATCAGGACCGAGTCCTCGACCTGGGAGTGGGAGTGCAGGATGACGCCGGGGGAGAGGATCGAGCGCAGGGCCGTGCCTCCCGAGACGATCACCCCGGCGGAGACGAGGGAGTCGATGGCGTGGCCGATGCGGTCGCCGTCGTTGTGGACGAACTTGGCGGGCGGTAGGGGGTCGTGGCCGGTGTAGATGGGCCAGCGGTCGTTGTAGAGGTTGAAGACGGGGTGGGCGGAGATCAGGTCCATGTGGGCGTCGTAGTAGGCGTCCAGGGTGCCGACGTCGCGCCAGTAGCCGCGGTCGCGTTCGGTGGAGCCGGGGACGACGTTGTGGGCGAAGTCGTAGACCTCGGCGCCGCCCGCCTTGACCATCATGGGGATGATGTTGCCGCCGAGGTCGTGCTTGCTGGCGGGGTCCATGGCGTCCTCGCGGAGCGCCTCGATCATGGACTGGGTCTTGAAGACGTAGTTGCCCATCGACGCGTAGACCTGGTCGGGCGCGTCGGGCAGGCCGACCGCGTCGGTGGGCTTCTCGCGGAAGGCGACCACGCGGCGGCCGGTGGGGTCGGTCTCGATCACGCCGAACTGGTCGGCCAGGGCCAGCGGCTGCCGGATCGCGGCGACGGTGACGTCGGCGCCGGAGTCGATGTGCTGGTCGACCATCTGCCGGGGGTCCATCCGGTAGATGTGGTCGGCGCCGAACACGATCACGTGGTCGGGCAGCTCGTCGTAGATCAGGTTCAGGTTCTGGAACAGCGCGTCGGCGGAGCCGGCGAACCAGCGCGGGCCGAGCCGCTGCTGGGCGGGCACCGGGGTGACGTAGTTGCCGAGCATCGCCGACAGCCGCCAGGTCCGCGAGATGTGCCGGTCCAGGCTGTGGTTCTTGTACTGGGTCAGCACGACGATCTTCAGATAGTGCCCGTTGGCCAGGTTGGACAGCACGAAGTCGACCAGGCGGTAGATCCCCCCGAACGGCACGGCCGGCTTGGCCCGGTCAGCGGTGAGCGGCATCAAACGTTTGCCTTCGCCACCGGCGAGCACGACTGCGAGCACCCTCATGGCCATGACCTTAACCCGTCAAAAGGGTCGCAAACACTAGGGTGAGCATATGCGTGTCGATCTGCTCAGCCGCGAGTACCCGCCCGAGGTTTACGGGGGCGCCGGAGTCCACGTGGAGTACCTGGCGCGCGAGCTGCGCCGCCTGCTGGACGTGCGGGTCCGCTGCTTCGGCGGGCCGCGCGAGGACGCCACCGCCTACCGCATCCCGGGCGGCCTGGAGTCGGCCAATCCGGCCCTGCAGGTGCTCGGCGTGGACCTGGAGATGGCGGCGGGCTGCCTGGGCGCCGACCTCGTGCACAGCCACACCTGGTATGCCAACTTCGCCGGCCACGTCGCCAAGATGTTGTACGGCCTGCCGCACGTCGTCACCACCCACAGCCTGGAACCCCTCCGCCCCTGGAAGGCCGAGCAGCTCGGCGGCGGCTACACCCTCTCCTCCTGGGCCGAACGCACCGCCCTGGCGTCCGCCGACGCGATCATCGCGGTCTCGGAGGGCATGCGCGCCGACGTCCTCACCGCATATCCCGAAATTTCGCCCGAAAGGGTGACGGTGATTCACAACGGGATCGACACCGGCGAGTACGCCCCCGCCCCCGGCGCCGCCGCCCTCGCCCGCCACGGCATCGACCCCGCCCGGCCGTACGTCGTGTTCGTGGGCCGGATCACCCGCCAGAAGGGCCTGGCCCACCTGCTCCGCGCGGCGCACTCCTTCGACCCCGCCGCCCAGCTCGTGCTCTGCGCGGGAGCCCCCGACACCCCGGAGATCGCCACCGAGGTGACCGCGCTGGTCGAGGAGCTCTCCGCCACCCGCAAGGGTGTCATCTGGATCTCCGAGATGCTGCCCCGCCCCGAGGTCATCGAGATCCTCACCCACGCCACGGTCTTCGTCTGCCCGTCGGTCTACGAGCCGATGGGCATCGTCAACCTGGAGGCGATGGCCTGCGAGACGGCGGTCGTGGCCACCGCCACCGGCGGCATCCCCGAGGTCGTCGCCGACCAGGAAACGGGTCTGCTGGTCCCGATCGAGCAGGGCCCCGACGGCGAGCCATACGACCGGGAGGCCTTCGCGGTCGCGATCGCGTCCCGGGTCAACGCGCTGCTGTCCGACCCCGGCCTGGCCGACGACATGGGCCGGCAGGGCCGCCGCCGCGCGATCGATCACTTCTCCTGGCCGCGCATCGCCGAACGCACCCGGGAGCTCTACACGTCGCTGTGACGCCAGGGGTCGATCATCGTGACCCCCGGCGTGGAGCCGCCGACCAGGGCGGGGACCGCCTCGTCCAGGGAGATCGTCCTGGTGATCAGCGCCTCCGGCGTGAGCCGGCCCGCCGCGATCAGCTCCAGCATCGGCGGGTACGCGTGCGCGGGCATGCCGTGACTGCCCAGCAGATCCAGCTCGTACGCGATGACCCGCCCCATCGGCAGCTCGGCCCCCCGGGGAAGCAGCCCGATCTGGACGTGCCGCCCGCGCCGCCGCAGGCTCTGGATGGACTGGGCACAGGTACCGGGGTCGCCCAGCGCGTCCATCGCCACGTGCGCCCCTCCGGCGGTCAGCTCCACGATCTGGCCGGTCAGATCACCGGCCCCGGCGAGCAGGCTTTCGGCCGCGCCGAAACGCCGGGCCAGCGCCAGGGCGTCCGGCGAGGTGTCGATCGCGATCACCTGAGCCCCGGCGGCCGCCGCGATCATGACCGCGGACAGGCCGACGCCGCCGCAGCCGTAGACGGCGACCCATTCGCCGGGCCGTACCGACGCGCGGGCGGTGACCGCGCGGAACGCGGTGGCGAAGCGGCAGCCGAGGCTGGCTGCGGCGGCGAAGGACATGCCCTCGGGCAGCCGGATCAGGTTCACATCGGCGTGATTAATCGCGACATATCCGGCGAAGGAGCCCCAGTGCGTGAACCCCGGCTGGGTCTGGTACGCACAGACCTGCTGGTCACCTCTCGCGCAGTCCGAACACGACCCGCACGCGCAGACGAACGGCGCCATGACCCGGTCACCGGGCGCCCAGTGCCGCACCCCGGCTCCGACCTCCGCGACGACCCCCGAGAACTCATGCCCCGGAATATGCGGAAATTTCTGGATATCGGCGTCGTGGCCCTGCCAGCCGTGCCAGTCGCTCCGGCACAACCCGGTCGCCTCGACTCGGATCACCAAACCCCAGGGCGGCGGCCCTGGCTCCGCCACTTCCCGAACCTCCGGCGACATCCCGAAACCGTCATAAACCACCGCGCGCATCCGCCCAGCGTAGACCGGTCAGAGCGCACGCTGCAGTAACACCGTGTCCAGCCAGCGCCCCTGCTTGAACCCCACATGCCGCAACCGCCCGGCCTCCGTGAACCCCTCCGACGCGTGCAACGCCAGCGTCGCCGCCGACTCCGGCCCGCTGTCGGCGATCACGGCGATCATCTGCCGCGCCCCCGCCTGAGCCGCCAGCCCCAGCAGCTCCTTGAGCAGCGCCCGCCCGATCCCCTGCCCGGTACACCCCGGAGCCAGATAGATCGTGTCCTCCACCGTGTGCCGGTAAGCCGGTTTAGGCCGGTACGCCGCCGCGTACGCGTACCCCACCACCACCCCGTCCACCTCGGCGACCAGGAACGGCAGGCCACGGATCTCGATGTCCTCGGCCTTCGCCCGCCAGGCCTCCTGACTCGGCGGCACCTCGTCGAACGTGGCGACGCTCTCGGTCACGTAGTGCGCGTAGATCGCGGTGACCGCGGGCAGGTCCTCCGCCCGCAACGTTCTGATCATGTGTCCACGGTAGTCACGGCAGGCGCGCCGCGGTCTCCCGGGTGAGGTCGATGAGCACGCGCGCGAGCTCCGGCCGCTCGGCCATGACGTCCTGCAGCCGCACCCGCCACATGCCCGACTCGGCGATCGACGCGTCCTCGGTCAGCAGCCGCAGCCGGGTCTCCGCCAGCTTCAACTGGTACATCACGCCCAGGTGGTTCCCCACCATCTCGCTGAGCCACCAGTACGCGTCCGCCGTGGTCGCGGCCACGAAGACCCGGGCCGTGTCCCACGCCACTCGCTGGGGGTGAATGACGTCCATGGCCGGATGGTACGCCGGAAGAAACGTATTTCCGAGGGAGACCTGGCGCAAAGCCCTCAAGGTGCTGGATTCTAGGCGCAATCGCGTGAAAGGAACGTGCCATGCGCGCACTCGCCGGTCTGATCGCAGCTGCGATCCTCTTCTTACCCGCCGCTCCAGCCCTAGCCGCTCCCTCCCCCGTCGCCTCCAAGACGGGCGATGCCACGCTTTACAAGGCCCGCAAGAGCTGGGACCGCTACTCGCCCGGCAAGAAGGCGTACGCCAAGGGCGCCCTGCTCGCCACCAACCTGAACAAGGAGACCATCCCCCCGCTGGCGACCGTGAAGGTCACCGGCAAGGCGTACGACCTGACCAAGAGCAGCACCTGCGGGTACGCGGTGTTCCGCATCACCTACATGAAGGCCGACGGCTCGCTCCCGTTCAAGCACCGGACGATCCGCGACTGCACGTACAAGTCGGCCAAGTCCTTCACCTTCACCGACAAGCGCGTCGCCCTGGTCGAACTCAAGGTCTGCAGCGAGGCCAAGCACAGCAAGCCGTCGATCAACTGCCTGTACGCGCAGGCCTGGAAGGTCCTGTACAGCACCCTGTAATCCACTCGAAACGCACATAGGGGAAGATCTACGTTGTTTGTAGGTCTTTTCACCCGGGGGGATATGTGGGCGAGCTCGAACACCGGTATAGGGGAGAACATCCGGTCCGTACCCTCGCCTACCTCTACCGCGACCACCGGCGGCGGCTGCTGGGGGCGGTGCTCGCGTTCATCGTGAAGCACAGCCCTACCTGGCTGCTCCCGCTGGTCACCGCCAACATCGTCAACGTGCTGGTGGAGCATCGCCCGGTCGGCGAACTCTGGGTCAACGCCGGGGTGCTCTGCCTGCTGCTGATCCTCAACTATCCGTTCCACCTGCTCTACGTGCGCGCCCTCAGCGGCGCCATCCGGCGGGTGGGGACCGGCCTGCGCTCGGCCCTGTGCCGCCGGATGCAGGAACTGTCCATCGGCTACCACTCCCGGGTCAGCGCGGCCGTGCTCCAGACCAAGGTGATCCGGGACGTGGAGGGCGTCGAGCAGATGACCCAGCAGGCCGCGGACATGGGCCTGGCCGCGCTGGTCACGATGGCGGGCGGGATCACCGTGATCGCCGTCCGGGTGCCGGCCGCGCTGCCGGTGTTCCTGGTGGTGGTGCCCGCCGCGGCCGTGCTGGTGATGAGGATGCGCGACCGGCTGCGCTCCAACAACGAGAGCTTCCGCCAGGAGGTGGAGCTGCTGTCCTCGCGGGTGACCGAGATGACGCACCTCATCCCGATCACCCGCGCGCACGGCCTGGAGAAGGACGCGCTGCACCGGGTCGACGGCACCCTGACCAAGGTGCTCCGTACCGGCCTCAAGCTGGACCTGGTCAACGGCAGGTTCGGCGCGCTGGCCTGGATCCTGCTGAACGTGCTCGGCGTGGCCTGCCTGGCCGGGGCCGCGCTGATCTCCTACTACGAGGTGTTCGCCCTGACCCCCGGCGACGTGGTCATGCTGAGCACCTTCTTCACCACGCTGACCGCCTCGGTGACCACGCTCATGAGCCTATCCCCGATCATCGCCAAGGGCCTGGAGTCGGTCCGGTCCATCGGCGAGGTCCTGCAGGAACCCGACCTGGAGCAGAACGCCGGCAAGGCCGAGGTGGCGCCCGTGTCGGGGCGGCTCGACTTCGAGAACGTCTCGTTCGCGTACGAGACCGGGCGCGTCGCCGTGGCCGGCCTCGACCTGAGCGTCGTGCCCGGGGAGACGGTCGCCCTGGTCGGCGCGTCGGGGGCGGGCAAGTCGACCGTGCTCAACCTGGTCATCGGCTTCCTGCGGCCCACCGGCGGCCGGATCCTGCTGGACGGCCGCGACATGGAGGCCCTCGACCTGCGCAGCTACCGCAGGTTCGTCTCGGTCGTGCCGCAGGAGTCGATCCTGTTCGAGGGCAGCATCCGGGAGAACGTCACCTACGGCATGCCCGAGGTCCCCGACGAGGTCGTGCGCCAGGCGTTGCGGGACGCCAACGCCACCGAGTTCGTGGACCGCCTGCCCGGCGGCCTCGACACGGTCGTGGGGGAGCGCGGCGCGCGCCTGTCCGGCGGCCAGAAGCAGCGGCTGGCCATCGCCCGCGCGCTGATCCGCGATCCCCGGGTGCTGATCCTGGACGAGGCCACCTCGGCGCTCGACACCCGCTCGGAGGCGCTCATCCAGCAGGCCCTGGCCCGGCTGGTCGCGGGCCGGACCGTGCTGGTCGTGGCCCACCGGCTCTCCACGATCCGCACCGCCGACCGGATCGTGGTCCTGGACGGCGGCCGGATCGCCGAGATGGGCTCCCACGAGGAACTTTTGCGCTCCGGCGGCGTCTATACAGGGCTCCAGACCGCCTGAATCAAGTATCAGTCAAGAGATGTGCAGGCGGCCGGGTCCATAACAGGGGAGCAGCAGATCCGCCCGTCTGGAGCCCCCCTCATGAACCGCACCCTCCTCGGCCTGGCCGCCGTCGCGATCGCCGGATTCGGCGCCACCCTGCCCGCCACCTCCGCCGCCGCCGCCGCGGACTACGGGCCCGACACCTGCCGTCAGGGGTACGTCTGGCGGGGCGCCAAGCCCTCCGACCTGGTCTGCGTCACCCCCGGCAACCGCGACCAGACCGCCCTGGACAACAGCGTCAAGCACACCCGCTGGACCTCCGGCGCGTACGGCGCCCACACCTGCCTGACCGGCTACGTCTGGCGCGAGGCCTTCGACGGCGACGACGTCTGCGTGCACCCCAGGGTGCGCAGCCAGGCCGCGGCCGACAACGCCGCCAGCCCGGGCCGCAAGGTGGCCGCCAAACTGTGGATCTCGAAGTACACGATCAAGCCCAAGATCGACGACAAGACCGGCACCGGCACGACCACCTCGACCGACGACATCCCCAAACTGAAGATCAACGGCAGCCATTACAACTACGGCCAGGTACGGCTGTTCGTGCGCTATTCCGCCACCAACCGCGTCGCGTACAGCGTCACGCTCGGCGCCTCCGCCCACGCCGGTTTCGCCGGAGGCAGCTTCGGCCGCAAGACGGGCCTGTTCGACTGCTCAGGCCCCGGCAAGCCCGCCAACGCGTACGCGCAGGCGCATGACCTGGTCTCCGGCCGCTGGTCGGCACGGGTGCCGATCCGGATCGGCTGCGCCGTCCTCTAGCTGACCGGCGCGACCTCCCGGATCGCCGTCTCGGTCCTGACCGCCGCCGCGCAGTCCTGGATCGCCCCGGTCAGCAGCTCCCTGAGCAGCCGATCCGGATCCTGGATGCACGCCTGGGCGATGCCCCGGACCGCGAGCTGGACCGTGTTCGGAGCCGCGTACCTGCGGAAACCCCGGCGCGAGATGTGCACGCCGCCGCGGAACCCGCGGGCCCAGCGCGCCGCTTCCGGAACCCGGTCAAGCGCCTCGCGGCTGGCCGGTTCCAGACCGGGCGCCCTGCCCTCCAGCTCGCCGAGCACGTGCTCGGCGGCCAGTACGGACACCGCGAGCGCCAGCTGCCGCTCGGCGGCCACCACGGGCAACGCGGTCGTCGCGCAGCGCAGCGCGATCGCCACCTCGATCCGCGGGTCGTCGCCGGTGAGCCCGATCACCGACGGGATGAGCGGCGCGAGCAGCTGCCGGTTCTCATCGGTGGTGTGGTCGTTGACCAGCCGGGCCAGACCGGCCAGCAGCGGATGCGTACAGGACGGGTGGTCGCTCCACTTCTCTCCGGCCAGGTAGGACACGAACTCCATGAAGCACGCACCCTTGCGCGGATTGCGGTGCTTTCCCTTGGACAGCAGCGGAACCGCTGCCGGTGGTTGGCCTGAAACGAGTCGTTCGGTGCGATTTCCCATGTGCTTTCCCATGCGATTTCGTCCGTAATGTCCTTTTCGCGGATGCTCACTTTCCAGTGTGCGCCTCGATCACGCAGAGCGGAAGGGGCCCTCCAGCGCCGCCCACTGCAGCAGCATGATCGTCTTAGCGTCGGCGATCTCACCGCGCCTGATCATGGCCAGCGCCTCGGCGAAGGGAAGCTCGACAACCTCGATGTCCTCGCCCTCCTCGGCCACCCCGCCCCCGGCCGCCAGGCGCGATTCCGCCTGGTATGGCGCCGCGTAGAAGTGCACACATTCGGTCACGGAGCCAGGACTCATGAACACATCGAAAACGTGTTCGATAGCTCCGATGGTGTAACCGGTCTCCTCTTCAACCTCGCGGCGGACCGCGGTCTCGGCGTCGTCGGCGTCGAGCAGGCCCCCCGGGGTCTCCAGCAGCATGCCGTCCGGGTGTCCGTTCACGTACACCGGGTAACGGAACTGGCGGGTGAGCAGGACCGTGCGGCGCTCGGCGTCGTAGAGCAGCATGGTGGCGCCGTTGCCCCGGTCGTAGGTCTCCCGGTGCTCGACCGACCAGTGGCCGTCGGCGTGCTGGTAGTCGAAGGTCGTCTTGAGCAACACATACCAGCTGCAGGAGAGCAGTTTCACGTCGCGGACCAGCACCCGCGGATTGCCCGTCAGATCGCGGCCGGCCTGGTCGAGGCCGGTCCGGCCGCGACCGTCCGGAACGTCGATCCCCGGAACCCCGGTGATCTCGGTGGTCATCAGCCGCCGCTCTTGCGGCGGAAGGACCGCTTACCGCCCACCACGCCGTGGGTGCCGTGGATCTTCGAGGACCCCTTGCCGCCGCCCTTGGCGTTCCGGTCGGCCTGCGTCTGGCGCTTGCGCTCCAGCGCCTCCCGGAACTTGCGCTTCAGCTCGTCCTCCCCCTCGTCCCCCTCGGACACAGCGATATCGGCTGTGTCCTCTGCGGGTTCCGGGGTGGGTTCTGCCGTGGTCTCAGACATCGGAACCTCCTGATCACCCACCCTACCGCGCCGTGACAAGCGAGTTTTCAGGTGACCGGTTCCCGCCACTGCGGGATCAGGTGTAACGGCAGCGCCGGTTCCCTGGCCGGGCGGGGGTCGGCGTCGGTGACCGGCGGTACGATCCGGGGGCTGAAGATCTCCTCGACGTAGAGCAGCGGCGTGTCCCCGAGCATGATCACGTAACTGCGGCTCGCGCTGGTACGGCTGTCCGTCGCCCACCCGTTGAACCAGCGGGTGCCCGCGCGCAGGAGGATCCGGTGGTGGCCGGGCACGTGCTCGTCGAGCAGCCGCCCGAGCGGCACGTCGCCGCCGTCGAAGATGCGCTCGATGACCGGGTGCCGGTCCGGCATCATGACCACCCGGTTGACCGAGACGGCGTGGCCGCTGGCCCTGACCAGCTCGGAGTAGCGGACGATGACGGTCTGCTCGGCGGTGATCCGCAGGTGGGCGCGGACCTCGGCGGCCAGCGCGAGACCGGCCTGGATACGCTCCTGCCGGCCGATCCTGACCCGCAGCGGCTCGCCCAGGAAGGCGGACAGGATGCGGGTGGTCGAGCCGTCGTGGCCGAGGATCATGCGCGTGAGCGCTTCCGGCGCGATGTTCATATCGGGTATTCCCTTCAATTGGTGTGAGCGTTGCGGCGCGATTTCTGCTGCGCCTGCTCGTTCATGGCGTGCTTCGAGAGCACGGTGTCGGCCGCCTCGGCCACCCGCCCGGCCGCCTCGTAGAGCGCGATGAGCGACTTGACCGGGACCTGGGGCGGGCTTGCCGGGCTTGGGGCCGGTTCGGGGGCGGGACGCCGGGGCGGGGGTTCGCGGCGGACGAGCACCGGGACCACCCGCCCGGCGGTCTCCGCGGGTTCCGCCGGCTCCGCGCGGGGCGGCGGGGTCTTCTTGACCTTGGCCGGGGCCAGGAACAGCCCGAGCACGCCCGCCAGCGCCGCCATGGCCAGGCAGGACAGCACGGCGGAGCTGTAGCCGGGCATCGGCCCCGACACGATCGGGTGGTCCATCAGCACGGCGGTGAGGGCCACGCCCAGCGCGGCCCCGACCTGCCGGGCCGACTGGCTGGCCCCGGTCGCCGCCGCGTACCGTTCGGGTCCGCCGGACAGCGCGGCCGCCGCCGAGATCGCGGTGCTGAGCGCGCCCAGGCCCAGGCCGAACACCGCGCTGGAGGGCAGCCAGACCTCCAGCAGCCGGGGCGGCCCGTCCTGCATGCCCTGCGTGATCAGCCAGACGCAGGCCGTGGTGACCAGCAGCGCGCCGGTGTAGATCACCGGCCGGGGCCCGTGCTTCTTGGTCAGCTGCCCGGAGATCAGGCCGGAGACCAGCACCCCCAGCGAGATCGGGGCCAGGCCCGCCCCCAGCAGGACCGGATCGTCGGGCCACATGTCCCGCAGGTAGTTCGGCGCCATCACCAGCATCGGGAAGGCGATCAGGCCGTACAGGATGGAGAGCAGCCCGGCCAGGGCGAACATCGGGATCCGCCACACCGCCAGCTCGATGGCCGGGACCGGGTGCCGCGAGGACCGCCAGACGGCCACCACCAGCAGCACCAGACCGGTGCCGAGGGCGGCCGCCAATTGGGTGCTCCAGCCCCAGGTCGGGCTCTGCACGATCGCCCAGACGATCATCGAGAGCGAGCCGAACAGCAGGGCGGTGCCGAACGGGTCGGGCAGCCGCCCGGCCAGCCGGCGGGTGTGCGGCAGGGCCAGCGCGGCGCAGAGCAGCAGCGCTCCCACGATCGCGCTCGGCATGAAGTAGGAGCGCCAGCCCAGGCCCTCGCCGAGCCAGCCGCCCGCCGCGTGCATCAGCGCGCCGCTCAGCCCCGGCGCGGCGCTCCACGCGCCGATCGCCGCGGCCCGCCGCTCGTCCGGGAACCCGGCCAGCATCAGCGCCAGCGAGGACGGCACCATCGCCGCCGTGCCCACGCCCTGCACCGCGCGCGCCGCCAGCAGCAGCGGGAAGGAGTTCACTGTGATCGCCACGGCCGCGCCCGCGGTGAACGCGCCGAGCCCGAGCACCAGCAGCCGCCGGTGCCCGACCAGGTCGGCGATCCGGCCCGCCGTCGGCAGCAGCGCCGCGTACGGCACCGCGAACGCGGTGATCACCCATTGCAGGTCGGTGCGCTCCAGGCCGATCGCGATGGCGGTGTTCTTCATGACCGGGACGGCGAACGTCGCCCCGATCGAGTCGGCCATGGACAGCGCCATCACGCCCATGCACACCAGAAGGGTCAAAACGGTTCGGCCGCGCTGCGCGGGAAGAGCGGTCACGGGGTTCTCCTGTCCGAGTGCCGCGGGCGCCGGGGAGTGGCGCCCGCGTGCCGTCGTCTCAAGCGCCGACCGGAACCCGGGCGGCGTGCCCGGTCAGCGTCAACGGGGAGATCGCGGGGATTCGGTTCACCAGCGGGGCGAAGGCGGTCACCGTCTCGGCCAGCTCGCACAGATCGTCGTGGACCAGCGCCTGCGCGCCGTCGCAGAGCGCCTGCGAGGGGCGGGGGTGCACGTCCACGATGATCCCGTCCGCGCCGACCGCGATGGCCGCCCGCGACAGCGGCAGCACCAGGTCGCGGTGGCCGCCCGAGTGCGACGGGTCCACCAGCACCGGCAGGTGGGACAGTCGCTGCGCCACCGGCACCGCCGAGATGTCCAGGGTGTTCCTGGTGGCGGTCTCGAAGGTCCTGATCCCGCGCTCGCACAGCACCACCCGCAGGTTGCCCTGCTGGGCGATGTACTCGGCGGACAGCAGCCAGTCCTCGATCGTGCCGCTCATGCCGCGCTTGAGCAGCACCGGGCGGCCGGACCGGCCGACCGCGCGCAGCAGCGTGAAGTTCTGCGTGTTGCGTGCCCCGACCTGCAGCATGTCGGCGTAGGAGGCGACCAGGTCGACGTCGCGGGCGTCCACCACCTCGGTGACCACCGGCATGCCGGTCTCGGCCCCCACCTCGGCCAGGATCTTCAGCCCGGCCTCGCCGAGCCCCTGGAACGCGTAGGGCGAGGTGCGCGGCTTGAACGCGCCGCCGCGCAGCAACACCGCCCCGGCAGCCCTGGCCATCTGGGCGGCCTCCAGCGTCTGCTGCGGGGACTCGACCGCGCACGGCCCCGCGATCAGCGTCACCGTGCCGGGCCCGATCGGCACCGGCCCGACCCAGACGGTGGACCGCTCGGCGTGCCCCTCCCGGCTCACCAGCTTGTACGGCGCGGACACCCGCCGCACCTCGGCGACCCCCCGCAGGTCGAGCGAGCCGATCTGCTCGACCGCTCCGGACAGGGCGATGATGGTACGGCTGACGCCCTGGCTGACATACGCCTCGCAGCCGCGGGCGGTCACGGTGTCGACGACGGAGGCGATGTCCTCGGTGGTGGCCCCTGGGCTCATTGAGATGATCATCGCTGTGCCCGCCGTGCCGGTCCCGGCCACAGGACGCCGCCGTGGTTCTCGATGGCCGCCTCCAGGGCGGACATCAGCTGCATGGTCTGCTGCCTGAGCTCGCGGACGGCCGCCACCATGTCCGGCGAGAGCGTCTCGCGGGACCGGTTCTCCAGACCGGCCGCCGCCGTGCGCAGCCGCAGGTGCATCTCGTAGGCGATGTCCGCGTCGGCCACCGGGGCTGACAGGGGCACCGGGCGGCGGGGTGCGGGGATGGACCTGCCGACGGCCGGGAGCACGTCGGTGTCGGCCTCCTCGGAGGGCAGCCACCCTTGCCATGGCTGCACCCCCACCGGCATCGGGCGGGCGTGCCGGCCCTGGACGGGACGCTGCCCGGTGACCGCCTCAGGCGGGTCGTCGGCGTACGGGTCGGGGGCGGGGGCGGGCTGCGGGGGAGTGGGGTACGGCGGCGTGGTCACCAGATGGCCGGGGAAGGCCGAGGGTCGCGGACGATCGGGTCCGGTGCCGGGAAACGGGTTGCGGCGCATGCCGCTCCTTCGGGTCGGCGGGCGCGCGGCCCGCGTGGAACTGGGGTTCTAGGCGGTGCTCGGGGCGGGGCACTGGTGATCCTCACGGATCAATGTTCATGACCTGCTATTTCTTCTCGACGGCGTCCTTGACAAGATTCAATTCTTTGAGTCGGGAGCATAGACAGGCGAACTCGAATCACGCTAGGGGTTCGATGAAAGTTCACATAAATGGCACGCGAGAGGTCGCAGAACTTGACTCTTGTCAGCTTACTGACAAACCAATTCTGTCAGGGGCTGAGGGGGTATCAGAAATGTTCTTATCCTGCCCTTGACAACCACGTGTCAAGGGCCTGACCATCGCATTGATTGCCTGGCGTGCTCGGGGAGACGGTCGCCGGACGGTGAGTGGGAAGGGCGCCAGGCAGTCGGAAAACTAAATCAGGAACTTATCTAGAGAGCTTCTCGAATCTTATCTAGAGACGTTTACTTCATATTCCCGATGCAATTCCCGCCGAGTAGAACGGTGGCCGCTGTGAACCTTGCCTTTCCGTATTCAGACGCCGATGACGCCGAGCCCGTGCCGACTCCGGTGCGCCGTCCGTGGCCGCACCGCAGGACCGTTCGCGCGGTGCCGGAGGCCGGCCCGCTGGTCGCGATGATCGGCGGCGGCCAGGCCGACAGGACCGGCCGCGAGCACCTCTTCCGCCGGCTGCACGAGGCCGGGATCCGGGTGGTGGCCTTCGACCGGTCCGCCCCCGCCGCGTGGCAGCGGCCGTACCTGGTGGGCCACAAGTGGGTGCCGGGGATGACCGCGGCCACCCTGGCCGC
This sequence comes from Acrocarpospora sp. B8E8, assembly GCF_039871605.1. Classification (NCBI taxonomy): domain Bacteria; kingdom Bacillati; phylum Actinomycetota; class Actinomycetes; order Streptosporangiales; family Streptosporangiaceae; genus Acrocarpospora; species Acrocarpospora sp. B8E8. The sequence continues at coordinate 14,548 of NZ_JBDPLV010000068.1, read as the reverse complement.
CGCCGTCGCCGCCCACCCGGAACCCGTCAACGGGGTCATCTGCTGGGAGGACCGGCACTTCGCCGCCGCGGCGGCCGTCGCCGACCGGCTCCGGCTGCCCGGGTACGGCAGGACCGCCGCCACCGCCAGCCGGGACCGGGCGGTCACCCGTACCCTGGTCGAGGCCTCCGGCTGCGCGGTGCCGCGCTCGGCGCTCGCGGTCGACCTCGGCGAGGCCGAGGAGGCGGCCCAGGCGCTCGGCTACCCGGTCGTGCTCAAGCCCCGGCTCAAGACCACCGGCTTCCCGGCCCGGCTGGCCGAGGACCACGGCCGGCTGATCACCGGCTTCGCCGCCACGGCGGGGGCGGCCTCGGCCTCGCCCGCCCTGGGCAGCCGGCGCGGCGTGCTGGTGGAGCAGCGCCTGGACGGGCAGGAGATCGTCGCGATCTGCCTGACCGCCGGCGGGGTCACCCAGCTGGTCAGCATCGTCCGCACCATGGTGGACTTCACCCCCAGCGCGGCCGACCTGGGCCACCTGGTGGACGCCGCCGACCCGCTGCTGGACGACCAGACCATCCGGCACGCCGCCAACGTGAGCCTGCGCGCGCTCGGCGTGCAGGACGGGGCCAGCCAGGTGAGCATGCGGCTCACCCCGGCGGGGCCGTGCGTGATGGCGGTCAACGCCGGGCTGCACGACCTGGTCACCCGGCTGGTCTACCTGGCCACCGGGGCCGACCTGGCCACCGCCGAAACCATGATCGCCTGCGGCGCGCCGAGCACCGTCACGCCGCAGCGCCACCACCGGGTGGCCGCCGTCACCTACCTCAGCGCGCCCGCCCCGGGCAAGGTCTCCCGGCTGGAGCTGGGCGCCCAGCTGAGCGACCAGGTCGGGCGGGCCGCCTGGCTGGAACGGCTGGTGCTGGACGTCGCGCCGGGCAGCGCCGTGGACCCGTCCCCCGACGGGCACACCGCGCGGATCGGGCTCGCCGTCGTCACCGGCCGCAATCGCAGGGAATGTCACGAACGGCTGGACCGGCTGCGCAGGGCGCTGAAGGTCACGGTCGTCGCCGCCGACGGCTCCGCGCCGCCGGCCATGTCGGTATCGGGCTCCCGATAACGACCACGTTCGACCTCTTTTCGGTCGACCTCTTCCGGGAGACAAAGGGAATGGTAAGCCGAGCACCGCAGGACCCGTCGGAAGCCGCTCCGCCGAAGGCCCCCATCATGCGGTTACCCGCGGCTGAAGACCTCATCTCCGACCACGGGCGGAGCCTCTACGACTACTGTTCCCTCTGGCTCGGCGACAAGCTCGCCACCATCAACGCGGTGCGCAACACCTTCGCGCTGGCGGTGGTGCACCAGGACCTCTACCCCGGCCACGAGCACCTCCGCTCCTGGCTGTACGCCATAGCCCGGGTGCACTGCATGGCCCAGCCCCACTACGGCGGCTTCACCACCGCCCCCTTCCCCCCGATCGGCGCCACCCCGCACGGCGACGACACCGAGCTGACCGCCAACGCCATGGGCGCGCTCGGGCGGCGCGAGCGGGAGGTCCTGGAGCTCATCCACCGGCACGGGCTCTCGGTGCCCGCGGTGGGTCTGGTGCTCGGGGTGCCCACGGACGAGGCGGCTCGCCTCGCCCTGGGCGCCCAGGACCTGGTCGAGTCCTTCGTGACCTGTGTACGGCTGGCCCAGACCGGCCGGTCGGTGTGCGGGGTGGGGGAGCCGATCGCGCTGGACTGGCTGGACTCGCCGCGCCGGGAGCTGCGCAGCCGGCTCAAGACGCACGTGCTGACCTGCGCCACCTGTGCCAGGGCGGCCAACCTGACCGTCTCGGTGCCGGCCCTGCTGGCCCGGCTGCCGATCGCCGAGTTGGACGACCTGGCCAGGTCCAGGATCGAGGAACCGGCCCGGCCGGAGAGCGTGGAGATCCGGTGGAGCCAGCACGACTACCCGCTCCAGCCGGACGCGTACGACGCCTACGAGGCGCGCGACGGCCAGGACGCGCTGGGACACCGGACCAGGGCGGCCCACCGGGCGCGCGACGCCTACGCCGCTCGTGAGGCCGCCAATGGCGCCCGTGACTCCTATGCCGCTCGTGACGCCTATGCCGCTCGTGACGCCGCCAACGGCGCCCGTGACGCCTATGCCGCTCGTGACGCCGCCAACGGCGCTCGTGACTCCTATGCCGCTCGGGAGGCCTCCAACGGCGCCCGTGACTCCTATGGTGCCCATAACGCTTATGTCGATCGCGACGCTTATGAGGCTTATGAGGCCTCGGCCGCTCGGGACGACACGCCGCTCCTGAACGCGATCCCGCGCGTCAACGGGCACCACGTGCCGGAGCCCACGTTCCGGGACTCGCGGGGACGGCCGCGCTCGATGCCCCTCGGCGCGCCCGTCTACGAGGACTACTACGCCGACACCGATGCCGACGACGGCCACCGACCCTCCGGTCCTTCCGGCCCACACCCAACGGAAGACGCCTGGGAGGAGCGTCGCCCTCCCGCCCCCCGCCTGCCGGAGGAGGCGCGGGAGGGCCGCGCGGCGCCGCGTCCGTGGGACGACAGGGTCTGGGAGAACCGGCCCGCGCCCCGGCTGCCCGACCGGTCGCGGGACGACGCCACGCCGCTGCGGACCCGCCGCCCGCGCGCCAACGTGCACGGCATCCCCGCCCCCCGGCGGGCCCTGGACGACGACCTGGCGCCCGTGGAGGAGATCTGGGACCGGCGCATCACCGCCAGGGTCCCCGCCGCTGTGCGGGAACGCTCCGAAGCCGCGACCGCCGAGGTGTGGGACGAGAACGTCTCCTCGCGCGGCAAGCTGTCCCGGCAGGGCACCAGGGCACGGGCCAAGCAGCGCAGGGAACGCCGGCCCCGCCCGGTCCGGGTGGTCGCGCTCGGCGCCGCGGCGCTGCTGATCGTCTCGCTGGCCTGGCGCGGGCTGTCGGCGCGGGACTACCACCCGTCGGGCCTGGCGATCGAGACCAGCGGGGCCAAGCTGCCCGTGGCCGTGCCGCAGCTGACCAAGCCGGTGCCGTCGGTGTCGCCGTCGCCGGAGAAGCGCAGCGCGGCGCCCGCGGCGAAGCCCACGTCGAAGCCCAAGGCGTCGCCGACGCAGCGCCGTACCCAGCCGGTCAGCAGGCCCGTGGAGCGGCCGAGCGTGAAACCGAGCGTCAAGAAGCCGGCGCCGGCCGTCCGGCCGGTGCTGTCGGTCAAGCCGCAGGCGATCGAGCTCGCGGACGGCGCCGGGGTCGTCACCTTCTCGGTGAACGCCGGGACGGTGAAGTGGAAGGCCGACAGCGAGCAGGACCTGGTGGAGATCGCCCCCGCGTCGGGGACCGTCGCGGCCGGGAAGAAGGTGCGGCTGGAGGTCGGCCTGACCGACGACGGCCTGCTGGCCTCCTCCTGCCTGTTCGAGTCCGACGACCAGCTGGGCGTGGAGACCAGCGTGATGGATGTCATCACGATCAGGTGGACCGGCAAGAACGAGGACGTCGCCGCCAACGGTAAGATCACTCTGACCGTGGCCAGCTGCGTCACTCCATGAACTCGGGCTCCGGGGGCGGGCGGGCGCGCGGCAAGGCCGCCCCCGGAGGCCGGATTATCTGCGCACCTCGGGCGGGTTGATCCCGTGGTCGCGCAGCGCCTTGTAGACGGTGGCCTGGGACAGGCCGGTCCTGCGTTCGATCAGCGACAGGTTCTGGGTCCCGGCCCGCCAGCACTCGGCGATCAGCTGGTCCCGCTTCCCGCGCGCGGCCAGCTCGGCGTCGGCGATGTGCGTGAGGATCTCGCTCAGCCGGCCGATGCCCTGCAGCAGGCGCAGGCTGGCGCCCTGCCGCAGCTGGTTCAGCTCGGCGATCTCGGCCACCACCCGCTCCAGCGCCTCCACCACCGGCGACGGCGGCGCGTGCCGGCCCCGCCCCGGCTGCCGCTGGTAGCCGTTGCTGCGGGCGGCCAGCAGGATCCGCTCGACCTCGGCCTTGGGCAGGCCGCTGGCCCGGCGCAGCGCGGCGGCGTTGGTGGCGCCGCTCTCCCAGCAGGCCACGATCAGCTCGGCCCGCTCCCGGTCGGCGCGGGCGATCGCCGCCCCCGCCGCGGTCAGGTCGGTCAGCAGCGGCCGCCATTCGGCCAGCCGCCCGGGTTCCACCCCCTGCTCGGGCCGGTCCGCGCGGTCCGTCTCGGCGAGGCCCTCGGGTTCGTTCAGGCGCTCAGGTTGGTTCAGGTGTTCCTGGTCGGTCCCGCGCCGGGCGATGATCTGGCGCAGCGTGCCCTGGCGCAGGCCGGACGCCGCCGCCAGCCGGGCGCTGGCGTTCTCGCCCGCGGTCACCGCGAAGGTCCGTACCAGATCGTTGCGGTCGCGGCGGCAGGCGGCCACCTCCTGGGAGACCTCGCGCCAGCGGCGGGCCGCCTCGGCGGCCTCGGCCAGCGCCATGACCGCCTCGGGCCGCGGCGCCTTGGCGGCGCGCTCCCTGATCCGCTCGCGGCGCAGCTGGGCCGCGTGGCGGGGGCAGCGGCCGAGATCCCTGGCCCGCTCCTGGCAGCCCTCCACGGCGCACGGGCGCCGCTCCCAGCGCGGCGGCACCCGGGTGGGATCGCCGTAGGCGCGGCGGCGCTGGTAGTGCATGCCGCACAGCCCGCGGCTCCACACCGCCCGCCCGCACTCCTCGATCGCGCACAGGTGCCGGTTCGCCTCCGGCCGCTCATCGCGCGGCTCGGCCGGGCGCTCGCTCTGCCGGGCACGGCGTGGGCGCGCGTCCCCCGGGTCGCCGGTCTTCGACAGTCGCGCGTAGTGCATGCCGCAGAGCTTGCGGGCTACCACCGGCTTCTCGCAGCCGTCGATCGAGCACGGCAGCCCGTGCGCGAGGTAGTGCCCCCGGCACAGCCCGCGCGTGAAGATCTTCAACTCGCAGCCGTCCTCGCCGCAGAGCCCGTCGGTGGAGCGCAGCCGCGAGGCCGCCTCGCCGGGCCGGCCGGACTTGCGGACCCGCTGCACGTGCAGGCCGCACATGCCGCTGTCGGCGGCCGGGCGCTCGCAGCCCTCGATGGAGCACGGGGACGCCACGGCGAGCCGCCAGACCCGGTAATGCGAGGTGCACAGGCCGCGCCGGTGCACCTGGCGGTCGCAGTCGGCCGAGCACGTCGAGCGTTTGTCGGGCGCGCCGTAGTAATGCTGCGCGCAAACGCCAAGGGCCAGGACGGTCCGGTGGCATTCCCGGACGGAACATCCCTTATCTGTCATAAGCGCTGGCGTGGTCATCGGCACCTGTCAATGCGACCTGTCAAGATTTCCCCCGGAGCCCGGCGCGTTCCATGAGCCTGACCTCGTTGACGAGTTGCCGGGGCTCGTGCCCGAGATCCCGGAGCAGGCAGCAGATATACGCGTGCACCTCGGAATCGAGCGGGCGCGCCTCGAACGCGCGCGAGACGAGGTAATGCACATAAGCCACCGACAGGACGTAAGTCCGCCCGGACAGCTCCTCAAGCGAATTCACCTCAGATCCGGGAAGGAACTCCGGCGACCAGTTTCCGCGGACGAATTCGACCAGCTCGGCGCCCATGGCAGGCAGCGGGTCACGCAGCCGCGCGTGCGCGTGGGACGAGTACGGGCAGGACGGGATCTCCAGCTGGAACTCGCCGTCCACCGGATCCGCTCCCTCCAGCCGGTACGGCACCGCGCGCCCGGTCGCCGTGATCGCGTCCGGGTCGGTCAGCGGGAAGGCGTCGTCCACGATCTGCGCCACGGTCACCGCCACCGGATAGCCGAGGGTGAGCCCGCGGACCGCGCCGCCCACCTCGTCCAGCTGGCAGTGCGCCGCCACGTAGGTGGCCAGCGACAGGGTGCGGTGATACTCCAGGGACTCGATCTCCCGCTCCGCGATCGCCTTCGGCAGCACCTCGCGGTAACCGTCGATGATCGCGTCGATCGGGAAGAGCCGCCCGTACGTCTCGTCCCGGGACGCGGTGACGAGCAGCAGATCGTTGCCGGCCTCGGCCAGCGGGTCCGCGGGGACGTCCCGGGTGATGTTGGCGATCACGCCGGCCCGCCCGGCGGCGGCGCACCAGCGCAGCGCGTCGGACTCCGGCAGCGTCAGCCGGGCGAAGGGCAGCAGGCCGTCGAGCAGGGCCCGTGCCTTCCATAGATCGATCCAGTTGGCCCGCCCGCTCGGTTCCGGGCTCGCCCACTGCAGGCTCCGTCCCGCCTGGTCGGCCCGGGCGCGGACCAGCCAGCCGGAGGCGGCGTAGTCGTCGGCGTAGACGAGGTTCCAGATGCTGAGTAGCGGGGACGCGTCCACGGTGAAGCGTGCGGCTTCCTCGCCCTGCCACAGCCGATGGCCGTTCCAGGTGACGAGAAGATCGCAGAACGCGGCCTTGGTGGGCCGCCGGTACACCCCGTGCATGGGGTGACCGTCCACGACGAAACGGCCTGGCGGGGGTTCGGCGTCAGGCAGTGCCGGGCCGCGAGGATCTGGCGAGACCTCCCAGTCGCCCACTTCAGCGCCTCCTCTTCAGCATTAAGGCACCCTTAAGGCTTGACCAAAATTATATATTGTGACTAGTTCTTTCTCGGCTCCGGCACTTCCCTCGCCAGTTAGAAGCAGTCGGACCGAGATACGGATGGGATCAGATGCGCGCCCTGGTGACATGAGGGAAACTCCTGCCTGTCCGGGGAGTTGAACGCTATCCAGGAGCGGTAATCGGAAGGTTGCAAGCCAGTCAGCGTTTAGTCATGGCCTGGAGACAGAAAGGCAGTAGTATCTCCACTACGCGCTTTTCAACGGATTCCCGCTGAATGTCATGTTGATCGCGCGTACCTCCGAGCGGATTGGGGGCCCAGGCGTTGCACTTCCGGATCTTGACCCGGTTGGAAGTGATCCCGGATGAGGGCGGCCCGCTGGCCATTTCGCCGATCAAGAGAAGGGCTCTGTGCGCGCTTCTGCTGGCCGGTGAGCAGGGCTTGTCACCGGGCGAGTTGATGGAGGCCGTCTGGGGTGACGGATATGCCCGCGACGGCTCGCTCAAGACCTGCCTGTCCCAGCTGCGCCGGGTGCTGCCCGGGCGGATCCCCGCCGGCGGCTCCGGCGGCTACCGGATCGAGTTCGAGCCCGCCGACACCCTGGACGCCCACCGGTTCCGCGCCCTGGTCGCCGACAGCGCCGAGGCGGTCCGCCGGGGCGAGCACGAGGAGGCCGTGCGCACGCTCCAGGAGGCGCTGAACCTCTGGGGGCAGGGGGAGCCCCCGCTGGCCGACCTGCCCGACCACACCGCCCGCCTCCGGCTGCTCCGCGACGAGCTGGTCTTCGAGCGCAGAGCCGCCCAGATCTCCCTCTTCCGCGAGCGCATCCACCTCGGCGAGCACCGCGACGTGCTGGGCGACCTGCGCCGCGGCATCGCCGAGGACCCGTTCTCCGAGCAGCTGCACGCGCTGCTGATGACGGCCCTGTACCGCTCCGGCTACCGGGCGGAGGCGCTCCGGCACTTCGACACGGTCTCCGCGCTGCTGCTGCGCGAGGCCGGCAGCGGCCCCGGCCAGGCGTTGCGCCAGCTCAGGGACGCCATCGACGTGGACGACGAGGCCCTGGTGCTGGACACCAGGGCGCCCGCCCCGGCCGCCGCCGCGCCCGCCCAGGCGCCGCCGCCCCCGCCGCTGGCCCAGCTCCCGCCCGACGTGATCGACTTCACCGGCCGGGAGGACGAGGTGGCCAGGGTGGCCGAGTTCCTGACCCCGGGACCCGACGTGACGGGCGTGCCGATCGCCTCCCTGATCGGCCCGCCGGGGGTGGGCAAGTCCGCGCTGGCCATCCACATCGCGCACCGGCTGCGCGCCGCCTTCCCCGACGGCCAGATCTACATCCACCTGGCCGGGATGTCCGCGCACCCGCGCGAGGCCGCCGAGGTGCTCGGCGAGCTGCTGGCCTTCATGGGCGCCCCGGCCGACAGCCTGCCCGCCAGCACGGGGGAGCGGGCCGCGCTGTTCCGGTCCATGCTGGCCGGCCGCCGGGTGCTCGTGGTGATCGACGACGCGGCCGGCGCCGAGCACGTCCAGCCCTTCCTGCCTGGTACGGCCGGGTGCGCGGTCATCGTGACGTCCCGGGCCTACCTCACGGGCGGGGCCGGTATCCGTCCCTTTCGGCTGGAACCGCTGCGGCGCCAGGAGGCCCTGCGCCTGCTCGAAGAGATCATCGGGGCCGACCGCGTGGCCGCGGAGCCGGCGGCCGCCGACGAGGTGATGGCCGCCTGCGGCGGCTTCCCGCTGGCCGTGCGGATCGCGGGCGCCCGGCTGTCCGCCCAGCCCAACTGGCCGATCGCCTACTTCGCCGGGCGGCTCAGCGACCGGCTGCGCGCGCTGCGGGCCAACGAGATGACCGTCAGCGCCAGCATCGCCGACAGCTACGACGCCCTGCCCGGGCCCGCCAAGCAGGCGTTCCGGGTGCTCGCCCTGGCCGGGCCAGGCGATTTCCCGGTCTGGCTGATCGCCATGCTGCTGGGCACCCTGGAGGCCGAGGAGCTGCTGGAGACGCTGTCCGACCGGAGCCTGCTGGTCACCGTCAGCGCGGGCACCGTCGGGCAGCCCCGCTACCGGCAGCACGACCTGCTCAGGGACTACGCCGAGGCGCAGCTGCAGGATCACATCAGCGAGCGGGATTTGGCCGTGGAGCGGCTGCTGCTCGGCTGGTTGGAACTCGTGGACCGGGCCGACGCCCGCCTACCCGGAGAGCCACACTTTCCTCGCCCCGCCCGGCTGAACGTGGAACTTTTCGCCCCTGACGAGGCCCGGCACCTGATCGATTCCGGCCCTGGTGTCTGGTTCATCGCCGAATGTGCGAATATCTTGGCCGCGATCCGCCTGGCCTGCGAGGAGAGGCGTTACCGGCTGGCGTACGGGCTGGCCCTGCGGCTCTCGTCGTTCCTGTGCCACCAGAGCCGCCACCGCGAGGCCGAGGACATGTGGGAGCGGGTCATGACCGCCGCGCTGGCCGAGGAGGACACCCGGCTGGCCGCCGAGGCCCGGCTCCGCCTGGCCGCCGTGGTGGCCAGGCAGCCCGGCGACGAGCCGCGTTCGGTCCAGCTGCTGGCCGCAAGCCTGGACGCCTTCGAGCAGGTCAAGAACGCCGAAGGGGTGGCCAGGTCGCTGGCCTGGCGGGCCCTGGTGGGGCACCGGCAGCGCACTTTCGACGCCGCCGCCGCGGACGCCGAGCGCGGCCTCAAGCTGGCGCGCGAGGTCGAGGACGCGCCCTCCGAGGTGGCCTGCCTGCGGGTGCTCGGCCTGGTGGCCGCCGCCGAGGGCCGCCACGACGAGGCGATCCAGCTCTGCGAGTCGGCGCACACCCGGGCCGAGAAGCTGGCCAGGGAGAGCGGCGAGCGCGTCTACGAGTGCCTCGCCCTGGACACGCTGATCGCCGTCAAGATCGCCGCGGGTCATCACGATCAAGCTCTTGAGCTGTGCGATCACGGCCGCGTGCTGGGCCAGGAGACCGGAGACATCCTGGCCGAGGCGGCCTTCGAGGAGTTCGCCGGGGACGCCCTCGCGGGCCTGGACCGCCCCGCCGAGGCGATCACCCGCTACACCCGCGCGGCCGGCCTGTTCGAGATCGCCGCCGACGACCGGCGGCCGTCCCTCTGCCGGGTCAGGATCGCCGCCATGCACGCAGCTCAGGGCTCCCTGGACGAAGCCAGGAAGCTGGCTGAGCAGGCTGCGGCGGACCTGGAGAACCTGGGGTTCCAGGTCGAGGCGCAGGAGGCCCGGAGGGCCGCTCGGGGCTGGTAATCCAGTACGGCCGGAAATGCGGATTCGGCCCACCCGGAAAAGGAAAAATTCTTCCCTCGGAATTATCGGCTATGTCGGGCATGTAGTCATATACTCGCGACGGTCAAGGCACGTTCATGTCGTTCGCGGGGAAACTCCGGATGGCATGACCACATGATCCACACCTGACGTGAATAGCGTGGGTTGCTATGGTTGATCGGTGAAAGTGATCAAACGCTAGCTCAATGGGCACCGGCGAGGGTGACTACATGAAGCGGCAGAACGTGTTCGACCATGACTGTCCGAATGCATCCAGAATCTATGATCATCTACTCGGTGGGAGCGACAACCATGCTCCCGATCGGGTCGCGGCCGAGGAACTCCTCAAGGTCGCGCCCGACGCCGCCGACGTCGCGGTGGGGAACCGGGCGTTCCTCAAGCGTGCCGTGAACTACCTCGCCGAGCGTGGGATCAGGCAGTTCCTCGACATCGGCAGTGGCCTCCCGACCAGGGAGAACACCCATCAGATGGCCCAGGCGGCGGCGCCGGGGGCCCGGGTCGTGTACGTCGACAACGACCCGATCGTCTTCGCCCACATCCAGGCGATCCTCTCCGACGGCAACACGGTGGCCACCAGTGGCGACATGCGCGCGACCGAAAAGATCCTGGCCGATCCCCGCCTGAACGAAATGATCAATTTCGACGGGCCGGTCGGCGTGATCCTCACTTCTGTCCTGCACTATGTCTCCGACGCTGACGATCCGCATGACATCGTGGGCCGTATTATGCGCGCGATGCCGCCGGGAAGTTATCTGGTCTTATCTCACAGTAAACACGGGGATGTGGCCAATCAAGAAGACGAAGAGCGAATTCTCGAAATATATAATCGAACCAACAAGCCGCTTTATCCGCGCGACCGGGCTCAGATCATTCAGTTCTTCGACGGGCTCGACATTCTGCACCCCGGGGTCGTCCCGGTGCAGGACTGGCACCCGAACGGGGACGTCCCCGGCGCGTCCGCGCCTGATTACGTCCCCGGTCACATCCTGGGTGGAGTCGCTGTCAAGCTTCACTGACCGGGCACCGCGCTCTCGCCCACCCGGCGGATGTAGGTGATCATCAGCAGCGCCCCCGACTGGCGGTATTCGACCTTGTCACCAGGGCGGAACCCGGCCAGGGGGCGCTTCAGCGGGCGGAGCAGCCGGCGGTTGGCCGCGCTCCGTGTCTCGACCGAGTATTGCACCGGGATTCCCGCCTTCCCGTAGAGCAGGTATTCCGCCGTGCACCCGAGTTCGGCCGCCAATGCCGCCGTCACCTCGGGCGACGGAACCCGCCGTCCCGTCTCGATCAGAGAGATGTAACTGTCGTTAACATGTGCGCGCCGCGCCAATCGATCCTGGGTCAGGCCCGCCTCCTTGCGGAGTTGCCGGAGGCGGTCACCCAGGGCCTCGGACACTGTCACTTGACACGCCTTTCGACCCGGAGTCAATTGACGACATGCTTACATGCGGGCCACCTGAATGGGTAGACCCCATTTTTTGCGAAGCGCGAAGTTCTATAGAGAACTTGAATGCCCGGGATATAAAGCGGGAATTGCATTCGAGTTTGCCAGGGGCGGTAGTTAACCCGGGAAATATAACTGGGGCCGCGATGACCTGCGGATTCGGTCGGCGGCGATAGGGGAGGGCCGATTCCCGGCGTTCCGGGGGCGTCACCCGCCGCCACGGCGCGATCGCGGCGTGGGAACGTTCCGAACCTGCTCCTGGTTACGCGGAGCTATGCCCATTCGGTAGGTTTCGAGCCGCCTTGATCAGGAACTGCAGGCTCTCGTCCGGGGTCAGCGCGGCCGCCCGGATGCGGGTGAAAAGGGTCTCGTAGCGGGTCGCGGCGTCCGGCTCGGTCAGGACGAGATCGTCGGTGACGGTGTCCACGGCCACCACGGTGGGGTCGCCGGGATCGGCGAAGGTGTAGATCGAGAAGGCCGACCGCGGCAGGCTGTAGCCGTCGATGACCGCGTCGATGGGCAGCACCCGCAGGGTGATCTTCGGGTCCCCGTTGACGGTAGCCGCAAGGTGATAAAGCTGTTGCTGCACCACTTCCAGAGGCGCCGCACGGCGCCGCACGGCCACCTCATCGATGATCACTTCGTAGCTCGGCCCGCCCGGGCGGCGCAGCATGCGCTGGCGCCCGAGGCGCGCTTCGGCCGCCTTGTCCGGCTTGTAGCCGTCCGCCCCGTCCCTGCGGTCGGTCTCGGCCCGGGCCCGGGTGAACTCGGCCGTCTGCAGCAGGCCGGGCAGGAAGGTCATCTGGAACTCGCGGATGGTCTCCGCCCCCGCCTCCAGGTCGGCGAACAGGGCCTGCCGCTCGCCCATCGCCTTGTTCGACTCCCACCAGCCGCGCTCCCCGGCCTCCCGGGCGATGGTGATGATCTGCGTCCACCGCTCGCCGTGCACGCCCAGCTCTTCCAGGATGGCCATGATGTCGGCGAGGTCCACCACATGGCCGTTCTCCAGCCGGGAGATCTGCGCGCGCGGCAGCCCGATGCGCTTGGCGAGCTGCTCGTGGGTGAGCTGGGCGCTGACCCGCAGGTGCCGGAGTTCGGTGGCCAGCCGCAGCCGCCGCACATAAGGACTGATCATCGGCATCCTCCGAACGTTCTATGGCACCCTGGCCACGCCGCTGTGGCCGGTGATCGCGCCATCGGGAGAGCCGTCCCCGGCCCGCCACTGGTGCCACTGGACCAGCCCCGGCTCGACCAGCTCCAGGCCGTCGAAGAACCGGGCGACCTCCTCCCGGGAGCGTAGCCGCTGCCCGGTGGCCACATGCTGGTTGTAGCGCTTGGACGCCTCGCCCTGGGTGTCCGGGAGCAGGTCGCTGGCCGGGTGCGAGATCACCAGGTAGCTGCCGGAGGCCGCCGCGGCGACCAGCTGGGCCACGATCCCGTACGGGTCGTGCTCGTCCGGGATGTGATGCATGACGCCGAGCAGCAGGATCCCCACCGGCTGGCTGAAGTCCAGCGTCCTGGACGCCCCGCGGAGCAGCTTCTCGGTGTCGCGCAGGTCGCCGTTGATGTAGTCGGTGGCGCCCTCGGGGGTGGACTTCAGCAACTCGTGCGCGTGCGCGAGCACGATCGGGTCGTTGTCCACGTAGACCACCTGGGTGGCCGGGTTGACCGCCTGAGCGACCTCGTGGGTGTTGTTCTTGCTGGGGATGCCGGTGCCGATGTCCAGGAACTGCCGTACGCCCATGTCGGCGGCCAGCCACTGCACGACCCGGACCAGGAACGCGCGGTTGGCCTGGACGCTGTAGCGGAGCCCAGGGCGGGCGGCGAGCACGGCGTCGCCGGCGGCGCGGTCGGCGGCGAAGTTGGTGGTGCCGCCCAGCCAGTAGTCGTACACCCGGGCCGAGTGGGCCGCGGTGGTGTCGATCCTGATGGGTTCCGACTCGTGGCTGTCAGACACCTGTCCGACCCCTTGTCTGTCCGTCCGGCTGGATATCTCCGGGTTCCATACGGTCCGAGGTTCTAGATCGTGCCGAGTATCCATCTGTATGGCGTGCCGGGCAAGGCCGCTGAGACGTCCGGTTCAAGCGTGCACGACCACAATCTGAACATGCGACACTTTTGTACAGTCCAGAATTAGCCGTTGTCCGAGAGACGGTTCATGAACCAGAACAGCAAGTTCACCAACTGGCGCAAGTCCAGCCGCTCCAGCGGCGGGGACAACTGTGTCGAGGTCGCCAGCATCGGCGGCGCCGACGGCGTTGTCGGCGTGCGCGACTCCAAACAGCGCGGGCGCGGTCCCGTGCTGGAGTTCACCCCATCGGAATGGCGTGCCTTCGTCGACGCGGTGAAGGACGGCGAATACGACCTGAGCTGACCCCCTCACCAGTCGTTTCCGAGTTTCCCCAGGTTGACCCAAGTTTCCCCACGTTATGCCGAGTTTCGCGAAGAGCCGGAACCCCCGGCTCTTCGTGGTTTTCGGAGGCTTGGTCATCTTGCATCGCGGGCCGAAACCGATAGATACTTAGGACGTTCCGCACATTTGGATTGTCCAGCCGCGCGTATGCCCGGGAGATCGACGTGTGAGAGGGACCGTGTGAGAGGGACGGAGTCCGCGCTCGCCTCGCCGCTCATAAGATTCGCGGAGACCGGCTTGGACCGGGCCGCATCGATCGCCACCTGGCCACTGGCCGAGGGATCACGCGCCGTGATGCGCAGCCGTGATCTCATGCGGGGCGTGCTGACCGGCTTGGGCCTGGGCAATGACGCCATCGACGACGGCGTGGTGATGGTCTCGGAACTGGTCACTAACGCGCTGCGCCACGCCTGCGGGCCATTCGAACTCCGCCTCTACCGGAGCCCCCCGGTGGTGGTGTGCGAGGTCGTCGACGGTTCGGAGACCCTACCGGCGATCCCCGGACCGGGGGCCGTGCATCTGACCCTCGATCAGATCGACGCCATCCCCGACCCGCTGCTGCTGGAGTCGGGCCGCGGCCTGGACGTCGTACACCGGCTGTCCCGCGGCTGGTGCGGCGCCTACCCCACCAAGATCTCCACGACCAACCGAGTCACCGGCGGCAAGGCCGTCGCCTTCGCCCTACCCCTCCCCGACCCCCCACCCCCGGCAGACCGGACGTAGCGGCGCGTTTCCCCTGCCCTGCCTCTCCGGACTCCGCACCACCACCGGACCGGATGTAGCGGCGCGTTTCCCCTGCCCTGCCTCTCCGGACTCCGCACCACCACCGGACCGGATGTAGCGGCGCGTTTCCCCTGCCCTGCCTCTCCGGACTCCGCACCACCACCGGACCGGATGTAGCGGCG